>JAMJFU010000009.1 GCA_023544525.1 Anaerolineae bacterium | reverse complement strand
GACATCAAAACCCCCCTGCCAGAACTCGGCCGACGCGACGTCAATGCCTGCCTCGGCCAGGATCTCTGCCGGGGCTTCGGAGCCCCCGTAGCTCAGGATCCTGAGATATTGGGGCACAAAGGCTTCACCCATCTCCTGGTAGCGGCGGTAGAGTGCCAGGACCAAGAGCTGGCCAAAGCTGTAGGCGTAACAATAGAACGGCGTGTGGTATATATGCGGGATCGACAGCCATTCCCAGCCGAACTCGTCACTCACCTCCAGGGCGCCGCCAAACTGCGCGTGTAGGTTCTCCAGGTAGCGCTGGGCCAGATAGCCAGTGGTCCGGCCCTCCGGTACCAGTTCGTGAGCCTCCCGCTCGAATAGGACAAAAAAGGCCTGGCGCATGACCGTCGCATAGGCATCGTCCACGAAACGAGCCAATAGATCCCGCCGCACAGCCGGGTCGGCTTCCTCCGCCAGCAAACGCTCCAGGAGTAATATCTCCGAAAAGACCGACGCCGTCTCGGCCAGCGGCAGAGACGAGTGGAAGGTCAGGGGCGAGTGCTCGGCTGCCATGAGGGAGTGGATGGCATGCCCCAATTCATGGGCCATCGTCGACACCTCGCTGATCTGGCCGGTGTAGTTGAGCAATACCCACGGCGTAAGGCCGGGCAGCGGGCCGTAGCAGAAAGCACCGCTGTCCTTGCGCGGCCGGATCTCGGAATCGATGTGGTTGTCTTCAAAGACCCGTTGAGCGTGCCCGGCGAGTACCGGTGAGAAACGTCGCATGCTTTCCAAGACCATCGTTGCCGCCTCATCATAGGCATATCGCTTGTCCGAGGCGCTCAACGGCGCATAGATGTCGTAGCGGCGTAGCTTTTCCAGGCCCAACCAGCCCGCCTTCAGCCGGAAGTAACGCTGGAACACGGTCGCGTTCTCGCGGCAGACCTCCAGCAACGTATCGACCACGGCATCAGGCAGGTCATTGGCCAGGTTCTGGACCGAAATGGGCGACGCGTGCTGGCGCAGCTGGAGGTTCTCACTGGCCCAGTCACGCACGACATACTGGTAGATCTGCCCCAGGACCCCCCTTTCCTCTTCGTACACCCGGTACAGCTCCTGGTAGATCGCGGCCCGGACTTCAGGCCGGGGATCGCGGGCGTAGACCATCAGCTCAGACCGGTTCAGCTTCTTCAGTTCACCGTCGAGCTCGACCTCAAAGGTGAAGGCGTTGGTGATCATCTCGTACACTGTGACCAGGCCGTGGACACCGTTGATGTCCTTGAGATTGATGATCTGTTCCTCCGGCTCTGACAGTGTGTGGGGCTTGAAGCGCCGCAATGACTCGAGGTAGTATCGATTGTCGCCACTGAGAGCCAGCAATCGCTCAGCCGGTTCGTCCTCCAGCCCCTTCCACCAGAGGCTGAAGAACAGCGTCCGGTTTCGTACATCGGTCAAGACCCGGTCCATTCGCCCCCGAAAGGCGAGGGCATCCTCGTCCTGGGTATCCTCTGTATACCACAGGTAGCCATAGGCCTCCAGCCGGCTCGAGAGCGCGGTGATTCTTTCGACCAAGGCCATAAGCCGCCGGAACTCGTCCTCGGCCAGGTCTGGCGAGAGCTGGTCGCGGCCGGCTTCCAGTTCCACCACCGCACCTTCCAGTTCCTCCATTACCCGTTCCAGTTCTGGGCCTTCGGTGTCTGGCAGCAGATCGTCCAGGGACCACCGGGTTTGCTCATATGACAGGTTGTTCATGGTTATCCTTTTCTGGCATGGAGTAGACCGTCCTTGGAAAAGCTTCCGTCACTGCCGCCCACCATCTTGCTGCGTTGCAGAAGCCCGAATCATTATACCAAGCCCACCCCGGCGATGCAACCGTCGGGGCCTGGATCTCCCCGGCAGCACACTCAGGAGATCGGCCAGACATCGGAGGCTTGCTGGGGAAAGAGAACGTCCAACAGCACCTGTGCGCCATCGTTTGCCGTCCAGCAATCGGGAAAGGCATCCTGCAGCTCTTGCACCGTCCGGTAGCCAAAGACCAACTGCAGGAAGGTCAAGCCTGGAAAACCCGCCTCGCCTTCCGCCTCACGGGTGGGCTGCCACGGCTCGACCCCCGTCACGCGCCCCGCCTCAAAGCGCAGCCACAGGCCCCCCTGGTAGAAGCTGATTTTGAGCTCGCCTGTATGGCCGCTGAGCAGTGACGCTGCCAGCCGCTCTTCCAGGGCCGGGCTGACAAGCTGCAGGAAGCCAGCGAGATCGGGGACCCTAAGATACCAGGCGTACGGTTTCAAGATCTGGGGCAAGCGTCGTTTGAACAACTCCAAGGCGGGATGCTCGGTCCCCAGCCAGAAACCAAAGGTCTCCATCGTCTGCTCTGGATCCCCGGCCGCCAAAGCTTCGCCGTGTGACCACAGGTGGCGCATGACTGACGGGGTGACATCGAGCCAGGAAACACCCGGCGTGAGTTCGTATGCCCCTATCCCGACCCGCCCCCGCCACAGCCTGGGGCTGCGGTTGACAAAGCCCACCGGCTCTCCCTCGGCCGTCTCGATGATGCACAGGTCCCGGCGGTTGACGTTCTTATCACTCATACCGTTGAGCTCATGGCGCCATAGCGCTGCGTCGCGCACGCACACCACCGGCCAACGGGCTGCTCCCTCCCGATAGACCTGGGCGATGAGACCCAGGTCCTCCTCTTTCGCCAGCCGCAGGCGGTATGGCTCGGCCTCACCCTCCTTCAGCTTGGGCACAGAGCTGCCAGAGCCGCCCCGTCCTCCGCCGAGGGTCATTGTCATTTCGTAGCCAAACTGGCGGTAATAGTAGGGGATGCCTGTGATGGCCTGTAGCCTCTCGCCGCGCTCCGCGCTCCACTGGTGGATGAGCTCCATCTGGGCGCGCACCAGCCCTCTCCGTCGGTAATCGGGCCGGGTGCCAACCAGCTCTGGCCGGCCTACGCCGAACTCAATGCCCTCGTAAGCCCAGGTCTGGGAGATCAGGCACAAGGACGAAACGATTTCGCCAGTCGCACTGTGCTCGACAATCGTAAAGTCGCTGGGCTGAAACGTGGGGTGAGGGCGCTCCATCAGGTCGCGCACCCAGGCGGCGACGTACTGCTCTGGCTCTTCCATGCCGGGATCGCGATGTATATCGGCATGGAACGCGACCAGGCCCTCAGTGTCCCTCACCGTCGCCCGCCGGAGGGCGAGACCATCTCCCAGGTCGCGAACAACGTTCTCGCTCATACAAACCCTTCCCATGTGGGCCCCGCGTGGCCCAGCGGCTCTTGGCGCATAACTCCGAGGCCACGACTCAGATCAGGGGCCAGGGGACAGAGCGACCGGGCCCCGGCTCGGGGAAACACTCCGCACGGATGAGCCCCTCCAGCCGGCGGCGCAGCGCAGCCAACTCCCCTTTGCTCAAGAGCTGCTCTAGAGCCCTGGACAGGGAAGTGCCGTCGCCCAGGGCCCCCTGCAAACGCCGCAGGTCGGCCAAAATCTGTTCCGGCAGCGGTTGGCCGGCAAAATCCCATATGACAGTCCGCAGCTTTGGTTCCAGATGGAAGGTCAGCGAGTTGTCAATCGCCCACAGCTGCCCTTCCTGGTCGACGAGGCAGTGTCCAGCCTTGCGGTCGGCGTTGTTCACGACAGCGTCAAAGGTTGCCAGCCGCTGCAGATCCTCACGGTAGCCAGCCTCCTCCTGGATGGCAAAGAAATGGGCCTCCTCCGGCGCGTGGACAAAAAGCTGCACCGAACCCAATCCCCGGGGACCCTGGCGCAATATGGTTGGAGGGACAAGTCTCCATCCCAACGCCTCAGATATAAGATAGGCTGCCACCTCGCGCATGCCCAGGGAGCCGAAGGGAAAATCCCACAGCGGACGCTCGCCGCGCTGTGGCTTGTAGACAGCCAGGGTGGAGAACTCGTCGTCGTGGACGGTCACCAGGAGGGTTGCATTGGAGCTCCAAGGGATCAGGCCCTCAATCTCGATCTCCCCCTCTGAAAGGAGGCGCAGGATACGCTCCAGCGTTGGCGCGAAGGCCTGGTCTTGGTCATCATTCACTGCCGATGGCCGTTCCTGCGTGGACAGAAGTGCCCCTCCGGGTCGATCGGTTCTCCACACATGGCACAGATCGGTCGCCCGGCGGCTACGACCTCCTGGCCATGCATGCTAAACGCGCGCATCTGGGCTGGACTTGCCCAGAAACGGACGACAGAGGGCGGCGCATCCTCATCCTCGGGCAGCAGTTCGTAGGCGATGATGACCAGAGTCTCGCTCACCTGGTCATATCCGAGGTTCACCTCCCCAACACGGAAGACGGGATCCAGCGGATATTCCAGGTCCATGCCCCCCTCGATCACAGGATCCGGTGCCACCACCGCGCCGGCATCACCATCTGCCAGGGACAGCAAGACCTGGTCGATGGCTGCCGCCAGGCCTGCCACGTGTTCTTTTTCGCAGATGAGCGTGACCAAGCGGTTCCCCTTGCGCCCCTGGAGGTAGAACACGCGGCTACCGGGCTCGCCGATGGCATCCGCGGTGATCCGGTCTACTGGCTTTAACTCGATGACCTGGTAGGGCATGGTTACTGCTCCTCCTGCTCCTCTGGCGCCTCCTTTTCCTCCTCAATTTTGAAGGAAGGCAAGGGGTCTATGTGGTTCATCACCACCAGGCGCGGACCAAAGCGTGCAAAGGCGAACACAGTTATAGAGGCAGGGCTGATGCTCAGCCGCTGAAAGAGATCCAAGGGCAAGCCGAGGTAATGGGCCACCGCCAATTTGATGGGATCCGAGTGAGACACGACCGCCACTGTCTGATCCGGATGGGCATCGCGAATGCTGTCCAGTTCTGCAACCAGGCGCGCTTGCACCTCGCGCAGAGACTCGCCCCCCGGAAACCGGGCCCCGCCAGGGTACACCTGGACTACCGGCCACAACTCCTCTTTCTTTAACTCTTCCAGGCTGCGCCCCGTCCACTCACCAAAGCGGGTCTCACCCAGGCCCTCGCGTAATCGGAGCTCCAGTCCATGGGCATCAGCCAACGGCTGCCCTGTCTCCACGGCGCGTTCTAGCGGGCTGCTATAGATTGCAGCCAGCGGCACGCCGGCTAGCCGCTGTGCCAGAGTAACCGCCTGGGCACGACCTTCCTCATTCAGATGGACAGCAGGCGTCCAACCCGCCAGCTTCTCGCCCACCCAATCGTTCAGCGCGTGGCGGATCAGGATTAAATTCATCATTGGTGTCATGTAATCTCCGGAGCTATTATACCACAAAGTGGATGGGCCGTGAAAAAGATGTCCCGCCGGGCGCTCAACAGGGGGTCGATGACGAGAAACCCTTCATTTGGCCTGCGAATCGGCCGCCATCGGCTTCTGGCGCACCCGCGGGCGCGCCTGCTTGCCCGCCCAGGCATCCCGCAAGCCATACAGCCCGACGTAGCCATATCCGCCCACGTACAGCAAAAGGAAAGGCACGGCAAAGTAATTGCCGGCAACCACAGCAACCA
This sequence comes from Anaerolineae bacterium, assembly GCA_023544525.1. Lineage (GTDB taxonomy): Bacteria > Chloroflexota > Anaerolineae > JAAYZQ01 > JAAYZQ01 > JAMJFU01. The sequence continues at coordinate 35,738 of JAMJFU010000009.1, read as the reverse complement.
CCACGGCGCCCAGGGCATAGAGCGCCAGGAGTAGCTCGCCGACGACGGTCCACTCAAAGGAGAGGGCGTAACGATTGCCCGCCCACCGGTCGCCCCGGCCTTCGATGTGGAATTTGGGCGTCCTCTGGAAGGTCCGGTTACGGGCAAGCAGGCCGCGGGCAATGGCTACAGTGTTCGACAGAGCCAGTCCGGTGCCGATGAGGGCCAGAACCGGCATCGAAGCGATCATGCGCCGCTTCCAATCCGCATGGAGGTGCCGCTGGGACAGGGCATAGGCAAAGATCGGCCCCAGAGCCATGAGCCAGAACATGGTCAGGTTTAGAGTCACGGGGATCTGGCCCAGGAGCATGGGGACGAGCAATAAGAGCAATACCAGCGACATGGGGTGCGCTATCCACACACTCAGGTGCAGCAGGCCCTCCAGGCGTACGGGCCACGAAAGGCTGGGCACGGCCCGCTGGGTTTGCCCTCCCTCGGACCGGGCCGCAGACTCACCGCGCAGTAGGGGACCTGCCAGCTTGACCAGGCACTGGGCTGCACCGGTGGCCCACCGCGCCTGCTGGCGCTTGAAGGCAGCCATCTGCGGGGGCAGTTCAGCCGGTGCCTCGACCTCGGGCAGATAGCGGGCCTGCCAGCCGGCCAGTTGGGCGCGGAAGCTCAGGTCCACATCCTCGGTCAGCGTATCGCTCTGCCAGCCACCTGCGTCTTTGATGGCCTCTGTGCGCCACACGCCAGCCGTGCCATTAAAGTTCATCAGCAGCCCATTGCGATTCCGGGCCAGGTGCTCCACCACAAAGTGGCCGTCCAGGGCGATGGTCTGGGCCAGCGTCAGCGACGAATAGTCCGCGTTCAGGTAGCTCCAGCGTGTTTGGACAAAACCCAGGCGCGGATCAGCCACCAAATGGGCGACCGTTCGCTTCAAGAAATCGGGCGCCGGGACGAAATCTGCGTCCAGGATGGCGATGAACTCCCCCCTGGCCGTCGTCATACCATTTGCCAGGGCTCCCGCCTTGAACCCCTGCCGCTCTCGACGATGGACGAGCACGATGTCCAATCCCTGTTGCCGGTAGTGATCGACCAGGGCGCGCGCCAGCCAGGTGCTCTCGTCGGTGGAATCATCGAGGACCTGGATCTGGAGCCTGTCCCGCGGATATTCTAGCTGAGCCACAGCACGGACCAGCCGCTTGATCACGTACATCTCGTTATAGATAGGCAGTTGCACAGTGACCCGTGGCCAATCGACCAGCGACGGCTCCACTGGGCCTTTTCCGCGCCGGCGCAGGTAGAGCACGGAAAGCAACAGGGCATTGCCTCCGTACACAGCCACCAGGAGCGCTGCTGCCATATAGATCACACTGAGCACAGACAAATAGGCCTCCAAATTGGGCAAACGCGGTCAAGTATACCACCCCTGACCCTTCCTGGCAAAGCCCACCGGCGACGCGGCAGAGTATGCTTGACACCGCCTGCAGGTTGGCATACAATACCGCTAACGAGCCATCGAGTCATTGGCGGGTTGGCCCATCCGAGTGCCAGCCCAAATGCAGGAGGTACAACTCACAGTGGAGGCCCAGCCGTGAATATCCCCTTTCGGGCAGACCAAGCCAAGGCCATGGCCGGCTTCTTGCAGGACCTGGTGCGGATCCCCAGTCTGTCGACCCACGAAGAGGGCGTGGCAAAACGGGTGGCGGACGAGATGCGCCGCGTGGGGTTTGCCGATGTCTGGACCGACCGCATCGGCAATGTGATCGGGCGTGTCGGCCAGGGCGGTGGGCCTAAACTGCTCCTCAACGGCCACATGGATACCGTGGACCTGGGGGGACCGGCTCGCTGGCCCCACCCCCCGTACGAGGCAGTGATCGAAGATGGCATCCTCTATGGGCGTGGGTCGTGTGACATGAAAGGTGGGCTGGCGGCGATGGTTTATGCCGTAAACGCCCTCAAGGACGCGCGCATCGAGCTCAACGGCGATCTCTACGTGGTTGCTGTGGTCCAGGAAGAGCCTTGTGAGGGACTGGCCATGCGCGTCCTCGTGGAAGAGGAGGGCATCCGCCCTGACTATGTCGTCCTCGGTGAACCGAGCAACCTGCAGGTGCGCCTCGGTCACCGGGGCCGGTTGGAGATGCGGGTGGATGTTTGGGGCAAAGCGGCCCATGCCTCTGCTCCATCCCTGGGCGACAACGCGATCCACAACGCTGCCCGCCTGATCTTTGGCATAGAACTGCTGGCCCCCAGGCTGGCCACAGACGAGTTTCTGGGCCAGGGAACCATCGCCGTCACCGAAATCGAGAGCCACGCCGCCAGCCGCAACGCCGTCCCCGATTGCTGCACGTTCTACATCGACCGGCGGCTGACCCTGGGGGAAACGGAGCGCAAAGCCCTGGCCGAGATCCAGAACATCATCAACACCGAAGAGGTAGGTGCCGAGGTTGTGGTCACCGAGTATCAGGCCACCAGCTATACGGGCTACGAGTGCCGGGCCAGGAACGCCTTTCCAGCCTGGGTCATGCCCGAAGATCACCCCCTGGTGCAGGCAACCGTGCGCTGCGTCCGCGAGACCTTGGGCGACCGGCCGCGGCTCGGACGCTGGTCCTTCTCCACGGACGGCACCTACACCGCTGGGGTAGCCAATATCCCCACCATAGGCCTGGGACCCGGCGAAGAGCAATACGCCCACACTCGAGACGAACAGATCCGCCTCAATGACGTCGTAGACGCCGCGCGGGTCTACGCCCGGCTGGCGGTCGAACTCCTGGGCAAGCGCTGATATCGCGCTACCAGGTTCAAGTCATTCAAAAAGCGACGTGGATGATCTCCACGTCGCTTTTTTGACAATCCACCGGTGCAGCCATGGCCGCGCTTGCGGCCTGGCGTTGGCTTCAGGAACCCTGCCTAGTCGGCAGCGGATGGGAGCGGTGCCGGGACAGCTTCCTCGGTCACGGCAGATGCCGCTCTCTCACGGGATCGCCGGTAGCCGGTCCCTGCCGGGATCAGCTTGCCAATGATCACGTTCTCCTTGAGCCCATAGAGCCCGTCGACCTTGCCCTCGATGGCCGCCTGAGCCAGTACGTTGATGGTGTGCTGGAAGGAGGCCCCCGACAGGAAGCTCTCGGTATTCAAGGCTGCCTTGGTGATGCCCAGGAGTGTCGGCCGCGCCGTCGCCCTCTGGCCACCGGCCCGGACGACTTCTTCGTTGATGTCCTGGAAGACCAGGCGATTGACCAACTCGCCCGGCAGGAGCTCGGTGTCTCCCGACTGGACCACGCGCACGCGATTGGTCATCTGGCGGATGATGGCTTCGATGTGCTTGTCGTTGATGAGCACGCCCTGGCTCCGGTACACCTGCTGGATCTCTTGTAACAGGTAGACCTGCGCCGCTTCACGCCCCAGGATCCGCAACAGCCGGTTGGGATTGATGGACCCCTCTGTCAGCTGGTCGCCAGACCTGACGGTAGAGCCAGGATCGAGCCGTAGCCTGGCCGTGGAGGCCAACTCGTACTCCCGCTCGTCGCGCTGTTCGCGCCGGACGTAAATCGTCGCTTGCGGTCGCACCTCGACCTTGCCCGCGGTAGCAGTGGTGATCTGCCGCGAGCCATATTGGGCCACAGCATCACCCTCCGCCACCTCCTGGCCCTCCTCGACGATGATACGGTAGTTCGCCGGCACAGGGATCTCGACCGGGTAGGACGAGTCCGGCGGCGTGACGAGCACAGCTGGCATCTCGACGAACACCCGGCCGGGATTGCCAGCCTCGATCGTCCTGTCGCCGTACTGGGCCAACGCCTCCCCTTCGGGGATAGACTGCTCGTCCTCCACCAGGATACGATAGTTCCTGGGCACAAGATACTCGTCGCTAAAGACTTCGTGATGGACCACCTTGAGCACACGCACACCATCCCGTTGCTCAAGCTCCACGCGCCCGTCGATGTCCGAGATGACAGCCTCACCCTTGGGGATGCGGGCCTCGAACAGCTCCTGGACACGGGGCAAGCCGTGGGTGATGTCGGATGCACCCGCCACACCGCCGGTATGGAAGGTGCGCAGGGTGAGCTGGGTACCCGGTTCGCCGATCGACTGGGCAGCGATGATGCCCACCGCCTCACCGATCTTGATCCGCCCGCCGCGGGCCAGATCCCGCCCGTAGCACATAGCGCACAGCCCGTGGCGCAGCGAACAGGTCAACGGCGAGCGCACATAGACCTTGTCTACACCCGACTCCTCGATGCGCTCCGCCACTTCTTGCTCGATCGACTCTCCAGCGGCGACAATGATCTCGCCAGTATCCGGGTTTACAATGGGCCCTGCTGCGACCCGGCCCAAGGTCCGCTCGGCGATGGACTGGCCCATCTCCTTGCTCTCGTCACGGGTTAGCCAGATGCCAGAGCGAGTACCGCAGTCCTCGGCATCGACGATCACATCCTGAGCCACGTCCACCAGCCGCCGGGTCAGATACCCGGCATCGGCTGTTCGCAGCGCGGTATCGGCCAGGCCCTTGCGGGCACCGTGCGTCGAGATAAAGTATTCCAGGGCGGTCAAGCCCTCCCGGAAGTTGGAGCGGATGGGCAGGGCGATGATCCGTCCAGCCGGGTCGGCCATCAGGCCGCGCATCCCAGCCAGCTGGCGGATGGGCGTAAAGCTGCCCTTGGTGGCCCCGGAAACAGCCATGATGCGGATGGGACCGTCCGGATCCAGGTTGCGGGCCACAGCCGCCGTAATGTCGTCCGTGGCCTTGGTCCACAGCTCCACGGTCCGCATGTACTGCTCATCCTCGGTGATGAGGCCACGCCGGTACTGGAGCTCCACCCGATCCACCTCTTCGGAGATCGTCTTCAGGATCACTTCCTTCTCGGGAGGCACGGTGATATCGCTCACGGCGATGCTCGTCCCGGACTTGGTCGCGTAGCGGAAGCCGATGGCCTTGATCTCGTCCACCAGACTGGCCGTAGCATCCATGCCCAGGCGATGGTAACACACCGCGACCAGGTCCTGCAGCTTGCCCTTGTCCATGGTGTCCTCGACAAAGCGCAGCGGGCCCGGCAGGTGAAGGTTAAAGATGGCCCGGCCTGCCGTCGTCTCGATGTACGCCGTCTCCCTGCGGTCCTCGGGCAGGTACCCGACAGCCTCGAGCATGTCGAGGAACTCCTGCTGGTCCCCGTCCGCAATGCCAGTGACTTTGCGCAGCTTGCCCAGCTGGTACAGCTCGAGAGCCTGGCCAACGGTGTGGACAGACGCCTCTTCGAGACTTTCACGCACTTCGTCGCTCAGGTCCAGGTATTCCAGCGGCTCGTCGTCGATCCAGCTCCGGAATCGCAGCCGGATCGGATCGTGCAAGCGTACGCGCTCCAGATCGTATGCCTGGCGCACCTCTTCCAGGTTGCCAAAGGTGGGGCGCTGGTCCAGTCTGGAACGGCGCTCCATGGTCAGGTAGTAACAGCCCAGGACCATGTCCTTCGCCGGACCCACGATCGGCTCACCGCTCGCCGGTTTGAGCAGGTTGCGGGTCGAGAGCATCAGCTCCCGGGCCTCTGCCACCGCCCTCCGCGAGAGGGGCACGTGCACAGCCATCTGGTCGCCGTCAAAGTCGGCGTTAAAGGCAGCGCACACCAACGGGTGGATCTGGATGGCCTCACCGTCCACGAGCCGGGGTTCGAAGGCCTGGATACCGAGGCGATGCAGGGTGGGCGCACGGTTCAGGAGAACCGGTCGCTCCTGGATGACCTCCTCCAGGACTTCCCAGACTTCGGGGCGCTGTTGTTCGATGATCCGTTTTGCACCCTTGACATTGATGGCATAGTTGTATTCCACCAGCCGGTTGATGACAAAGGGCTGGAACAGCTCCAAGGCCATGCTCTTTGGCAGGCCGCACTGGTGCAGCGCCAGGTCAGGACCAATGACGATCACCGACCGCCCTGAATAGTCTACGCGCTTGCCCAACAGGTTACGGCGGAATCGCCCCTGCTTGCCCTTGAGGTAATCAGACAGCGACTTGAGCGGGCGCCGGCCTCGGGCCGAGACCGCCTTGCCGCGCCGGCTGTTGTCGATCAGCGAGTCGACCGCTTCCTGCAACATCCGTTTTTCGTTGCGGACGATGACATCTGGTGCGCCCAGATCCAACAAGCGCTTTAGCCGGTTGTTGCGGTTGACTACGCGGCGGTAGAGGTCGTTCAAGTCCGAGGTCGCAAAGCGGCCTCCGTCGAGCTGGATCATCGGCCGCAGCTCGGGCGGGATGACCGGCAGGACCGAAAGGATCATCCATTCCGGCCTGTTGTTGCTCTTGCGTAAGGCCTCGACCACACCCAACCGCTTGGTCGCCTTCTTCTTCATCTGCTTTGAGCGCGTGGTGCGCATGGTCGCCCGCAACTCTTTGCTCAGAGCATCCAGATCGACTTGCTTGCAGATATCCAGAAAGGCCTCGGCGCCCATTTTGGCCTCAAAGACATGCCCCCACCGTTCGGAGAGCTCATGAGATCGACTCTCAGTCAGGAAGGTCATCTGCTTCAGGTTGCGCAGCTCTTCCTTCTGCTCGTCGACCTCAGCATCCAGTTCGGCCATTTGCTGGACCAGGCGTTCGTTCAGAATCTCCTTTGCCTGGTTGGCCTCGTAGGTCAGCTGCTCCCCTTCGGCAGAGATAAGCAGGGCCACATCTTCCATCTCCTGGCGGATCTCCTCCTTGATCTCATCCAGGCGATTGGCCGCCACCTCCTGGGGCCGGGCCAGATGTGCCCGTTCCACCGTCTCCCCTTCGGCCACGATGGGCGTCTCGTCAAAGCTGAGGGCCAGGTCTTCGGGCGCCTTCTGGCCGACGAGGGCCTCCAGCCGCCCTTGTATGGCCCGCACCTCATTGGTCACGGCATCGGTCATCGCCGTGCCCTTGTCTTCCAGCTCCTCTTCCCGCTGCCGCCGCCGGTGCTGCAGGTTATCCAGCGCCTCCTGGAGCCGCTGGTCGATCTCTTCGATCTTTTCCTGGGTCGAGCGCTCCATGCGGGTTTTGTCCCGCGCGAGGTCCTCGTCCAGCCGGCGCAGGGCTTTGGTGCGCCCTTCCTCGTCCACGTAGGTGATCACGTATTGGGCAAAGTAGAGGACCCGGTCCATATTGCGGCGCGAGACATCCAAAAGCAGGCCCAGGTAGCTCGGTACCCGTCGCGTGTACCAGATGTGGGCGACGGGCGCGGCCAGCTTGATATGGCCCATACGCTCGCGCCGGACCGACGAGCGCGTCACCTCGACACCACAGCGCTCACAGGTCACACCACGGAAACGAGGGTGCTTGTACTTGCCGCAGGCACATTGATAGTCCTTCTGCGGGCCAAAGATCGCCTCGCAAAAGAGACCATCTCGTTCCGGACGGAGACGACGGTAGTTGATCGTCTCTGGCTTGGTCACCTCACCATACGACCAGGATAGAATCTCCTCTGGCGAGGCGAGGCTGATGCGTAGGGCCTTGAAATCCTTGAGACTCAAGTTATTTCCTCCTCGCGTTTAACGCGCGCAATCCGGCATCCGGCGACTTGGTCGCCAGAGACCGAATGCAAAAAGCCGTCAAAGCGTTATTCTTCTGAATTGGAACGCAGGTACCGGATTGTGGTCGCTAGGTGACGGTGGCCCAGACGGCGGGCTACTGTTTTCAGGTCACCACTTCTGCTATAGACCCTGCTTGCATACACGTAGCGGAGGGCTTGGGTCGTCAGGCCCTCCAATCCCGCTGCCCGGCCATACCGGCGGAGCAACCGTTGTATCGACCGCGTCGAAAGTGGCTTGCCATCCCGATTCACGCAGACGTTCTCCACGCCCGAAACGGCCCGCCTGCGGGCTAGGTAATCCGATAGAGCCTGGTGCACCTCGGCGTCGAGGGGGACTTGGCGACCCGGACCGTCACCCCTGTCTCGGATGTTGAGATAGGGCTGGCTGGCGTCCAAGTGAATGTCCGACAATTGCAGTTCCGTTAGCTCGCCGAGTTTCAGGCCCGCTCTCAAAAGCAACTGGATGACAGCCCAGTCTCGGGCAGCACGGCGCGACGAGCTGTTCCGTACCGCGGCCAGCAACCGGCCAATATCGTCAGGGGTCAGGGAGCGCGAGCGCTCCGACGCACTTTCCCGCAGTAGCGAGACCCCCTCTGCAGGGTTTTCGTCCGTCCATCCCTCGGCCACGGCCAGGCTGTAGAATTTGCGTAGCGCCTGGATCCGGCGGTTGACGGTGGAAGGAGCTTGGCCCTGGGCGTTCTCCAGGTAGGCGCAGAATTCCTCAATATCCTCGGTCTCAAGCGACCACGGTGAGCAGGTAGCGCCCCTGGTTTCCTCACTCCAGCGCAAGAAGGCCCTCAGGTCGGCCAGGTAGTTCGCTACCGTGGCCGGCGCGAGGGCTGAGCTGGACAAGAGCGTCTCAAACTTGTGCAGTAACCCGTTGCTTTCGATTACACCCATCCCGGTCCAAACCAAAACAGACTAACATTATATTCATTATCGGCAGGTTGTCAAGTGTGGGTCCCACCGTGGCAATAGCCACCCCAGCCCGATACCACCGTCGAGACCCAGCGTCAGGCGGCCCTACTCTCCGATGGTGGTCTGCAGGTAGGCGTCGATAAAGCCTTGAATGTCCCCGTCCAGGACCGCCGCCGAGTTCCCTGTCTCATGGCCAGTGCGCAGATCCTTGATCATGTGGTAGGGGTGGAGCACATACGAGCGGATCTGGTTGCCCCACCCGGCAGAGATGTGCTTCCCTTTGAGCCTGGCCTGTTCTTCCTCCTGCTTTTGCTGCTCCAAGTCGTATAGCTTCCCCCGCAGGATCTTGAGGGCAACGTCTTTATTCTGCGACTGCGAACGTTCGTTCTGGCACTGAACGACGATGCCTGTCGGCTCATGGACGATGCGCACCGCGGTCGAATTCTTCTGCACGTGCTGACCCCCTGCCCCAGAGGCCTTGAACACGTCGATCTTTAGATCGTCGGGGTTGAGATCGATCTCGATGTCATCCGAGATCTCGGGCATCACCTCGACCAGGACAAACGAGGTGTGGCGCCGGTGGGCCTCATCAAAGGGTGAAAGGCGCACCAGGCGATGGACGCCCCGTTCGGCCTTGAGGTAGCCATAGGCCAAGGTGCCGCGCACGGCAATCGTCACACTCTTGTAGCCAGCCTCCTGACCTCGCAACGCGTCCAAAACCTCGGTTTTGAAGCCCTCCTGCTCAGCCCAGCGCAGGTACATGCGCATCAGGATGCCAACAAAGTCCTGAGCATCGGTGCCCCCGGCGCCCGCATGCAGTGCCAGGATGGCCGAGTCGCGGTCATGCGGGCCCGAAAGGATGAGATAGAACTCCTGCCGGGCAAGCTCAGCCTCAACCCTGGCGGCTTCCGTCTCGATACCCTGGACCAAGGCCTCATCCTCGTCAGCCTCCGCCAGCTCTAGCAGCTCCAGGGCATCCGTCACCCGCCGCTCCAGTGCCTGCCACAATTCTGCTTCACCCTTCATGTCTGAAAGGTCCTGCATATCCCCCTGGGCTCTGGCGGGATCATCCCAAAACTCGGGTTCGGCCGCTTTTTTTTCCAGCTCCTCGATCTGCCGCTGTTTGCCGGCTAGGTCAAAGACGCACCTGTATTTCTTTGATCCGCTCGTCCAACTCGGCTAGCTTGCTTCTCAACTCTTCCATCAATTCACCTCCGGGGATGCAGGGCGGCATGCGTAACGCCACCAGCACCCCTCTCACCTGTCAAATATGTGTAGCTACGGGCTGGAACACGCGCCAGGTTTCACCCCCGCGTGCCTATTCAAAGAGCCCTTCCACAAAGGCCTCAGGGTCAAACTCCGCGAGGTCGTCCAGGGTCTCACCGGTGCCGACGAAACGAACCGGAAGACCGAGTTCGTGGGCAATGGCAAAGACGACCCCGCCCTTGGCGGTCCCATCGAGCTTGGCCACAACGACGCCGGTTACGTCGACTGAATCTTTGAAGTGACGAGCCTGCGACAGGGCGTTTTGCCCCGTGGTCGCATCCAGCACCAACAACGTCTCGTGAGGCGCCTGGTGGACCCTCTTCTGGGCGACCCCGCGCACCTTGCGCAACTCTTCCATGAGGTTGTACTTGGTGTGCAGCCGCCCGGCTGTGTCTACGATGAGCAGGTCGGCCTTGCGGCTCTGGCTGGCGCGGATGGCGTCATAGACCACCGCACCTGGGTCAGCGCCCGGCTGGTGGGCAATGACCGGCGTGTCCGCCCGCTCCCCCCAGATCTTGAGCTGGTCAATGGCAGCCGCCCGGAAAGTGTCGGCCGCAGCCAGCAGGACCTTGCGCCCTCGCTGTCTGTAATACTTGGCCAGCTTGGCGATGGTCGTCGTCTTGCCCGAGCCGTTAACACCCACCACCAGAACCAGGGTGAGTAGCCGGGGCTCGTCGACCCGCATGGGCGGTGGGGCGTCGAGCAGGCCCAGCAACTCCTGCTTGAGCAGATCCTCCAGCTCCTGCGTGTTGCGCGCCTTGCCCCGGTCCACTTGCTCCCGCAGTCTTTCGACCAGGGCCATGGTGGTGTTCACGCCAACGTCGGCCTGGACGAGGAGGGCTTCCAGATCCTCCCACGTCTCCTCTGTGATCTCTCCCGCCCCCAGCAAACCTGCGATCTGGCCGAAAAATGAGCGGCGGGTCTTGGTCAGGCTATCCCGTAGCTTCTTGGATCTTCTAAACACGAATGGCGTTGCTCCTTTGAGATTCCAATCTAACATTATACCCCAAAGGACAAGATCCGCCAAGAATGGCGCGGCCCTTGGTCAGCACCGCAGATTCTGATATAATGGGGGCCAGCTCGCTAGCACGGAGGCTTTCATGGCGCTCACCGGTCTGGCAATCGAAACCCACGGCCTGACCAAACACTACGGCCGCCACCCCGCTGTCCTGGATCTGGATCTGCGTGTACCCCGCGGTACCGTCTTTGGTTTTCTTGGCCGTAATGGCGCGGGCAAGACAACGACCATCGGCATGCTGCTTGGGCTGCTGCGGCCGACCAGCGGCGAAGCCTGGCTGCTGGGCCACGATGTACGACGAGACCTGAATACAGCACTGCGCCGCACGGGGGTGTTGCTCGACCAACCGGCGTTCTATCCCTACCTTACAGGCCGTGAAAACCTATGGGTGGTGGCCCAAGCCCTGGGCGGTACAGCTGGCCAGCGCATCGAGGAAGCACTGGAGACGGTCGAGTTGGCCGGGCGGGCCGACGACCGCTTCGGAGCCTACTCGGCTGGCATGAAGCAGCGGCTGGGGCTGGCTGCCGCCCTGCTCAACGACCCAGAGCTCCTCATCTTCGACGAACCGACCACCGGCCTGGACCCGGTGGGCCAACGCGCCATCCGGACCCTGATCCGCCGTCTTGCCAGCGAGACGGGAAAGACCATCTTCCTCTCCAGCCATCAGCTCTACGAGGTCGAACAGATCTGCGACCATGCTGCCGTCATCGAAGCAGGCCGCCTGGTGGGCCAGGGGCCGCTGGCGGAGCTGGCCGCCGGGCGTGACCTGGAAACCATGTTCGTAGAGCTCACTGGCGCTGCAGACATCGCCACTTCCGAGAGACCCGGATCGTGAACCTGCTGCGCGCCGAGCTGTACAAGCTGGCCCGCCAGGGCCAGCCCAGGTGGCTGGTGGTGATCCTGGTGTTGTTGGTAGCGCTCCGTGGCCTGGTCTGGCCGCCAGATCCCCAGATTCCGTGGGACGGCCTGTGGAGCTTCCATCTCGTGGCAGCAGCCCTCATCATCATCACCGCCGTGAGCATGGGCCAGGAGTTTGCCGGCGGCACCTTTCGTTCGCTGGTTGGCCGCGGCTTGCCCCGCTGGCAGTTCCTCCTCGGCAAATTCGCGGCCCTGGTCCTCGTTGCAGGCATGCTGCTGGCCGGAGCCGAAGGGCTGGGCACCGCGCTCGGCGTGCGGCCCGATCTGCCCTGGGCCGAACTCTTTCGTGCCTGGCTGGGGCTGTGGCCTTATGTGGCATTGACCCTGTTCTTGGCCGTGCTGGCCCGGAACGGGGGCCCGGCACTCGTGCTGGGCGTCCTCGTGCTGGGTCTTGAGCAGTTTCATGGGCTGCTCATGGCCCCGCTGGCGGCCATCCCTGAGGCCATTCCCGATGCCTGGCGGATCTTTACCCACGAAGGGCTGAGCGGCAGCCTCTACCAATGGAGCCTGGGCTACAACAGTGCCAATTGGACCTATCTGGCGAACTGGCAGGATGCGCCAGCGGCCATCAACATCCTGCTCTATGTCCTGCCCAAGCCCGTCGCCTATTCGGGGCTGCTCCTGGCTGTCTACACCTTCGCCGGCCTGGGCGGATCTGTGGCGCTGGTCTATCGCCGGGACGTGACAGACGTGGTGGAGGGCAGGGCCCGGCTTTGGGGCCTTGTCCCGCGCCGTGCCCGGTACAGAGGCGAACCTCGATTCTCTGGCAGGCAGTCGAGGCTTCCGTCTGCACGGACAGGCTGGCCGCTGCTCGTCCGGTTAACCCGGGCGCATCTCTTCAAGCTCGGCCGGACCGCCTTGGTCCGGATCGGCACCCTGGTCTCCCTGTTTTTCACGCTGACGCTGTGGAGCCTGGGCCGGGCAACGGAAGCATCCGGCTTTGAGGACTTACTATTCAAGGTCGCGCCTGGCGGCAGTGCCCCCCTCGCCTTCGTAGTAGGCCTGCTGATAGTGGGGCCGCTGGCCACGGTGGTGGGCGCGCTGGCAATCAGCAGTGAGCTGGCCCTTGGCACACGCCGGGCAGAGTTGGCCCGGGGGATTTCTCGTAGCCAGGCCATCGTGGGACAGAGCCTGGGCCTGATCACCATGCTTGGTGGCATCCTGGCCCTCACAACGGCGCTCATCGTGCTGATCGGCGCCCAAGTCTCCAGCACCTGGTATCTGGCCCCGGCAGCCACCACGGCGATCGCCGGTCTGCTGGCAACGAGCCCCTATGTGGCCGCTATCCAGGTAGGAGGCGCGCTCACAGGGGGCTCCTGGGGTGCACTGCTCTTTGGCCTCGGCTTCCTGGTAGCCGACTGGCTGGCATTGCTGGCACCGACCATAACGCTAGGCGATCCAGGCCTGATCGCGAGGGCGAGCAGCTACTCGCCCATCGCCTGCACCCTCGCCCTGGCCTCAGGTGACCAGCTACCGGGCATCAGCTTTGGCTGGCAGCCCCTCGAGCCGGCCTGGGCTGCCCTGCTCCTGCTGGGCTACGGCCTCGGCGGCCACATTCTGGCAATGACCTTTTCTCACTGGCGCGACGCCTGAGGGCGTATCCCTGCCCACGCATCCCCGCCGTATCCCTTGCTTGCTGCCGGTCTGCTTTTACACTATAATGCAGTCGTTCTGATGCTGTGAACCAGACCTGGCTCATAACACTGTTCGAGGGTGCCATGCAACCGAAGGTTATCGATGTCGAGCAACTCAAGAAACAGGTACGCAGGCTGGCCGCCGGACGCGTCCTGTCCGGCGACTCGGCCAGCGTCGGGCTGGACCTGGCCCGGACTGACGGCTTCCAGGCCTGCATCAAGGCCGGCTATGGCGAGCTAAGCGTGGCTCCCGAGCCGATCACCCGCGATCGCCTGCTGTGGGTCCTGGACGGCTATGGCGAGATCTATGATGCCGGCGGCAAAATGACCACCATCAGCCAGGGAGAGTCCGCTGTATTGGCTGGCGGCACCTCATACCGGCTCCACTTCCCGCATTTGACGCTGTATCTGAGCGTCGAAGCAGAAAACAAGGAGTGATGGTGCCTGGCAGGCTGGAGCCTGAGCGGCCGGCTGTAGGTTCCCCCGAGCGCGGCGCCCAGGCCCCCTTCGCCGGCCTGGACATCGGCTCGCGGACGATCGCTCTGGTCGAGTGGAATGGGAGAGAGATCACCCGCGCCCAGGTGGTGGATACGGGCACAGACCCGGTGCGTAACGCCCGGGGCCTGATGGAAGGCCGGTCCTACCGGCACCTGGTCGCTACCGGCTATGGCCGGCATCTGGCCGCAGAGCGCGAGCTTGCCGGCGAGGTCATCTCCGAGATCAAAGCCTACGGTCTGGGGGCCTACCACCTCTACCCCGACGCCGGCACGGTCCTCGATATCGGCGGGCAGGACAGCAAGGTCATCCGCATCGGCCCAGGGGGCCGCGTCCTGCGCTTTGAGATGAACGACCGTTGTGCTGCCGGAACAGGGCGCTTTCTCGAAAACATGGCCCACGCCCTGGGGTTGGCTGTCCAGGACTTTGGCCCCCATGCCCTCTCAGCCAGGGGCGCACCGGTCCGCATCTCGAGCATGTGCACGGTCTTTGCCGAGTCGGAGGTAGTGTCCCTCATCGCCCGGGGTGAGGACAGCCACCGGGTAGCCCTCGGTTTGCACCAGGCTATCGTGGACCGCGTCGGAGGCATGGTGCGCAGGGTGGGCGTCCAGGAGCGCTTTGTTTTTGCCGGGGGTGTGGCCCTCAACCCGTGCCTGCAACAGCTATTCAGCCAGGCCCTGGGCGTAGACCTGGCGGTCCCCGACGATCCGCAGATTGTCGGGGCTTTGGGTGCAGCCCTGCACGCGGAGCAAGCAGCGCGCGTCTTGCCTGATGCCCACGCGGCACGGTCCGCCTGAGCGGAGACGCCTTTAGCCAGACGAGGAGGTAGAAACAGCCCTGCACCGCCTCGGGTTCAGACAGTCATCCTGAGCACAGAGGGTCGCCATGGCCTATCATCAGGCGATTCTTGAGTTCCGCCCTGGTGCACATAACTGGATTGCTCCCTCTGTGGAAGTATGGTAAAATACGGTGGGTCAGCACGGAGCCACTACTAGAGAATGGACGGTTTTCGGTCCCAGGGCGCGATCGAACAGGGGACCCTCCCGGAAGACTGACGTGGATCCGATTTATCTGGACTATAACGCCACAACGCCCATCGCCCCCGAAGTTGCTGAGACGATGGCACCCTACCTCTATGAGCACTTTGGCAATCCCTCCAGCAGCCATCCATTTGGCGTGGCGACCAAGCGCGCCGTGGAAGGCGCTCGATCCCAGTTAGCGGCCTTGCTCAAGTGCCAACCAAACGAGGTCGTCTTTACCAGCGGCGGCACAGAGAGCAACAACTATGCCATCAAGGGCATTGCCCTGGCTCACCGCAGCCGTGGAAACCATATCATTACCACCGCCATCGAACATCCGGCCGTCATCGAGGTCTGCCACTGGTTAGAAGGGCAGGGTTTCCGCGTCACGGTCCTGCCGGTCGACGGTGATGGCCTCGTGGACCCCGCCGACCTGCAACGCGCCATTGGCCCCGGCACGCTGCTGGTGACGGTGATGCACGCCAACAACGAGGTGGGCACCATCCAGCCGGTCCGCGAGCTGGCCGAGATCGCCCATCAACACGGCGCCCTGATGCATACCGATGCCGCCCAGTCGGTGGGCAAGATCCCGGTCCACGTCGATGACCTCGGCGTCGATCTGCTATCTGTAGCCGGACACAAGGTCTATGCGCCAAAGGGCATTGGCGCCCTCTACATCCGCACCGGTGTGGCTCTGGAACCCTTGATCCATGGCGCCGGGCACGAGGGCGGTCGGCGGCCCGGCACAGAGAACGTACTGGAGGTCGTGGGGTTGGGCAAGGCCTGCGAGATCGCCCGGCGCGACCTGGCAGAGAATATGGCCCACTTCCAGGCCATGCGCGACCGGCTGCACCAGGGATTGCTCCGCGAACTTGGCGCCGAAGCGCTGAAGCTCAACGGCCACCCCGAGAAACGCTTGCCAAACACCCTCAGCCTCAGCTTCCGAGGTGTTGAAGCCAATACCCTCCTGTCCGAGATTGGCGACCAGGTGGCAGCTTCTGCCGGAGCCGCCTGCCACGCGGACGAGGTGGACGTCTCGGCGGTGCTGGAAGCGATGGCCGTGCCGGTCGAGTGGGCGATGGGCACCATCCGCTTCTCGGTGGGGCGCGACACCTCCGCGGAGGCGGTAGACCGGGCTGTCGAGATCGTTGCCGGGGCGGTGCGGCGCCTCCAGCCCCGGGCAGCGTTGGCCGAACCTGTGCTGCTGCGGGACGAGCAGGACGTGAGGCTGACGCGCTACACCCATGGCCTCGGCTGTGCCTGCAAACTCCGGCCCCAGGCCCTGGAAGCAGTATTGGCTCGCCTCCCACGGCCAGCCGATCCAGCGTTGCTGGTCGGCATCGATACCGCCGATGATGCAGCCGTCTACCGGCTTGGTGACGAGGTGGCCCTGGTCCAGACCGTCGATTTCTTTACCCCCATCGTCGACGATCCCTATTGGTTTGGCGCCATTTCGGCAGCCAACTCCCTCAGTGACGTGTACGCCATGGGCGCCCAGCCCCTGTTTGCTCTGAACATCGTTGGCTTTCCCTCCAACCGCCTGCCGATGCGTGTGCTGGAAGAGATCCTGCGCGGAGCCCTGGACAAGGCGCAGGAGGCCGGCATCCCGATCGTGGGCGGACACACGGTGGATGACCCAGAGCCCAAGTTCGGCCTGGCCGTCACCGGGACGGTCCACCCAGATCGCATCGTGCGCAACAGCACCGCCCGCCCGGGAGATGCCCTGGTGCTGACTAAACCGCTGGGCACAGGCATTGTCTCTACGGCCGTCAAACGCGGCCTCGCAGACGAGGCCACCGCCCGGGAGGTCGCCGAGGTAATGGCCGCGCTCAATCGTGACGCTGCCGAGGTGATGCTGGCAATTGGGGCGAACGCCTGCACAGACATCACCGGTTTTGGGCTGCTGGGGCACTTGCGCGAGATGGTCGCCGGCAGCAAGGTAGACGTGACCATCCGGGCCAGCGCCGTACCCTTCCTGCCCGCTGCCCGAACCTTTGCCGGAGCCGATGTGGTGCCCGGCGGGACCCTCAATAACCTGGCCTACGTGGAGCCACACGTACGCTTCGAGCCGGAGGTTTCGGCAGTCGACCGGCTGATCCTGGGCGATGCCCAGACCTCAGGTGGGCTACTGATCAGCCTGCCTGCCCAAGACGCCGATCGATTGGTGGCGGAGCTCCGGTCGCGGGGCGTGGTGGCCGCAGCGGTGATTGGCCAGGTCAACAGTCAAGGAACAGGCCGTATCCTAGTGAAAGCATGAACCAGAACCGGCCAGCGACGGGGCAGAAACAGGTCCTGGAACACCTACTGCGCGAGACCCTCATCGACGGCGGTCTTGCCGGACTGGTCCCCCTCTCCCAACGGCACCATGACCTGTTGTTCTTGCGGATCGCCCTGATCTTCCTGTCGGCCCTGGGATTCTTGGGCCTGCCTTTCCCCGGCATCCTCCTGAGCCTGCTCGTTGCCCTGGCGGTGGAGACGGCTGAACGCTACCGGAGGCGGGGTGGAGCGCTGGAGCCGGTGCTCTTGTGGCCTTTCCTCTGGGAGCGCATCCGCCCACCGTTCTATTGGGCCCTGGGCATCAGCGCTGCCGGGGTCGCCCTGTTCTTGGGGGGAGAATCCCTGCCTGGGGCGCTCTTTAGAGGTGCGTTCCAGTGGTGTATCTACCGCACCGTCCAGGATTCCCTCGAACATCCCGAGCACTATGGCTCCTGGCGCCAATTTCGTAGGTGGTGGAGAACCCGCTTGAGACAGATGGCCCCGGCCTTCCAGGTCTGGGCCAGTCTAGCCTCGATGGCTATTATTGCCGGTCTATTTGCCAACCTGAGCGTTAGCAGCCTGTGGCGATCGGTGGGCCAGATTGGGTGGGACCGGCTCCTGGTCTTTGGTGGAGGGTTGTACCTGGTCGCGGGACTATCGTTCATCTGGGTATCCAAGGCCGGGGTCCGCCGCGCGGTGGGCCATAGCGTCCAGAACTGGGACCGTGTCCGGCTCTATAGCCTGGACACAGCACTCCGTTCAGCACAGGCAAAGGCCGGCGCGGCTCTCGTGGACGCCGCCTGGGTGGACGCGATCGAGGCCCGGCTTGAGTGGAAGAACCTGGACAATCTCGTGTCCAGAGCCGGATCACTGCTGGAGATCGCCTTGACCGGGCGCTCCCGGTGGACGGGCTTTCTGCTGAGTGGATCGACCTTTGTCCTGGTCACGCTGATGATCATCATGTCCGTGTTTGTAATCATGCCCCGGGACGTCATGGTTGATTTTGCCTTCACCGAGGAAGCTCAGCAGCCGGAGGTCTTGTTGGCCGTAGACGACCTGCAGGACGCACTGGGCAATGGGTTCTGGGCCAGCGTTGCAGGAGCAGATCTGACCGATTGGGCGCAAGAGCCGCTCTTGAAGCTGGCCTTCTTTGAGGGCGTGGTCGTGGCCTCGCTGATCCTGTTGCAGACAGCCGTGTGGCACCCCAGGGCTACCCTCGTGTCCAGCCTGGATACGTCGACGCTGGACAATTGGCTCACCTTGGGAGCCACGTACCTGATCCTCCTGGAGAACACGTTCCAGTACCTCTGTAGTGGCTTCATCACCCGCAAGTTGTCAGGAACCCGCTTGGCAACGACCCTCTCCCTGGACAACAAGGTCTTGTTCGTGCCGTCAGTCACGTCCAAAGCCCAGATCTATGAGTCGATCTGCGATTTCCTGCAGGTATATCAACTGTTCGAGTGCGATCCAACGTCCTGTGCCATCGCCCTCTTTGACCACCACCGGACCGCCCGTGAATGGACCAGGCGCTTTTTCCGGGCTGGCCCGTCAGAGATGGAACAGATGCGGCACCTGGAAGCGATGCCGGCTCGCGAGCCGGATTCGGGCGGGGAGACCTGCTGGCTGTGGCTGGGAGGGCCGCTAGTCCCGCTAGCGGGCCTTGCAGAAGCGCGACGATACGCGCGGCTGGTTGTCTATCGGAACGGCAGCCAGCCGGGCCGTGGACCTCTCTACGGCTGATTGAGCCGGCGCTGAATGCCGCGCCGTGGGGCTATCCAAGGGCTGGGGGGTCAGTCCCGCGCCCCCGCAATACCTGAAGTGTCCTTGGTCGGCGAGGCCACCTAGTCCTGTTCCAGGAAACAGGCAATGCCCCGCGCCACACCCTGGGCCACTTCGTAGGCCTTGTCTGTCAACAGGTCGCGGTCGGCCGCCAGAAAGCCCAACTCGATGATGGCTCCTGGCGTCTCGGGGTCGATCTCGTTGAAGGCATGGTAGATCGTCATGTCAAAGGTGATGCTGTTCTTGTGGACCGAGAGCCCTGTAGCCTTGGCATATTCTCGGGTCAGGCAGGCTACCAGGCGGTCCTCTTCTTCGGGAATGGCACTCGAAGCCACGCGGGCAACCTTAAAGCCAGACGCCTCCGCGATCGAACATGAATCGGCGTGGATGGACACAAAGGCGTCAGCCTGGTAGCCTTCGAGCTTTTCTGAAAACTCGGGCAGGAGTTCGGCCCTGTACCCCTCGTACTGCAGGATGGCAACGACCCGGGACGCCACGTCCAGATTGATGGTCACTTCCTCCAACCCGTCAGGGCAGACAGCCCCAGAGTCACTTTTCCAGTGTCCGGCGACGACCCCAACCTTCGCGGGCTGGGGCGTAGGCGTAAGCGTGGGGATGATCTCTTCGGTCGCAGTGGGGCGCGGCGTCCGAGTGGGCCGCGGTGTACGGGAGGGTCTGGTCGTTGCGGTCTCTTCAGGCGACGTGGCTGCGGAACCATCTGGTGCTCCCGCAGCAAGCCAGGCCACATAGACAACGCCCAGCAAAAAGGCGAGGGCCAGCAGCCCAACAGTCCGTTGTTTCGTGCCTGGCGTGTCTTCCAAGTTCCCCGCTCCGCAATCTATCGGAATATGGCAGAATCATACCGCCAACCGCCATATTAGTCAAACCGTGACCTCGCCCCTCCTGCAGCGACCATCCAGGAAGCGCCAGGAGCGAGCAAACACCAGGAAACCGCCCATAGGAAACGGGGGGTGGCATCCACCCCCCGTCGATATCTCGCCCCATACGAGGGCAGATTACAGATTCATCAAATCAAGGCCCATACCCAGGTCTGGCAGCTGTTCCTCGTCCTCGTCCTTGCCAAAGTGGAGCTCTTCAGCTTCCTCGTCCAGAACCTCCACCGACAGGGCCAACGACTGCAGCTCCTTGACCAGGACCCGGAAACCCTCGGGCACACCGGGCTCGACAATCTGTTCACCCTTCACGATGGCTTCGTAGGTCTTGGTCCGGCCCTGAACGTCGTCCGATTTGACGGTGAGCATCTCCTGGAGGGTATAGGCCGCGCCATAGGCTTCCAGGGCCCAGACCTCCATCTCTCCGAAGCGCTGCCCACCGAATTGGGCCTTGCCGCCTAGCGGCTGCTGTGTGACCAGCGAATAAGGTCCCGTGGAACGGGCGTGCACCTTGTCCTCGACCAGGTGTGCCAGCTTCATCATAGAGATGATGCCTACCGTCACCGATTGGTCAAAGGGCTCACCGGTCTTGCCGTCGAAGAGGAGCATCTTGCCGGTGATGGGCATCGGATAGCCCGTCTCGCGGCTCAGCTGCAGGGCAGCCATGGTCACGTCATTGTCCGTTTCGGGCGTGCGGGATACCCCCTCGGGCCAGGATCGCTCTTGGCGTTCCAGTTCCTCGGCGACAGACTGCAACCACTCGCGGAGACACACGATCCGCGCCCGCTCGCGCCGGGCCTGGCGCTCATCGGCAGGCGCGTAGGCAAAGCCAAAGGCGATCAAGTCCTCTGGCACGTAACCCCGCTCTCGCAGCCATTCTTGCAGAACGGCCTCACGAGCATACCGGTGGTCACGGACGAGCCTTTCTTCATCGTAGGCTTTGTCGCCCAGCCACTGGAGCAGATAGAAACCCAGGACCTCATCGTCGGTCGCCTCATCAGGCTCCATCTCCACTTCGGCGGCCCACTCCCAGGCCCGCCCCTTCACGACATCCCAGGCACGATCCATCAGCCAGGCTCGGGCCAGTTCAGCCTGGATCTCTTCCTCATCGGCGCCATCAAACACGGGCGACACTGCCTTGAAGCCCAGCCTATCAGCAGCCCAACCCAGATGGGTCTCCAGAATCTGGCCGATGTTCATGCGAGCCGGCACGCCCAGGGGGTTAAGGATCAGTTGTACGGCTGTGCCATCTGGCAGGAAAGGCATATCCTCCACGGGCACTACCTTGCTGATGACACCCTTGTTTCCGTGACGGCCAGCCATCTTGTCGCCCTCGGTCACCTTGCGCCGTTGGGCAACCATGACGCGTACCGTCCTCTCCACGCCAGCTGGCAAGTCGCGATGCTCCTCGCGGGAGAATTCTTTGACATCGACGACGATGCCATGCTCACCGTGAGGAAGCCGCAAGCTAGAGTCCTTCACCTCTCGAGCCTTCTCACCAAAGATGGCCCTCAGGAGCTTTTCCTCCGGTGTGAGCTCGGTTTCGCCCTTGGGCGTGATCTTGCCTACCAGGATGTCGCCAGGGCCCACCTCGGCGCCGACGCGGATGATGCCTGTCTCGTCCAGATCCTTCAACGCGTCCTCGCCGACGTTGGGGATGTCCCGCGTGATCTCTTCCGGGCCCAACTTGGTGTCGCGGGCCTCAATCTCGTGCTTTTCGATGTGGATCGACGTAAACTTGTCGGCCCGGACGACCTCCTCGCTGATGAGCACAGCATCCTCATAGTTGCCGCCCTCCCAGCTCATAAAGGCCACCAGTACGTTCTGGCCAAGGGCCAGCTCGCCGAGCTCTGTCGACGAAGAGTCGGCCAGCACATCGTGTCGGTTCACCATCTCACCTTTGTGGACAATCGGCTTCTGATCCAGGCAGGTGCTCTGGTTGGATCGCTGAAAGCGCCGCAGTTTGTAGGCCCGCCGGCCGCTCTCGCCCTGCACCACGATCTGCTCGCCGGTGACATCCACGACCTCACCAGGCTCTTCGGCCACGACGATCTGGCCCGAATCGATGGCTACCTGCCACTCGATGCCTGTCCCGACCAAAGGTGCCTCCGGTTGGACCAAGGGCACCGCCTGGCGCTGCATATTGGAGCCCATCAGGGCACGGTTCGCGTCATCATGCTCCAGGAACGGGATCAGCGCCGCGGTGACACCCACGATCTGCTTGGGCGAAACGTCCATGTACTCGACCTTGGTCACCGTTTCTTCCAGGAATTCCTGCCTGCGCCGCACCGACACGCGCTGGCTGACAAACTGGCCGTGATCGTCCAGCTCGGCATTGGCCTGGGCAATGGTATACTTGTCCTCTTCGTCGGCCGAGAGAAAAATGATCTCGTCCGTGGCCATGGGCTGGATCTGGATCTCGGGCAGATCGCTAAAGAGGCCCTCCAGCCGCTCGGCTGTTGCCTCATCGATCCGCTCGTTGGCCCGGACGATGATGTCCTGCGTCTCCGGATCGACGATCTGCTCGCGAACGGTCATGCCTACCAGCCGTTCCTTGCGATTCGGGACAGAGTGGATCACCCTGCGGTAGGGCGTCTCGATAAAGCCGAACTCGTTAATCCGCGCATAGGTGCCCATCGAGCCGATGAGGCCAATGTTGGGACCTTCGGGCGTCTCGATGGGGCAGATGCGGCCATAGTGCGAGTGGTGGACGTCGCGCACGTCAAAGCCCGCTCGCTCGCGCCGCAGGCCCCCGGGACCCAGAGCGCTGAGCCGGCGCTTGTGCGTCAGCTCGTCCAGCGGATTGGTCTGCTGCATGAACTGCGAGAGCTGGCTTCCCCCAAAGAACTCGCGGGTGGAGGCCACGACCGGCCGGACGTTGATGAGCGAGATAGGCGTCATCTGCTCCGGTTCCCGGATACTCATGCGCTCGCGGACCACACGCTCCATGCGGAGCAGCCCAATGCGCAACTGATTCTGGATCAGCTCGCCCATGGTCTTGACCCGGCGGTTGCCCAGGTGGTCGATGTCATCCGGTCCCTCGACGCCATTGTTGATCTGGATCATCCGCTCTACGACCCGCACCAGGTCCTCTGACGTGAGCGTCCGCTTGTCTGGCGGGATCTCCAGGTCCAGGCGCTTGTTGAGCTTGTGCCGGCCTACGCGGCCCAGGTCATAGCGACGCGGGGTGAACAACAGTGATTCCAAAAAGCCCTTGGCATTATCCAGCGTGGGCGGATCGCCCGGGCGCAGTTTCTTGTAGAACTCGATGAGGGCTTCCTCAGTCGTCTTGGTCGGATCCCGTTCGATGGTGGCCTGGATGTAGGGGTGCTCGGGCATGATATCCGACCTCTCAAAGAGGGCGTGCAACTCCTCGTCCGTGCCGAAGCCAATGGCCCGGAGAAGGATGGTGACCGCCAGCTTGCGCTTACGATCCACCTTGACCGAGAGAATGTCGCGCTTGGCCGTCTCGAACTCGAGCCAGGCTCCCCGGTTAGGGATCAACTTGGCAGTGCACAGCTCACGACCGCTGATGCGGTCCTCCAAAACCGAGAAATAGACACCCGGCGAGCGGATGAGCTGGCTGACCACCACGCGCTCCGCCCCATTGATGATGAAGGTGCCATTCTCGGTCATCAACGGAAAATCGCCCATGAACACGTCCTGGGTCGTCCATTCATCGCTTTCCTTGTTCCACAAGGCTACCCGGACGTACAACGGCGCGGCATAGGTAATATCCCGCTCGAGGCATTCCTCCTGGGTGTACTTGGGCTCCTCGAACCGGTAACCGAGATCCAACTTCTCGTTGATCTCCTCGTTCAGGCCAGGAAAGTGGAGTTCGAGGTTGCCGTTGAAACTTTCGATGGGTGAGACTTCATCAAAGAGCTCACGCAGGCCCTCGCTCTGGAACCAGCGATATGAGTCTAACTGGACCTCGATGAGGTCCGGCAAAGGCAAGACATCAGGAATACGCGCATACGATTTGCGCTCAGGTCGACTGGGCATTCAACACACTCCTTGGCAATTGACCAGGCGGGCTACCATCCCTTCTCCTGGCCTCGTTCTGGACACGCCTGTCGTCGAAAATAGGGGGCGATGCAGCCGCCGAGGATAGAGCGGTCGGTAATGTAGTAGACAAATCAGCATTCAACTCACGCAGGCGCACTAAACCATTCGCTGCCCATTCTGGCAGCGAATGTACATTATATTCAACTCCCTGTCTACTGTCAAATCCCTGCGCGGGGTTGGCGCTGTCTAGATGAACAGCGATCGATAGATGTTTAGCGCCGCGCCCTCTTCTCCTTGAGACAAAAGCCAGATCAGAACACCAAGGATTGCCACGACCACGAGGATAACCAGGACCACCTTGATCCAGCTGATTGGCGCCTGCCCCTGCACCTCCCCCGTCTGGCCATTGACCAGGAAGTGATAGACCTTCTCACCGTAGCGGTACGATGCCAGCCAGACCGGGAACAGGACGTGCTTGTAGGTCATGTGAGAATACGCCGTCTTGACCTGGAGGTTGCGATGGGTATCGCCAGGCACCTCGAGACCACATGCCTGGTACACCTCCTGATCCATGATCTGCTGGCCTGTCTCCCAGCCCTGTTCCAGGCCAATTGTGTACGCCTCAGCGGCCCAGCCCGAAAGGAATCCTGGCTCGTAGGGGACGAGCGCATCTGTCTCAAAGGGATAGACCCGTTCCACCATGCTCCGTTCGACGCTGTCGGTGGCGGGCACCAACACATCGTCGAAACTGAGCTGCAGGTGGCCCGATGCTGGCTCCCAGCGGATCTTGCGGACCTCCCGCGTGCGCTGCACCTGCTTGCCCTGGTCATCGGTGGCCATGTAGGTCTCGGTGACATTGTAATAGTAGCCTGCTTCGGCGCGCCACCAGGAGGAGGTGTGGGCATCGAAGGTCCAGAAAGGCAGGTAAACTCCATGTAGTTTGGCGCTGGCGTCCTTTGCGATCTTTTTAACCGGATTGGGCCGGAAGAATCCCCGCCCAAGCCAGGCCCGAAACTCGGCCGCCGCCCGTTGTTGGTCCACCTGGAAGGGTAACAGTGACTCGGGCTTGATAACCTGGGCGACCTGATCCAGCGGCACCACCTGGTTTGAACCGCAGAAAGCGCACTCTGCAGAGATGATGCTGGCATCGACGGTGTTGACCGCCCCACAGCTCTCGCACTTGAGGGAACGCTTGCCCTCCCCATAGCCCGTCTCCTGAGGAGCGGCCATCATCTCCCGCAGGGCGCTCTTCAGGTCATACTCCTGGATGGCCTGTTCGGTGACGGGTACTGTCGCCTTGTAACCACAGAAGGCGCA
The DNA here is from genome assembly GCA_023544525.1 of Anaerolineae bacterium. Classification (GTDB taxonomy): domain Bacteria; phylum Chloroflexota; class Anaerolineae; order JAAYZQ01; family JAAYZQ01; genus JAMJFU01. Next base: position 10,697 of record JAMJFU010000009.1, on the reverse strand, counting down.
GAGCAACGTACCCTGCTCCGCGTCAAAATCCACCTCTGCCCCACACTTGGGACAGGGAAACTTGTGGGCCTTTTTCTCCGATGTCATGCTCCTACCTTAGCGTCTTCCGCGCCCATAGCCGCAGATGAGAATGCGGCGATTCTAGCACAATTAGGCCAGGATGGCAATTCCAGAGGCAAGTTGTCATCGAGTTTGACACTGGCAGGGCCCTGGGGTAAAATGACTGCAGCAGTGGATCTGCGTCTGGCCCCAAGCCTGAGGAGCGAGCAGATGGCGGCAGATTACAATTACACCATAAAGGAGCTGCCCAGCAGCGAACGGCCCCGCGAGCGGCTATTGCACTATGGTCCGGGCGCGCTTTCGACCGGCGAGCTGTTGGCCATCATCCTGCGGACCGGCACGTCCGACGAAAACGTCCTGCGGATGTCCCAGCGCTTGCTCAAGACCTTTGATGGTCTGGGTGGCCTGGTCCAGGCCCATGTCAACCAATTGACAGCGGAGAAAGGCCTGGGGCCCGCCAAGGTCGCCCAGCTAAAGGCGGCCCTGGAACTGGGCCGCCGGCTCCTCGTCGCGGCGCCTGGTGAACGCCCCCAGATCCGCTCGCCTGCCGATGCCGCCAACCTGGTCATGTCCGAGATGGGGCTGTTAGAACAGGAAAACCTGCGCGTCATCCTCCTGGATACCAAGAACCGCGTACTCGAGTCCCCCACCGTCTATGTTGGCTCGTTAAACACCAGCCTGATCCGGGTCGGCGAGCTCTTCCGCGAGGCGATCCGCGCCAACTGCGCCTCGCTGATCGTGGTGCACAACCACCCTTCCGGCGATCCCACGCCCAGCCCGGAAGACGTGGCGGTCACGCGCCAGATTGCCGAGGCCGGGAAGCTGCTGGATGTCGAGGTGCTGGACCACCTCATCGTCGGCCACCTCCGATTCGTCAGCCTCAAGGAACGTGGCCTGGGTTTTAGCTAAAGAGAAGCGTTCATGATCGCTGCCCTTTTCGATTTTGACGGCACCCTCTACACCGGGCACATCTGGCAAGATCTGGTGGGCCACCACTGGCACACCAGGCGCCATAGACACTGGGTGGTCGCCTACCTGGTCCGGAATATGCTGCCCCTGCCCCTCTACAAACTGGGGATGCAGAGCGAAGAAGCCTATTTTCATACCTGGTCCCGGACCATGGGCTGGCTGCTGCGCGGGTGGACCGTAGAGGAGGCAGAGCACCTGTTTGCACACCTGACGCAGGAAACGATCCTGCCCAATCTGCGCGGCGACATCCTGGCCTGCCTGCGGGAACACCAGGCGGACGGACACCTCGTAGCCCTGGTGTCGGGCACCTTTGCGCCCTGGTTGGAACAGGTCGCCCGCGCACTGGGCATCGACCATACCGTTGGCACACCCCTGGAAGTGCGCGATGGGCGCTACACGGGCCGCATCGTGCCGCCGGTCTGCCAGGGTGAGGGCAAGCCCCAGCGCGCGAGGACGTACCTGGCCGAAAAAGGCCTGGTCGTGGACTGGCCGGCCAGTTCAGCCTACGCTGACCGGGACATCGATGCGCCCCTGCTCTACCAGGTCGGCCATCCAACCGCCGTCTATCCGGACGAAGCGCTGCTGGCCCGGGCCCGGGCCGAAGGCTGGGCGGTGATGGGTGAGGTAACGTCTTGAGCAGGCGACGGGACCTTGTCCTGGCCAATTTGGCCGGGGCGGCGGTACTGCTCCTCGCTCTGCTGGCGGGTTGGCGGGAAGCAGCGGAATTTGGGCTCGCCGTGCTGGCCATCTTGAACCTGACGATCATCCTCAGAGAACGGATGAGCAGCCCCAACGACGAGGAGAAGGAGGAGTGACCGTGACGACCGATTGGCCCGAGATCACCTACGAGGAAGCTCAAGCCGCCTACGAGGCCGGGCAAAAGCTGCACAAGGGCGGCCGCATCTTCTTGGTGCGTCCTACGCTCCAGGACGAAAAGGAAGGTCTGGTCCTGTGGGTTACCGACGAGAGGACGCTGGGAGACCATGGCCTCCTCCTGTTTCCGGGTGGGGAGGTCAGGGCAAAATAGGCATCCGGGTGCCGCCAGGGACGTCAGGTGCACGTCGGGGAAGGGTCGGGATTAGACCGTTGCATCCCGCCGTGCGCTATGGTACAATTGTCATGCTCGAGGAGGTGCTATGTCTGAGCGACTGGTGGTGCTGATGACCGCTGGGTCCCAGGAAGAGGCAGAGCGGATCGCAGGTTCCCTCGTCAAGGCGATGCTGGCAGCCTGTGTGAACATCATTCCCAGCATGACCTCGGTGTATCGCTGGGAGGACGAGATCCAGCGTGACCAGGAATGGCTATTGCTGGCCAAGACCCGCCGTGATGTCCTGGAGGAACTGATCCAGCACGTCCGTGGCCTGCACAGCTACGACGTGCCGGAGGTCATCGCCCTGCCAATCGTTGGCGGGAGCGAACCGTATCTGCTCTGGATTGACCGCGAAACCCAGGGCGATTGGCACGGGGTTGACTAGTGGCATCTGCTCCTGCCGGAATAGGGGAAAAGACCATGCGTGACCTGGTTCGACGGATCGTAGAGAGTTACAAATCACTCAGGCTCGAAAGGCAGGAGGAGGGCTATATCCTGTTCAGTGGCCAGGATCCGGATAGCAGGGATCTCGTTTCGATCAAGATCCTGCCCCGGTTGCTGGGCGAGGATCCGCAGATCGCCCACCGATTCGAGAGGCTGGCCCGGGCCATCCGGCAGCTCAACCACCCCAACATCGCTTCTGTCCGCAAAGTCGGGCAAGAGGCAGGGTTGCCCTATTTGGTCACCCAGTCGCTCGAAAAGGCCCACCCCCTGGCCGCCAAGCTGGATCAGCCATGGGCCGTGGACGCTGCCGCTGACCTCACGATGCAGGTGGGGCAGGCCCTGGAGCACGCCTACCGGAAGGGGGTCACCCACGGCACCCTCACGCCTGAGAAGATCGTGCTATTGGACGACGGCCGGGTGCAGGTCACCGACCTTGGCCTGGGTGAATTGATGAGCCTGGTCGGGGCCGAGTTCGCCGACCGGGCATCACCCTATCTATCCCCCGGGCGGCGGTCCGGGCAGGCGGTAGATGCTCGCGACGACGTATACTCATTGGCCGCCATCCTGTACAGGCTGCTCACCGAGCGCCCGCCCCAGGTCGTAAGAGACCGGGTGTTGCCGCCCAGCCGGTTCAATCCTGACGTTTCCCCGGGCATCGACCAGGCCGTCGTCAAGGCCCTCTCCCCTTCGCCAGCGGACCGCTATCCCGACGTCAAGGCCTTCCTGGCTGCACTTGGCAGCTCGGCCCTCGTCGCTTCCGTACAGAAGCCACAGCCACAAGCCACCGGGCAGGAATGTCCCCGCTGCGGGACAAAGAACCAGGGCGGGCGCTTCTGCCGCAAGTGCGGGCTGCGCCTGGAGCAGCCACCGCCCCCACCGTCCCGCCCGCCGCTGCCCGAGGAGGTGGTGCTGGATGAGCCGATCCAGATCACTCGCGTGGAAGTGGGGCGGGTCGAGGTCGGCCACGGCATCGAGGTCCAGGACACGGTCATCGCCGAACCCACCCCCGTGGCCACCGGCGAGGTGTCGGCCGAGTTCCCTGAGCCGCTGCAGATGCCCTCGCTGGACCTGAGCGATCTCTGGCCCGAAATGGGCAAGCAGCAGCCCGTCGCCATGCCCGAACCTCCCGAAATGCCCAACATCGATTGGGCCGAGACCCCACCGCCCATGCCCGAAGTGCCGCCCATGTGGGAGGTCCCCAAACACGGAGAAGAGGACACGGAGAACGATTGATCTACCTGGATGACCTTCTGGCAGCTACTGGGGGGAGGGTCCACGGCCCTGTCTTTGCCACCACCTTTGTCGACTTTTGCTACGACACCCGCCTGCTAAACCCGGGAGAGCTATTCCTGGCCGTCGCAACGGAAAAGGGCGATGGCCACGATTATGTGTTGGATGCAGCCCGCGGTGGGGCCGCGGGTGTGCTCTGCCAACGGCCCCTTGACCTGGAAGCCTATGGCGTTACCTGCATCGTCATCGACGACACGCGACAGGCCCTGGTCGACTGGGCACGTTTCGTGCTCCACAAGCTGAATCCAACCGTCGTGGGCATCACCGGTTCCAGTGGCAAGACCACCACGAAAGAGATCACCGCCGCCGTCCTGGCCCGCCACCACACAGTCCTGAGCAATTTTGGGAACTACAACGACCGCTACGGCCTGCCTATCGCCCTGGGACGGCTGGAGCCCAAACACGAGGTGGCCGTCCTGGAAATGGCCTGCGACGGCGTCGACGAGATCCGCGAGCTGGCTGCCTTGACCCGCCCCCGCATCGGCGTGGTGACCTCGGTGAACGAGACCCACATGGCCTATCTCGGATCGCTCGAGACCATTGCCGCCGAGAAGGGCCGCCTGGTAGAGGCGTTGCCAGCGGCCAGCGCGGGGGGCGTGGCCATCCTGAACTACGATGACGAACGTGTCCGGGCCATGGCCGCGCGCACCCGGGCCCGGCTGGTAACGTACGGCACGGATCCGGACGCCGACCTCGTGGCCGGCTCTGTGGCCGCCAATCCATCAGGGGTGTCCTTCACAGTCTTTGTCAAAGAGTTCTTCCCGGTACCGGGCCTGCGCGGCAAGCGCAAGCTGCGCGTCCGCCTGCCGCTGCTGGGTGCGCACAGCGTCTATGCTGCCCTGGCGGCCGTGGCCGTGGGCCTGGTCCTCGACGTTCCGCTCGAAGAAGCCCTGGGCGTGCTGGCGGCCGTGCAACCCCTGCCCGGAAGGCTAAACCCACTGGCCGGTGTCAACGACACCCGCATCCTGGACGACAGCTTTAACGCCAGCGCCGCCTCGACCCTGGTGGCGCTGGAGACCCTGGCCCTTTTTGACAAAGGCCGGCGGATCGCGCTCCTGGGCGACCTGTTGGAACACCCGAGCGAAGTGGCGCCCAAACCTGGCAGCTTTGACGCCATCGCCTCCCGCCAGATCGGCCAGCGGACGGCACAGGTTGCCGACCTCCTGGTAGCCCAGGGTGACGGCGCCCGGCACATTGCCGCCGAAGCACGGGCCGCCGGACTGGCCTCCGACAGGATCCTGGTGACCTATACCAGCGACGACACCTTGCGCGGGCTCCGCAGCCGCCTGGCGCCGGGCGACACGGTGCTGATCAAAGGCAGCGTAGAATCCCGCATGGAAGACGTGGTAGCTGGCCTGATGGCGCACCCGGACCAGGCCGAGAGCCGCTTGGTGCGCCAGACCACCGGTTGGCGCAAAGTACGGCTGCTGCGTCCAGGGCGGCCCACCTGGCTCGAAGTCGATCTGGAGGCCATTGCTCACAACGTGCGGAGGATAGCCGGCATGGTCGGCCCGGCGAGCCGTGTGCTGGCTGTGCTCAAGGCAGACGCCTATGGCCACGGGGCCGTTCGCGTCGCCCGTACGGCGCTCAACAACGGTGCCAAGTACCTGGGGGTGGCCAGCATCAACGAAGGCGCGATCCTGCGCCAAGCAGGTATCGCCGCGCCGGTCCTCGTCTTGGGCTTTACCCCTGCCTGGCAGGCCCGCGAACTGGTGCTCAACGATCTCGCGGCCACGGTCTTTGACCTGGACGTGGCCCGTGCACTCAGCCGGGCTGCTCGCGAGCTGAACCGCAAGGTCCGCGTCCACGTCAAGGTAGACACCGGCATGGGCCGGCTCGGCCTGTTGCCCGACCAGGTCCTGCCCTTTGTCCACGAATTGCAGATGCTGCCCGACCTGATCCTGGAGGGGATCTTTACCCACTTTTCGGTGGCCGACAGCAGCCCCGAGTATACGCAGTGGCAGGCCGGCCGCTTTCGCCAGGTGTTGGCTGGGTTGGAAGAAGCAGGCATCGAGTTCCCCCTCGTCCATGCGGCTAATTCCGCCGCCATCCTGGCATTGCCGGGCAGCCATTTCACCATGGTCCGCCTGGGCATCGCCATGTATGGCCTGGATCCTTCGTCTCAGGTCCGCTGCCCACCTGACTTTCGGCCAGCCCTGGCTTTCAAAACGCAGGTAGCCCAGGTCAAGACCCTGCCGCCAGGTAGCTTTGTCAGTTATGGCAATGCCTACCAGACCACGGACGTGCAGCAGATCGCCGTCATCCCTGTCGGCTATGCCGATGGCTTCCGGCGGGCGCCCAACCACTGGGGCCATGTCCTGGTCCGCGGCCAGCGGGCGCCCATCGTCGGGCGGGTATGCATGGATCAAACGATGATCGAGGTAAGCCATATCCCTGGCGTGCGCCAGGGTGACGAAGTTGTCCTCATCGGTGAGCAGGGCAAGGACCGCATCACGGCCGAGGACGTCGCCGAGCGGCTGGGTACCATCAACTATGAGGTCGTCAGCGAGATCCTGGCCCGCGTGCCCCGCGTCGTTTAGGGCAGGTCCGCAGGCCCCGGTAACGACAAAAAACGAGGCTGCCCGACAGGATCGAGCAGCCTCCCCTTCTCTATGTGAACCGCGGCCCACAACCAGGTTCCGAGCCGCGCTAACCTAGTCCGCCAGCACCTCTACGTTCAGGGCCTCTGGTCCCTTGACCGGATAATGGACGTGGAACCGGACTTCCTGGCCTTCCTGCAACCCATTCTGGCTCGTGCCAAAGAGCTGCTTCTCGTGGAAAAAGACCTCCTCCCCGGCCTCGCTCTGGATGAAGCCATAATGCCGCTGGGGATTAAACCATTTAACCTCTCCCCGCTGCTTGGGCAGCGGACCTTTCGTCAGAAAACATGTAGGGCAGAGTACCGGCACAACTACCTTCACGTTCCTGCGATTGAGCAGGTCGCGGTAGGTCGAAGTCAGTACGAATCCGCTCCCACATCGCGTGCACGCAGCGCTGCGCTGTTGGTGTGACATTTCCTCTGCACCCCCAAACCTCTTACTTAACCTATACCGACGCGGACTGTTTGGTCCCTTTCTGGGCTTTGGCCTTGGCTTTGGCTCTCGCCTTGGCCCTGGCTTTGGCCGATTCTTCAGCGCGCATTTCGTTCCAGACCCGGCTCAGCGAGGATTTGAAGCGGCGGTCGGCTTTGGGTTTCTCGAAAGGTGGTATGGGCCAGAAGTGGATCAGGTGTTTCAGGCTGCGGGCCGTGTCCGCCTTGGAAAGTCCGCCGCGATAGGCGCTCCGCACCTTGCGACGGACCAGCCGCAGGAACTCGGACATCTTTTCTGTGGCCTCTTTGCCCGACAGCTCGCCATGGCCTGGGATAAGCACGTCGTACCGAAGTTTACGCAAGTAGGTCAACGCGCCCAACCACTCTTTGGTGTCAGATTGAGACAGAAACGGTGGCCGGTCCGTGACGACCAGATCACCTGCAAACAGCAGGCCGTCGTCCGGCAGGTAGACCACCGTCGTAGCCTCCGTGTGACCCCCGAGAGGTATGAGGTGAATCTCCTTATCTCCCTTATAAAGGATGGTCCGGTCGGTAAAAGTGATCTCGGGTTCGACAATCTCGAGATGTTCTTTCCACTCCTTCACTGCCTTGGGGATCCGATCGCGGTACAGATTCAGCAGACGAGTTCGGAAGCTGTCGCCATAACTCTTCATGTTCTTCCAGGCGAACTCGTGGGCGATCACCGTCGCAGTGGGAAAGTATTGGTTGCCGATCACGTGACCACGATGGTGGTCGGTGTTGATGATGTAGATGACCTCCTGGTCGGTTCGTTCTCGGATGTCCTGGAGCCAGCGGCGTGCATCGTCGGGCAACATGGGCGTGTCGATGAGGATCACGCCCTCGCCCGTGACGATGCAGCCGACATTAGCCCCATGAAAACGGGTCTCGACCAGGACGTTGGGAGCCACTTCCTGGGCCATGCCTACCTCCGATAACCTGCTCGCCGATAGGCTTGCAGGAGTTGATCAGGCTTCCCGGCCAGCCACGCTGGCGGCCAATGTGTCGTTGATCATCCGTTCGGCCTCGTCAATGTCGCTATCGGAAACCAGCGCCATCTCAGCCGCCAGGAGGCTACGCCCCCGATCCAGGTAATCACCATCCTTCTTGGTCAGGTGAGCCAGCTCTTTGTGCCAGATCAGATCCCTGACAACCTCGGCAAGCTGCATGACGTTACCGGTTTTGAGCTTCTCCCAGACCAACTCCTGGCGATCCTTGTGATCTGGCGGCAGGTGGCGCGGCCTCCCCTTCAATGTCTCGATCACGCGTGATAGCTTTGCTCGGGACATTGCCGGGCGAACACCGACCTCGTCCACCGTTCGGCGCGGGACATAGACCGTCAGATCCTGTACCGGGATCTGAATCACGTAGTAGCGTTTGGCTTCATCGATCAACTCCTTGCGCTCTACGCCGATGATCTGGCCCGGACCGTGGTACGGGTGGACAACCTTATCGCCGACGGAATACTGCATGTTCTTGCTCCTCTCGTGGGCGGTCTCAAAGACGTGCTCGGGTCTACCGCCAGCCACCGGTGGGGCTACAGCTCCCTATTTCTTGCGACGCTGCCAGCGCGTATGCTTCAGTCGCTTCCGGTGTTTGTGCTTTGCCATGCGCTTCTTGCGCCATTTCTTCACACTTCCCATAGGCTACGCCTTACTTTCTGCGCTTGAGGCCGAGCAGCCGCCGCACCCGCTTGCGATCGACCGGGTCTACCGACTCGTACTTGTCGAAGGCGCGGAGCACCCGCTTTGACTTCTTGCGGCGGAGGTGGCTGCGGCCTGCCCTGAGACGGCGTAGTTTGCCCTTGCCAGTTACTTTGAAGCGCTTGGCCGTGGCCTTGTGTGTTTTTAGTTTCGGCATTCAAGAATACTCTCTTTCTTGTTTCGCTCGATCGATAATTCAAAGACTGTGATTAGTAGCGGTTGCGTCCCCGCTGGTTGCGCCCTCGTCGCCGTCGCTCACGGCGCTTTGCTTTACGAAGGGCAATCCGGCGCTGCTCACTCTTGGACATGAAAAATCGCTTCTTTTTCGCCTCACTCAACACCCGCTCGCGCTGTACCGTCTTGCGAAAGCGCTTGAGCAGCTGCTCTTGTGATTCTCCTGATTTCAAGACAACAGTAGCCAGTTGAACTCACCTCCTTTTGTTCACGCTATGGATTCCCTCATCCTGACGATGAGGCTGCTAATCGCCATTCCCTGGCAACGAAAAAGACCTGGTTAAGCCGCCATCCGCTCCGCAGCTACGGCCAGATCCAGGTCCCCTGCAGACTCCAATCAGCGGAGCTCGATACAAAACCATGTGTCGCTCCGTAGAAATTGGATCTACTGAATGCAGTTTGGAGCCAAGCTCCAACGGGTCAAAGGCAGAAGGCAGATTCTCTCCGAACGCACACCTTAGGTTGTCGAGGCAATGCTGGCTTCTTGCAGCATCCCCTCGCGTAGTGGTCCTTCAGATAGCCGTTCCAGTATGGTATCCAACCAGCTCAGTTCGGCGGTTGCCAGTGCCAATGCATAGTCCAGCGCCAACTGGCGCCCCGGACTCGTGTCTTCATCTGCCGCTTCGGCAGCTTCCTGCAGGGTAGCGTGAGAGGTACCAACCTGCTCACGCCGTTGCCGTAGATGGCCAATCAGTTTCGAAGACGAGACGTTGCCCGCCAAGAGCAGGTGCATGAGAAAAGCCTTCAGGGGAGCACTGGGCGGGATCGGCTTGCCGATCCAGGATCGCAGTGCCCGGTCGCCAGCTTCGGTAATGCTGTAGACCTTGCGGTCTGGCCGATCAAGGCCAGGCACCACCTCCATGAGCACGAGCCCGTCTCGCAGCAGTTCGCGCAAGATGGGATATAAACTCCCAGGACTTGGGCTACTGATCAACCAACTGAGGCCCTTGAGTGAACGCCTGATGTCATAACCAGACATTGGCTTCTGGGCCAACAATCCCAGGACAAAGTAGCGAAGGCTCACCATTCCGGCAGACATATCTCGATTCGATATATGTTGTTGGTCCTATTATACCATAATTGGGTGCTCCTGTCAAAGCAACCCGGTCGGCCGCGGAACCGGAACCGCTGCAGAGCCAGCAAGCAATAGACTTCCGAGTTTTACCCGGAAGAGCGTGATGTTCGCAGCGGTGAGAATCTACCCGCAAGGGAGTAGTGGCGCTTGGGCAGAGAAAACTCGGAAGTCTGGGCCAAGGGGCAATGTAGCGGTCGTGTGGGGAAAGGGCATCGAAGATTGACAGCCAGCCCTATCGCTGCTATGATCCCCTTGCAGGCGAGGCCCCTCGCCTCAGAACCAGGAGCCCGGGGGTGGAAATGGCGGAGCACGTGCCGGACCTAGATTCGTTGTTACGCGTGCCTTATGTCGATCCAGACCATGGTTTTGACCTCTCGCCCAGGGGCGGCGGTCTGTTGGCCTTTGCCTGCGACGGCACGGGGCAATGGGAGATCTATACCATGCCCTTGGACGGCTCCCGCCCGCCCCGCCAGGTCACTGGCGGGCCGGGCGCCAAGTTGGCCCCTCGTTGGTCGCCCGACGGCCAGCGCCTGGCCTACGTCGTGGATCTCGAGGGCGGGGAGCAGTACGATATCTGGGTCTATGACCTGCTGGGGCAGGTACACACCAACCTGACAGCCGGCACACCCGACACCATCAAGCCCCACTTCGCCTGGTCACCGGCTAGCGATCAGATTGCCTTCATTTCGGACCGCTCCGGGTATTTCGAGACCTACGTGCTGCCCATCACTGGCGGCGAGCCCCGCTGCGTGTTCAGCATCCCCCGTCCCGATCGAGACGTGC
>JAMJFU010000099.1 GCA_023544525.1 Anaerolineae bacterium | reverse complement strand
ATTTTGGCGTATTCACGCCGGCGCGGCGTTATGGCAGCGAGAACGGGGAGACGGCGACGATGATCGGCCACTACCTGCAGGGCCTGGACCGTGGCACACAGGTCTATCTCTTTGGGGCGCCGCGCATCTATTGGAGCTTTGGGACGATGTCGTTCCTGGCCCCAGGGGTGCGAGGACAGGATGTGACCGAACCGCTCGACGGGCCACCGGGCCCGATCGATGCGGACCGGAGCGTGGCCTTTGTATTCCTGCCCGAGCGCGCTGGCGAGCTGGCGGCGATCGAGCAAGCCTTTCCCCAGGGAAGGCTCGTAGAGCTCGCCGATGAAGCCGGTCGCCCCCGCTTCCTGGTCTACGAGGTTAGCCCCTGAGGCTGTGCCCTGGCGAAGGGCTGGAGCGGTCAGCCTTCTGCGCCGGCCTCCGGCCGGGCAGGGGCTGCTGCCTCCTGGTCCGGCGCCGGGGCTTCCTCCAGGGTCTGTCCCGGGTCCGGTTGCGGAGGCAAAGCCCACCACAGGGCCAGCAGCCCCAACCCAGCGGCCAGCACAAAGGCCAGGTCAAACACCTGGCTCAGGCGCAACGCCCCCAGATAAGGCGCCTCGTCACCGCGGGTGAACTCCAGGAAGACGTGGCCGGCGAAATAGACCAGGACGTAGGTCAGGAAGGATGCGCCGGGGAAAGGCCAGCGGCCCCGCAGCAGCCAGAGGCCCACGAACAGCAGCAAGGCAAAGGCCAGGCCGGCGGCCTGTGTGGCAAAGCGATAGGCCTCGACGCCATAGATGTCCGGCAGGAAGGCGTGCCCGAAACCCTGGCCCAGGGCGCCGTAGGCACAGCCGCCCATGAGGCAGGCAGCCCAGCCGAAAGTGATGCCCAGCGCCAAGCCGGGCGTGATGGCATCGGCATAGAGCCAGGTGCTCGCCAGCCTCTCCCGGTATCGGAATCCGGCAAAAACCGCCATCACCACTAGCCCAGCCACAAACGCACCGTGAAACGACAGGCCGCCTTCCCAGATGCGGAGGGTGCGCACCCAATCCTCGGCAAAGACGCTCCAGTTGGCCACCACAAAGCCGGCCCGCCCGCCGGCGATGCCGCCGAGGACCAGCCAGAGGCCCAGGTCCAGGACGGATTCTCCGTCCCGCAGGAGCCGCTTGCCCTCAGAGTAAGCCAAGACCAGGCCCAGGATGAGGCCCAGGTCCAGAAGGACCGTATAGGTCGAGATGCTAAACCGGCCGATGGTGAAAAGGGTGGGATACACGCTGCCTCACACGCCGGGGCTTGGACGTCGTGCCCCGGCCCCCGTGTTATTCTTGCAGTCCCCGGACGATGCGCACGTAACGGTCCGCCAGGTCATCGGCCTCGGAATCGGTCTTGGCCTCGGTATAGACGTGGAACTTGGGATAGTCGGGATCGGGCAGGACGAGGACCCACGCGTCTTCACCGAGCATGATCTTGATGCCATCGATGAGGTCCGCACGGCGGTCCTTGTACTGCTGGTTCAACAGGCGCATGACCATGCCCTTGGCTTCCCAGGGACAGGCGACCTCCCGATGGCTTAGATGGAAGGGGGGCAGCCGGTCTAGTACCTCGGCCAGGCTCGTATTCTGCGTAGCCAGGAATTCGAGCAGCTTGGCCGTCGCGATCAGACCATCGATGGCGGGTTGGAACGGGGGATAGCTATAGTTGCCCATGCCGTCGGTGGCCATGATGACGCCTTCGCGGGCTGCCATATTCATCAGGTCATGGGTGTCCATTTTACAGCGCAGGACCTGCCCGCCTCGCTCGGCGGCAATCTTTTCGAATATATTGGGCATGTGAACCGGGACGACAATGATGCCCCCGGGGTGAGCCTGCAAGGCCAGGCTCATCATCGCGGCGGCGGCCACCATCTCGGGCACGAATTCGCCGCGGCCACTCACCAGGAACATCTTTTCGCCTCCCACGTCGAGACGCACGCCAAGCTGCGCCTTGAGAACGCCAGTGATCAGCGTCAACTCCCGCAGTTCTTTTTCGAACTCTTGGTGAGATACCGACATTTTCTCACCTTCCACGTGGGCGGCGAGGGGGACAACCTCGACGTCGAGCGCGGTCAGGATCTGGGGCAGAACGTCTGCCGTGGGTGCGTAGGCATAATCTACGACGATCCGGAACTTGGCCTGGCGGATGGCCTCGACGTCCACCGCCTTCAAAAAGCCCTCGACGTAGGTCTCGACCACACGCGGGGCATAGTCGATGGTGCCAATCTCGTCCAGATAGGCCCGGCGAAAGTCCTCCCGGAAGAAGACGCGCTCGATGCTCCTCTCGGCGTTCTTGCTGAGGTTCCGGCCTTGGCCGTCGAAAAAGCGGATGTCGACGACGCGCCGGTCAAAGGGCGAGAGCCGGACGTGGACGCCACCTACGGCATCGGTGACCTTGGTGTAGTATCGCGCCACGGGGATGGGCATGGAACGCAGGTCCTGGGCGTGAACGCCGGCCGAAGGCAGGCCAGAGATGACCGCCCGTTTGATCATGCGCGGGCTGCGATGCGGGTCGCGATTGATGGTCACCGTGTTGCCCTTCCTCAGGGTCGCCCCAAAGGCAGCACCCATCTTGGCCGCAAACTCGGGTGTCAGGTCCACGTTCACCACACCGGTCACCCCGAAACGCCCAAAGAGCACGCGCCGCCCGCGAGCTCCCCAGATGATGCTCGTCTTGACCGTCGCTCCGGGCTCGATCTCTTTTTCGGGCCAGATCTTGACGTTGGCGTGGATGACCGCGCCCTCGCCTACGATCGAGTTGTCGCCCAGCACAACCCCCTCAAAGAGCACGGCCCGGCTCTTGACCGTGCATTGGCGGCCGACGATGGCACCCCGGATCTCGGCACCCTCGCCGACGTAGGTATTGCGCCAGATGATGCTGCGGTCGATGTGCGCGCGGTTGTCTATGATCGTATAGTCGCGGATGACGGTTGGGCCGTGGATAATCACCCCACCCTTGACCTGGACCTCACTCCCCAAGAAGATGGGACCATACAGCTGGGCGTCGGGCGCAATCTCGACGCCCGGACCAACCCAGACGTCTCCGCCGATGTGCTGGCCCGGTTCCTCCGTCTCGATGCGATGGTGGAGCACGTCTCCGGTGGCGCGCATATACTCGACAATGTCGCCGACATCCGTCCAGTTGCCCTCAGCCACGTACCCGTACAGGGCCCGGCCCTCCTCCAGCATGGCGGGGAAGACGTCCTTGCTCCAGTCAGTGGGGACCCCTTCCTCGATCATGTCCAGGACGGCTGGATCGATGACATAGATCCCGGTGTTCACCGTGTCCGAGATGACCTCACCCCAGGAGGGTTTCTCCAGGAATTGCGTGATGTGACCATCGGCATCGGTTATGATGACGCCATACTCCAGAGGATTGGGCACACGGTAGAGGGTCAGCGTTGCCTCCGCCTTCTTCTCCTCGTGAAAGGCAATGATCTGCCGGAGGTCCAGGTCGGTCACGGCATCGCCGCTGATGATGATAAACGGTTCGTCGAGGTATTTCTGGGCATTCTTCACGCTGCCGGCCGTGCCCAGCGGCGTTTCTTCAACGGCATAATAGATCTCCATGCCGAGGCTGCCGCCATTGCCAAAATAGCCCTGGATGGCCTCAGGCATAAAGTGCAGGGTAACCACTACCTCGGTGATGCCGTTTCTCTTGAGCAGGTCGAGGATGTGACCCATGACCGGTTTGGAGACCATGGGGACCATTGGCTTGGGACGGCCAATCGTAAGGGGACGCAATCGCGAGCCTTCGCCGCCAGCCATCACGACTGCCTTCATCGTTTTCTCCTTTCCGCGCAACGGGGAAGTTTAGGTCTGGAAGCAATGATACCACAAATGACAGCGGACCACAAGACAGGCCGCAGCACGATTGCGGGTCCTGTCAAAGTCATGGCCCATCGATAGGGCCGCGTCAAACTCAGCAGATATGTCATGCTGAGCGCAGCGAAGCATCTCGATCTGGCACAGCGGAGACCCTTCGCTCCGCTCAGGGTGACAGGACGCATGGCGGAGTGGGGCGGCTGAACGGATTTGACAGGGCCATGCAGCACGGTTCTGAGGTTATCGCCTTTGGGCAGGGTCAGGTGGCGGAGACCTTGATGGGCGCGGCCCGTTCTACCAGCACGCTGAGGGCGTACCCCTCGCGCTGGACCTTGCCTTCGATCCAGAGCAGGGGTTCATTGCGCAGAGCCGCCCGGTAACGCTCGTAGACGTTGGGGCGCACGATCAGATTGGCCAGCCCTTCCTCGTCCTCCAGGGTGACAAAGAGGTGCCCCTTGGCCGTCGGCGGGCGCTGGCGGACGACGGGCCAGCCAGCAACGCGGACCCGCTCCCCGTCGCGCCGGGACTGCAGCTCGGCGGTGCTGAGCACCCCTTGCGCCCGCAACGTCTCGCGATAGAGGCCCATGATGTGATCGCCGGGGGCCATGCCCAACAGCTCATACTCCCAGGCCAGCCGCTCTCCCCGCACCAGGGTTGGCAGGACCACCGGTGTTACCGGCACCTGCACATCCAACCCCTCCTCCTGGTAGATCAACCCGCCCAGCTCCCAGAGCAGGTCACGCCGTGAGCGGCCCCTATCCGGGCCGAGGCTGTCCATGGCTCCCGCCCGGATCAGGTTCTCCACCACCGGGCGGGGCAGGCAGGTGCGCCGGCAAAAGCTCCAGAGGTTCTGAAAGGCTCCCCCCTCCCGGCGCTCGACAATGCGTCGCTGCCAGGCCTCACCCAGGCCGTGGACGTAGCGCAGGCCCAGGCGTATGGCCAGGGTGGACCCGTCCTCCTCCAACGTACAGGCCTCCTGGCTGCGGTTGACGTCCGGGTGCAGCACAGGCACTCCATGGCGGCGCGCGTCCCCGGCAAGGACTTCCGGCGGGTAAAAGCCCATCGGCTGGTGGTTGAGCAGGCCGCAGAAGAACTCGGCCGGAAAGTGCGCCTTGAGGTAGAGGGTCTGGTAGGCCACCAGGGCAAAGGCAGCCGCGTGGGACTTGCAGAACCCGAAACCGGCAAAGCCCTCCACCTGCTGGAAAATCACCTCCGCCTCGGCCTGGTCCATGCCTCTGGCCTGGGCACCGGCCAAAAAATGCTCACGCAACGCCTCGAGCTCGCTTCCGGGACGGCTGCGCCCCAGGGTCCGGCGTAGATGGTCGGCCTCGGCCGGGGTGAACCCGGCGATGGCCATCGCCACCCGGATCACCTGCTCCTGAAAGACGATCACACCCAGCGTTTCGGCCAGCGCTGGCTCCAGGGCCGGATGGAAGTATTCGACCGGCTCGAGGTCCTGCCTCCGGCGCAGATAAGGATGCACCATCCCGCCCTGGATGGGCCCGGGCCGGATGAGTGCCACACCCACGACGATGTCTTCGAAGCGTTCGGGCCGGAGTTTGGGCAGCATCTGGATCTGGGCCCGGCTCTCCACCTGGAAACAACCTACCGTATCGGCTCGCTGCAACAAGTCAAAGACGGCCGGGTTATCCAGGGGGAGGTTGTCCACATCCAGGTCTACCCCCGGCCGGTTGCGGATGTGGGCCACTGCTTCTTCGACCACACCCAACGTGCGCAGGCCGAGCAGGTCGATCTTGATCAGGCCGGCATCTTCGACGCTGTCCTTGTCCCACTGCACCACCACGCGACCGGGCATCGTCGCCCGCTCCAGGGGAACCACCTCGACCAGGGGGGCGGCGGTGATGAGCATCCCGCCCACGTGGATGGAGAGGTGGCGGGGCACACCTTCGATCTGCTGGAGAAGGCCCGCAAGCAACTGCCAGGGAGGTTCGGGGTCCAGCGAGCCAGCATCGCCAGGCTCCGGGTGCGGGGGGTCCAGGGCGGCGAGATCATCCTGGATGGCCTCTGCTACGGCCGTGGGCGACCGGGTATCGAGGGCCTTGGCTGTGCGGTCGATCACGTCGGGTGGAAAGGCCAGGGCCTTGGCCGTATCCCGCAGCGCCGAGCGGGCCCGGTAGGTCACCACGTTGCAGACCATGGCGACGTGTTCCTCGCCGTAACGATCGTAGACGTATTGGATCACCTCCTCACGGCGGTCGGCAGCAAAGTCCACGTCGATGTCGGGCATGGTATGGGTCCCTTCGCTGAGAAAGCGCTCGAACAGGAGGTTGTGGCGCAGCGGATCGACCGGTGTGATGCCCAGGAGATAGGCCACCAGCGAATTGGCCGCCGAGCCCCGTCCCTGGCAGCGAATGCCCTGTTCCCGGGCAAAGCGCACGATATCCCACACGACGAGGAAATAGCCGGGCAAACCAAGGCCCTCGATCACGGCCAGCTCATGGTCCAGCTGGGCCCTGGCCCGGGGCGTGACCGGGTCGAACTTTTGCCCGAGCCCGACCTCACAGAGATGGCGAAGGTAACTCGCCAGCGTATGCCCCTCTGGCACGGAAAAGGTGGGGAGTCGCTGCGCGGAAAAGTCGAGGCTGGCGTTACATCGCTCGGCGATACGAAGGGTGTTGTACAGCGCCTCAGGCTGGCTGCGCCCGGCGACGTACGAAGGCAGGCGCAAAGCACGCCGGTTCGGCGAGCCGTCAAAGAGGGCAGCCATTTCTGCCGGCGACTTGAGGAACTGCTCCGAGTTGGGATGCAGCAGCCCGGCAGACAGGGCCTCAGGCAAGGTAGCCAGGTGCCGGATGCAGGTCAGGACATCGTGCAACCGCTGGCCCGCTCGCTCTGCATAATGCACGTTGTTGGTCGCCACGACCCCCACGCCGATGTAGCCTGCCAGATCGGCCAGCATTCGCCCCAGCCGGCGGTCCGTTGGGAGGAGGTGTTGTTGCACCTCGATCCAGAATTGTTTGGGGCCGAACAGATCCCGTAACCGGGCGGCGGTCCGCTGTGCCCCTGCCTGGTCGCCCGCCAGCAACGCCGCGGGTACCGCCCCCTGGCGGCAGCCTGAGAGGCAGATAAGGCCTTCGGAGCATTCAGCCATGGCCTCGAGGGTGAGTGAGGGCTGGCCTTTTTGACCCGCAAGCTGGCCGGTGCTGATCAGGCGACAGAGGTTGGCATAGCCGCGTTGGTTTTCGGCGAGCAGCGTCAGGTGTCCTTCCTGCGGTGCGGTTTCCTGGGATGCCCACCGGGCGCGCGCGCTCGGCCCCCGCTGGGGTCCCTCGCCGGCATAGGGGCCAGAAGGCAGGAGCGCTAGTTCGGCACCGATGATGGGCTTGATGCCGTGCCGCCGGGCCGCCCGCCAAAAGCGCACGGCCCCATATAGGCCGTCGTGATCGGTGAGGGCCAATGCCGGGTAGCCCAGCGCTGCCGCCCGCTCGACCAGCGCCTCGGGCGACGAAGCGCCGTCGAGGAGGGAATAGTAGCTATGGCAATGCAATTCAATGTATTCGCTATCAGCCATGGCAGACCACGAACATGTATGTTGTTGGATGGCGATCAATCGTAGACGCGCGCCAGAAACCAACCCCCTGCCCAATCCCGGTAAAGGAGACAGAGGAGGCCGGTGTCGGTAGTCACCTTGACGTATTCTCGCCAGACACTGGCCAAAAGGGAAGAATGAGCGGGGTTGCCGCTCTCTCCGGGGACCTTGCCCGGTTGCCACCAATTGGTGTGAATGCGCCAGCGATTCCAGATATCCTCGATGCCGTGCGATGTGCCCCGCCAGCGGAAGCCAGAGGGCACCTCTCCATCGCCCCAGATCTCCACGGGCTCCCCTCCGGGCCACAGCCGCGTCACGCCGCACCCTCGTCCAGCCAACCGACCCGCCACTCTGGCAGCGGGGCACCGGGCCGGGCCAGCACCGCCCGGCGCAGGGCATGGCTTCCAAAGCGGGCCACCAGGTAACGCTGCACCTCTTGCAACTTGGCTGTGGCCTCGTCCTCCATAGGAAAAAGGGTCAGTTGCTCGGCTGAGGCATCCTGGATCTGATCCAGCATCACGGTCAAGCCGCTGGCACCTGTCCTGCCTGCCCCCCCTGCCACGCCCCCCTCGCCTGTCCCGAGGAATTCCGAGGGGCCAGAACCCGAGGGATCGGGCTGCCAGCGCACCCGGTCCAGGAGCCCGTCCAGGGCCTGGACAACCCGATCCTCGTTCGCCACAGGGAAGAGAAAGTTCCGCTCCTGCTCTTGGGCGTCGCCATCGTCAAAGCGCACCACCAGGCGCACCTGGCCGCAGGCCCGCAGATTTGCCCGCAACCCGGCAAGCAGCGGGCTGACCAGGTGTCGCAAGGCGGTCACCAGCCGTTCCCGCTCGACCAGTGGGACCTCAAATTCGACCTCGGCAACCAGGGGCGACGCCCGCCAGCGGGGGATGACCGGCCGGCCATCCTCGCCTCGGGCGCAAAGCCGGGCAACGACCCCCGGCCGGCCGAACTGCTGCCACACCGCTGCCACGGGCAAAGCCCCGTATTGGCCCAGGGTACGCAGGCCTAAAAAGCCAAGCCGGCGCAACGTATCGCCGGTCAGGGGCAGCAACGTTACAGGTAAGGGCCGCAGGAACTCTTGTTCCTGGGCCTGTTCTATGGCCCGCAGATGCCCCGGGGGGGTCCGCCGGGCAGCAGCCTGGGCTGTGAATTTGCTGCTATCCCACCCAACCGCCGGCTGAAGAGCGCCTCCCAACTCCCTCCGGATAGACCGGCCCACCTCCTGGCAAAGGGCGACGGCTTCTCCTCGATCTCGCGTCAAATCCTCCAGGTCGACGTAGGCCGCCCCCCAGCCGTGGGCCTCGACCCTGGAGCTGAACCGCTCCAATAGCTGCAGCAGGCTCTCTATCTCGGCCCGGTAACGCGCGATGTCCGCCTCCAGAAGACAGGCGCCGGGACAGCGGACCTCGGCCGCCCGGGAGGTCATGCCCACAGCAACGCCGCAGGTCTCCGCTTCGGAGGAAAGGTCAAAAACCCGCTCCTCAGGTCCAATGAGGATGAGTGGCCGGCTGGATAGTTCCTCACGGTCCCGCCGCACCAGGGCGGCAGCAAAATGCGGGATGGCACAGTACAGCACCGACACCCCAGGTATCCCACCCCTTTCGACGTTATGCGCCCTGGCCTAAAGGCCATTGCCCTGGACTGTACCATTAAACTCGATAGACAGGCTGACACTGCGACCCGCTGGCCCCAACCGGTTCTTG
The DNA here is from genome assembly GCA_023544525.1 of Anaerolineae bacterium. Taxonomy (GTDB): domain Bacteria; phylum Chloroflexota; class Anaerolineae; order JAAYZQ01; family JAAYZQ01; genus JAMJFU01. The sequence continues at coordinate 3,170 of JAMJFU010000099.1, read as the reverse complement.
AGCACCTCCACGCGGGCCTCGTAGCCCCGGATGTCGTCCTGCTCCTGGAGCCATTTCTCCCGGACGACCTGTAGCCGGATGGCCGCGTGATGGGCCAGGGCAGAGAGCGCTGGAGAACTGCCCCCGGCCGACTCGTGCAAGACCAGGAGCGCCATACCCGAACGGGCCAGGGCAGGAGGAAGGCGGTTGAGCGTCGCCGCCATATGGGCTGTTGCCTCGGCATCGGTCCACAAAAAGTCCAGGGCATCAAAAACCAGTGCCGAGAGACCGCCGTTCCGCGCCAGGGCCTCGGTTGCCGCCAGGGCCTCTCGCAGGTCGTGAACGGTGCCCACCACCAGGCGAGAAAGGTCGACTTTACAGCGATAGGCATAGTCAGGGTCAAAATACAGGGCCTGGTCTATGTAGCCCACCTGTCTCTTACCCGCCTGGGCTTGGGCCAGAAACTTGAGGGCCAGGGTTGTCTTGCCTGAAGTGGCTGGCCCCACCATCTCGCAGAGTTTACCCCTGGGCAGGCCGCCGATGCCCAAAGCGCGGTCGAGTGCCGGAAAGCCGGTGGGAATATGAGGCACACTGCTCGTCCCATCAACGGCCCTCGCGGGCTTGCCTTTGACCAGTGCGCCAGGACCAAAACGGCGATGGATGGCCGCCACAGCTGCGTCCAGTTGGCGCTTGCGCCTGCCCTTCTTACCCAAGGCTGAACTCCCGAGGTATTTAGATGCACGACCTATTATACAGAACAAATGTTCGGTTGTCAACCCGGCAGATGTTGGAGCAAGCCATCCAGAAGCGATTGGAGACCGGGAAATTGCATGGTTTGGGATGCAAGCCGGGCAGGGAGAAATCCGAATTCGCCTCAAGAACCGGGCCGCCTCGCAATGACGATCTTGCAACAGCCGTCATGACCACCCTCAAAAAGTGGACAAAACGATTGTTTTAAAGTATAATAGGCCTGTTTCTGGTCGCAGATCGTGAAAAGGAGACCCAGGCATGGCCAAACACAGGACCCGCGTCGGGCTTCACGCACGCAACCAAGTAACCTTCCCCGATCACGACTACGAGCTCGTGCGCCGGGCGCGTATCGAGACCCTGAAGATGCTGTCGTTCATCGATCCCAGCGTCTTCCAACGGTTACGCCAGCAAGATCCCAACATCGAGTTCATCGTCCGCCTGTACGACGAACGGATCACGCCCGATTCGCGACCGAGTCCTGCCGAGTTTGTGAACAAGATGGTGCCCATCATCAACCAACTGCGGCCCTATGCCACCAAGTTCGAGATCCACAACGAGCCGAACCACGCCAGCCGCGCCGAGGGTTGGGGTACCAGCGACGACGACGCCCATGCCTTCCGGTCCTGGTACCTGCGCGTGCTTGGCGCCTTGAAGAAAGCCTGTCCCTGGGCCAGGTTTGGCTTTCCCGGGTTGGCCATCAACCATCCCCACCGCGATCTGGCCTGGCTCACCATCTGCCACGACGCGGTCCAGGCCTCCGATTGGCTGGGCTGCCACTGCTACTGGCAATACGACAACATGTTCAGCGAGGATTGGGGAGCACGCTTCAAGCTCTACCACCAGCGCTTTCCCGACAAGGCGATCGAGATCACCGAGTTTGCAGATTCCACCCCAGACCGCTCTCGCGACGAGATCGCCTACCAATACATCCGCTACTACCAGGAGCTGAACCGGTATCCCTACCTGGGTTCGGCCAGTGCCTTCATCGCCTCCTCTCCTGATCCGGCCTGGGTACACTTTGTGTGGATGAAAGAAGGCGGCGAGATGCTGCCTGTCATCGATGCTGTGGGCAACATGGAGCGCAAACCGGTCGAGATCAAACCCACGCCAACGCCACCGCCAACTCCCCGGGAGCGCACGTTCCCCCAAACCGGCAAGACCGTCAAGGGCAAGTTCCTGGAATTCCTGGAGCAGTACAGCCTGGATATCTGTGGTTATCCCATCACCGATGAATTCAAGGAGAACGGCCTGCCCTCCCAATACTTCCAGCGGGTAGGGCTCGAACAGACACGCTCGGGCAAGATCGAGCTCAAGCTGGTGGGCACCGAGGCCTGGACCTCCCGGACGCGGATCGCCGACCTGGAAGGGCAGGTCGAGGAGCTGAGCCTGCCCACACCCGCTGCCGGCCCGGCCAAACCAGCGATCGAGGACATCGTCGACCAGTTGCCCATCGATCCCACCCAGCGCTATCCGCGGCGGGGGTTGGACGAGGTCCGCCAGTTGGTGGTCCACCACACAGCCACCGCGGCGAGCGTCACCCCACAACGTCTGGCCGACTACCAGGTGCGCACGCAGGGCAAGCCCGGCACCATCTACCATTTTGTCGTGGCCACCAACGGGACGATTTACCAGACCAATCGCCTGCAGACGGTCTCGGACCACGCCTTTGACCGCAACCAGGAGAGCCTGGCCATCTGCTTCCCCGGCAATTTCACAAAAGAGGTGCCCCCGCCTCCCCAACTGAAGGCCGCGGGCCGCCTGTGTGCCTGGCTGCTGGCCGTACTGCAGTTGCCCGCCAGCAGCATCGTCGGTGCCGGCGAGATCGGCGAAACCCAATCGCCCGGCCTGCAGTGGCTCCAAGGGCAGCGCTGGAAGGACCTGCTCCTGCAGCAGGTAGAAGCGGCCCAAAAGGGGAGTGAGCCAAGGCAACCCCAGGTCACCGCGTCGCCGGGCGCTTTGGCAGGGGCGAAGGGGATAGAGACCCAGGGGCAGAACGAGATCCCTATGCCGTCGATCTACTACCTGGTCAACCAACTGCCCAAGCACGAGACGAAGCGGTACCAGACCCGGCCCCTGTGCGACGTCCATCGCATCGTCGTGCATCACAGCGCGGCGCCCGCGCAGGTCGGGCCAGAGGCCATCGCCAAATACCACATCACCAAATTAGATTGGCCCGGTATCGGCTACCACTTTGTCGTCGGGGAGGACGGTACCCTGTACCAGACCAACACCCTGGAAACGGTGTCCTACCACGCCGTCCAGGCGAATGCGACCGGCCTCGGCATCTGCTTCCTGGGCAACTTTATGAAGACCGTGCCCCCCGCCGCCCAGATGAGGGCCGGCGCTCACCTGATTGCCTGGCTCATGCAAGAGCTCGAGCTCAGCATAGAGGTCGTCCAGGGTCACAAGGAAGTGCTGAGCACAGCCTGCCCCGGCGAGCA
>JAMJFU010000098.1 GCA_023544525.1 Anaerolineae bacterium | reverse complement strand
GTGCCCGCGCAGTGTCGCGGCGCGGTGGCCGTCGACTGTACGGTAGCGGCCCAACGCCCCGCCCTCGAGCGCCACGATCAGCTCGGAGCCATCGGGCAGGAAGGCCGCCGGCTGCTCACCCGGCAGCGGGCAGACCACCGCAGGGCCGGCCAGATCCCATAGCTCCAGCCCCTGTGATTGTGACACCAGGAGCGCTCTCTCCACCTCTGGGGCTGCGGCCACAAAATGGTAACCCGTCAGGGTAAAGCGCTCCCGCGCCGAGGCGACATCCCAGGCCGTCAACGCCTCCCCCTGCTGGGAGAAGGCATAGGCACCTGCACAGGCCAGCGAACCGACAGGCGCAGGCGCCTTCTGCTGGCCGCCCGTCCCCAGGAGGACCGGCAGGTTCCAGACCTTCACCGTGCGGTCGAACGAGGCCGACAGCGCCAGGGCTCCGTCTGCCGAGACGGCCACGGCCTTGATCCCTTCCTCGCCGTCCTTCGTCGCCCAGACGGGAGCGTCGCCATCCAGGTCCCAGATCGTCAGCGTGCTTGATTCGCCAACGGCAATGATCCGGCGCCCGCCAGGCAGGAACGCGACCTGGTTGATGCCCCGCTCGTCCATCTTCCACGTCTGCAGGGCAGCAGCCTGCTCCAGGTCCCACAGGATGACGGTGCCATCCCGAGTGCCCGACACGGCCTGGCGGCCGTCCGGTGCGACGGCGACGGTGGTGACCTCACCGCTATGCCCGGCCAACACGCCACCGGGACGCTCCAGGCCGGTACGCACCGCCCAAACCCGCAGGCTGTGATCGTCGGCCGGGGACAGGGCGTGTTGGCCATCAGGCAATAAGGCCACGCTGCTGGTATAGCCCCCGTGACCGGCGCGCTCTGCAACCGCTTGCCCGGATGCCAGGTCCCAGATAACCGTCCGGTCGGCGGCGACCGAGATGGCCAGCTTGTCGTCCGCCGTTACCGCCACCGCTTTGACAGATGCTGCGTGACCCTGCAGTGTACGCGCGACGCGGCCTCGCCCCAGGTCCCACACCCGCACGGTACGGTCGTTGCAGCCCGACACGGCCAGGCTTCCGTCGTGAGTGACCGCGGCGGCATAGATCTGGTCGGTATGCCCGCGCAGCGAGTACAGCGCTGTGCCGTTGGCCAGGTCCCACACCATCAGCGTCTGGTCGTCGCCGGCCGACACCGCTCGCCTGCTGTCATCGGTAACTGCGATGGCGCGGACCCGGCCCTCGTGGCCGGTGAGGATGTAGCGCAGCGGACCGCCGGCGCGCGACAGGCTGGGACGGAGAGGATGTAGCCAGGGACCGCCCGGACCGGCCTCTGCCTGGGCCAAGACCTGCGCTACCCGTGGGCCATCGGCCGGCGACAATCGGGCCAGGAGTTGCGCGGCCAGGTGGCTGGGCTGAGCCGCCAGCACGGATGCTGCCAGATGTACTGCGTCGCCAATGAGGCGCAGGCCTGTCACGTCCGCGCCGTCGAGCCCAACACGGGCCTCTTGGGCCAGGTCATAGTCGGCTGCCAGGGGACCGGGACCCAGGGCGGTCAACTTCGCCTGGAGGAACTCAAAAGCGGTGAGCGCCTGGAGCAGCTCCGCTCCCCTGCCCGCTGCCGCCAGATGGGCCGGCAGTGACTGCAGCGTGTACAGGCGCTGCTCGGGGGAAAGGCGATTGAGGTTCTGAGTTAGGATGCCCATTGTCGGGTCTGGCCTCTGAGCCTGCCTGCGAGGGCCCGTCCTGGCCTCAGGAGGCCAGGACGCCACCCTGGTCCCCGAACAGCCCCGCCCACAGGTAGTCGGCGATCAGCTCGTTGATGCCCTGAATGGTCACGCCCGCAGCCTGGATGATCTCCTGCCGGTTGAGAAAGTCGCGGAAGCTGGCGTGGTACACGCTCCAGCGCGTGCCGTCCGATGCTGGTTGTTGGTCCAAGAATTGGCGCCACTCGGTCAGGACATCCTGCACCTCGATGGGGTCAACCTCGAACCCGTTGTAGACCAGGATGTCATAGATCATGCGCATCGAGACCGGCTGGCGGACCTCGCTCAAGATGTACACAATGCGGATCTTGAGCTTGGGCAGCGGCTTGTCCTGCATGCCCATCCGCTTCCAGTGGTCCCTGTAATAGTTCTCAAGGCCGAAGGGCAATTCCTCGATGCGCTGGTCGCGGTAGTGGCCCGTCTCGATCTCTGGGACGACAAAGCGCAGATACATAAAGTTGTTTTCGCTCAGGTCGGCCAGATCCCTGACAAAGGCGGCAGTGGTGGGTTCCTTCTGGCGTTCAATCCAGGTCTGCACCTGTGGCCGCTCGGCACAGCGCCCCAGGTACCGTTCCACGTCGTTTCGGTTCTCGGCCGGGAAATTCATGAGGTCTAGCGGTACCTGGGGGGCCTGCGCTACCAGGTCAATGCCGTTTGGCCGCTTGGTCATGATAAAGTACACGCCCTCGGGCAGCACCGGTGGCAGGCACAGCAGATTGCTGCAGCTCCCCTGGGCCTCCAAATCTGCTTCGTCGAGCGCATCCACGGCGATGATCAGCGGCTCGCCGGGCTGGGCTTTCATGGCTTCGCGCAATAGCTTCTCCAGAAACGCGCCGTCCTGGGTGGCGTCGGTGGGCAGGGCAGGGTACGGCAGGCCGCGGTCGGCGATGAGCTGAGCACAGATGTGTTCCAGGAACTGCGAGGCGCGGACGATGCCCTGGCCTCGCACGTTAAAGTGGGCGATGCAGTTGGTGCGCCGGACGTACTCGGCCAGGATGGCGCTTTTGCCCAGGCCCGGCTCGCCCTCCATGATCAGGTAGCCGCTGGAGTGGTTGGCCAGGAACGAGTCGATGGCCTGGAACACATGCTCGCGCCCGGTAAAGTCCTTGGTCTTGTCTTCCAAGATCCAGGCCATCTTGTACTTTTCTGCATCCAGGCCCATCAGCGCGCTGCGCAGCTCCAGCAACAGCGCCACCTGCTCTGTAGTCAGGTTGGGGAAGTTGTTGACCACCTGGCGGATGTTGCGGCCGACGGCCACGCCTGTTGAGCCGCTGATGTTGCCCACCTTGATGGCGTCGCCCAGCACCTGGAGCGCTCGCTGCACTTCGGGATCGTCTGAGTACAGTGCGCTCAATACCTCGTTGGCTCGGACAAGGACTGCGTCTGTCATATGCTGCCCCCTTCTATTTGAGCTGGTTGTGCTTCCCACCAATCCGCAACCTGTCGACCTGCGTTCCCTCCAATCTCAACAGCAGGACATGGTTGGCGCTGGATCCAAAGACTGTCGGACGCTTGCCGTCAGTACAACTGACATGGAGGAGTGGCGTAGGGAAGGCCCACGCCGGCTCAGCCTTGTTGTTGGAGTGGATCACCGTTTCCAGGTTTGAACTAGTGATTCTCTCCGTCTCCTGAAAACTTGTGGTCTCCCAACTCCAGACCCTGATCTCCTCACTATCACGTGACGACGACGCCATCCAGCGCCCATCCGCGGACCAGGCCACATGAGCGATCTTCTCGCGCTCTCCCCATCGGCCGATCTTCTTCCTTATCCTCGATATCATGCGCTTCCTGTTGGGCTTTGCCAGGGCGGTGCCCGTGTCCATATCCCAGGAGAGGGTAGCGGCACCTGATCGCGATACAAGATGCCGACCGTCTGCTGTCACCGCAAGGGCCGTCACCCGCCCCCGATGCCCGCGCAGGATGGCAGAGCTGGTCTGCTTGCCGGTGTCCCACCGGCGCATGGTGCCGTCTTCGCATGCTCCGGGTTCCCATCTCTGGCCATGTCCCCAACCTTGCGATAGGGGCCGGCGGCCACAATAGACCTACACCACGTTGAAGCCGATCGCCTCGCCAGGGGCGCCGATGTCGGCGATGCGCAGGCCCGAGTCAGAGCCGTCCCACAGGCGCGTCGAAGGCGTAGTCGCATCCGAAAGGACCTCCCCCTCGACGATGGCGAACAGGTCGGTGGCATCGCCCACGTTGAGACCGTGCTCCAGGTCGAAATGCCCATCGGCCTGCAGCAGGCCGCACTGGTAGTGGCTGTCGGCTGAGCCACCCTGCCACTCGTTCGAGCCCCAGATATCGCAGTGGTAGATGGCCAGGCCGGCGGAGGGCAGGCCCTGATCCAGCCCGACCTCCGACCGGTTCTCGATCAGAAAGTACTCGTTTTCGTAGACGGTATTATAGACCAGTACCGTGCCATAGTCGCCGTGCACGGCCGTGTAGCTGCCGGGCGTGTTGAGCGAAATCTCGTTCGAGCACCATCCGGCCAGGTAGCGCAGGTAGCCGCACACGGGCGCCGGGGTACGGCCGCTGTTGAGGTGGTTGCCGGCACTCATCAGGCAGTAGACGCCCATGCCGGCGCTGCGCTCGAAATCCCCATCGCGCTTGCCATAATCGTACAGGTCGGGGAAGCGGCACAGCATGTGGCCGCTCTCATGGCAGAAGGTGCCAATGCTCAGGTCGCTGCTGCTCAGTCCCTGGCTGGTGATCATGTACAGGTGGGCACGGTAGCCGCCGTGCTCCCATTCCAGGTAATAGTTGTGCGGCCACAGCCAGCCCTCGTATAGCGTTGGGCCGGCGTACATGAAGCTCAACGCGTCGATGTAGCCCTCGCCCTTCGAGTCGAACTGGGAGAGGTCGACGCCCATATCGACGACCAGGTTGAGGGCTTCCTCGGCCAGCAGGTTGTCGACATAGTAGCGCTGCTCCTGGCTGAGTCGGATCGGTCCGATCACGACGTTGGAGTAGTCGAGCAGGCCGCTGGACATGAGCCGGAAGTACTCGCGCACCGAGCAGTAGTTGCCGTTGGCTGTATAGCCGTCTTCATTCAGCAGGGCCGACACCTCTTCGGCGGTGACCTGCGCCGGCAGGTCGGGGAACTCGACCAGGATGGTCAGGCCACAGACCACGCCCGTGTTGACCTGTCGCCCCTCCAGCAGCCCCTGATTCGGGCCGTAGGTCTCCAGGGCTTCATTGGCCCAGACCGAGTCCTTTGGCGGCATCATCTTTTCGTAGCGGTTGTCAAACTTGTCGTTGCGGACCGACGGCGCCTCCTTGAGGTGGCGGCGCAATCCATCAGGGGCGGGCTCGGAAATCGGCACGGCCGTGGAGATGAACTTGCCGTCGGCCAGCTCGGCGTAGCAGTACAGGCCGAGCTTGCCATCGTAGATGGCGGTGAAGCCATCCTTGGTCTCGTAGCGGGCATAGAACTCGTCGCCGAAGGCGACCAGTTCTACATCCGGCCCGCTCTCCTGCTTGAATGACAGGGTCTCTCCAAAGATAGCGCTCATGGGTGTCCTTCCTTTCTTAGATTGGACTGTTACTACAGATCCGCAATCATCGGCGCCACAGCCTCAAGCCCTCACCGTGCTAGGGACAGGACGCTCTCGCCGGCTCGGACGAGCTTCGTCCTCACCGCAGCCGACACGGACGCGGGCACCGGCTGTAGGGCCGTCTCGACCTTCACACGGGCCAGGTACTTGCCCACCAGCTCGGCAGTGCGGCCTAGCAGCTCATCCTCTTCCGGGTAGAGGATGGTTACCGGCTGCTCCCGTTTGTAGCCCGCCTTGTCGAACAGGGCCAGGGCCTGTTTTGGGTCGAGCGCTTGCTGGGACAAGTCGCCGATCGGACCGTCCGGGGTCAGGGCGCTCACCACTCCGCCGCCAGGTGCGCCAACCCCCTGGGCGGACCGCCAGTCGACCGCCAGCACAAAGCCCTCGACGACCCTTGGATCTTCGAGGGCCCCGCCGCCCATGATGACCACGAACCCGCCCGCGCCCGGTGGCGGCTCCGTCGCAGGCTCGCCGCTCCCGCCCAACTCCCTCGGCCAGGTTGCCGGTAGCACCCCATCCTCTCGAGCCTTTTCGGCGACCTTTAGCATCCAGTCGCCGATGCCCAACTCGCCGGCCACGGATCCGAGCTCTGCCAGTCCATACACCCGGCGGGGCTCGAGGCCGCCCACAGGCGCCAGCGTCTCAAGGGGCATCGTGAAGTAGAAGGCGCCGTCCACGTCCGTCGCGGAAACGATCTGACCTGGGCCGGACTCTGTCGGGTTAAAAGAGTCCACGGGTGTAACCCAGACGCTTCCTTCCAGCACCACCACCAAGGTGACGTCGAGCCTCTCGGGAAGGTAGGTGATCGATACGGACGTCCCTGTCTTTTCGATGCTGGCACTTCCCGTGTGGACCACGAATTCCCCGGCGCACAGCCCGGCGTACCAGCTGCCGAACGCGACGCAGGTGGCGGACCCTGGATAGTCTGCCTTCCTGCATTTTTCCGTCCGGAATGTCCCCCCGGCATCCTGGAAGACAAAGATGCGGCCGGACCAGCAATCCGAGAAGTTGAGCTCCGCTTCGCCGCTGGCATCGGCGGACAGCGAGTCGTCGTCCACCAGGGGATGCCAGCAGTCGTCCGCCACGGCAGCACCGTTCTTGGAAACGGCAGACGCCCAGCGCCTGAACTCGTCATTTCCCTGGGTCCGTGTGTCGGCACATTGAGGGGCAACTGGGGCGCCACATGCGAAGGCCAAGGCAGCCACGATGCAGACCGTCACCAGGAAAGGGATTTCGTACCGATTCGCCTTCATCATCTCCTCGCCTCACGCGCCGGCTTGGTCGGCCAGCGCCTCCCACTTGGCGAACCAACGGCCGGCCACGTTCAGACCCACTGCCAGGCCAGCGGACAGGGCGACCCCGGTCAGGCCGCCGTCGATCACGGCTGCGTAATCAAACCAGTGTGGCATGGCCAGAATGCCCTGCAGTCCCCAGCGGACCAGGGTGTCGTTGAGTCCGGACTGGTAGAAGTAACCTGTCCAGGCAAACACCAGGCCGGTACCATAGCCCGGATCGAGGGCAAAGCTAAAGACCGCCTGCACGAGGGCCAGGGCTGCAGCCGCGGCAGCCAGGCGAAGCAGCCAACGGCCGGCGCCCAAGCGCTGGCCGGCGAAGGGCTGGTCGTACACGGCCAGGCTCAAACCCGCACCAGCGGGCAGCGCCAGCGCAGAGATCAGGGCCGCCGCGGCGAGCCCGCGCGCGCCGAACAGGAGCAGGTGGAGCACGTGCATCGCTGCAAAGCACAGCGCTCCCAGGACGACGCCCGGCAGCAGGGGTCGACTGCGCGTGGATTCGGGTCCGCGCTCCCGTGGTTGCAGGCGGATAGGATCCACCAGGAGCAGGCCCAGCGACACGGCCAGGCCAAACAGGAACCCTGTGGCCGAGGCGGCGTAGAACCAATAGCCACTCTTTTCCTGCACCAGGGGCGCTAGAAGCGCCCGCAGCAGGCCAAGCCCCAGGCCAGCCCCGACTGCCCCACCCAGGGTCAGGCTGGCGACGTAGGGCAGGTCGCGGATGAGACGGCGGCGGAACCGCCACCACCAGGCTTCGAGGCGATCGCGTGGCGGCCGCTCCCGCAGCTTGGCAGCTACGCCGGAGCTGGCATCGGCCAGGATGCCGCGCAGCTCGGCCAACCGCCGCCGGCCGAGCCGGCCGCTCCGCACCGCCGCCTCCACGCGCTCTAGCGCGTCCGGGCCGTAGGCAGCCAGGAGCGCCAGGGCCGCCGTCTCGCGGCAGGCCGCCTTCCTTCGGTGCCCGGCGGCCGCCCAGGCCAGCGGGCCCAGGCCGGCGGATGGAGGCTGAGCCGGCAGATCCTCGTCATCGGCGATAGCCAATAGCCGGCTGGCCTGGTTGTACGCCGTCGACTGGGCGTAGGCTGTGGTTCCCTGGCCTGCATGTGCCTCTCCCTCTTCAAGAGCGCGGATCAGCATCTGTGCTGCGCCGGTGTCCAGTTGTGCCAGCCAATGGTCTACCGGCGCCTGCCTTGCCACAGCCGAGGCCAAAAGCAAGAGCCCTCTCTCAGGAGGTGGCGGTCCGTCGACATAATCCCTCCTGATCAGGTTCAACTGGTACCGGCCCGCCAGAGAATCGTCCGACACCCAGTCCCGCCAGGCGTATTCCAGCTCCCAGCGTGCCTGCCTTCGCTTCTGGGCCTCCCTTCCCAGCGCCCGATCCGCGGCGCGGGCGATGCTGGCGCTGGCCAGTGCGTACGCCAGCTGGCCCCCGGAAACATGCCAAATGACCATCTCTGCCGTAGACATCTCCTCCAGGGTCGCCTGGATCTCGTCCGCGTTGCTTCCCTGGCTCGACATCTGCTCCGGGACCAGCCAGGCCTGTGGGCCCCGGTCCAGCATGGCCGTGGTGATCTGCCGCGCCAGGTCGCGCCGCTCTGCCTTGATGCGGGCCAGCAGCCCGTCGAAACGCAGGTCCATGACCTGTTCGGCGCCCTTGCCGTCGGTGAGCTGCCAATAGAGCGCGGTGTCTATGGTCGATCTCTTCCTGTCTTTGGCGGTTTGCCACAACTGGGAGCACACGACCTGCAGATCCGCGGGCAAGATGCTGCCCGGCTGATCGAAGGATAGGTAGTCGAGGTCTGCCAGTAGCTGACCCTCGAGGAAGGCCTCGTCAAAGACCGGCTGGAGGGCTAACTCCTGCAGCGGGTGTTGGATCGCCTGCCTAGCCTGATCCAGGCTCAGGGGCTGTACGTAGATGGGCGACTGGCGCAGGCCGGGCAGCAGGTCACCCCACTGCCGGTCCAGATCTGATTGCATGTCGTCGCGGATGGCGATCACGATCTGGAACAAGCGTGGCCCGGCTGCTTCTATGGCGCCACACAGGTCGTTGCGCAGAGCGTCGCGCTCCTGCGCGCTCACGTCGGGCTGGAAGAAGCGTTCGAATTGGTCGAGGATCACCAGCAGTCGCCAGCCGGACGCCTTGGTTATGGCTGAGGCAAGTTCTGGCACCGGTGTCTCTGCGGGCAGATCCAGGCCGCTCCTGGAGGCACTCCCCAGCAGCAGGCGGTGCAGGTCGGAGGAACCCTGGCCGAAGGCGCGCAGCGGATAAACCTCCGTGGTCTGCGGAAAGCGGTCCAGCCGGGGGAGGATGCCGGCGGTCAGGAGCGAGGTCTTGCCGGCATCGGCCGGCCCATAGATCACGATGGCCCGCTTCCCCGGGTCCTCCATCTGGCTCAGCGCACGCTCGATCTCTTCCTCGCGACCCGTGAACAGCAGGTGCTCGGTGACCTGGAAAGCGCGATCGGCGACATACGGCCGGCTTGGCCTGGCTGCCAGGCCCGGCATGCCCTGAAAGATGTAGTACAGATTCTGGTCACGCCCGATGAAATCCCGGCCGACCTGCAGGTTGCCCCCAATGATGGCACCCCCGTCGCTGTCGATGCGCTGCCGTTGCAGATCTGCCGCCACTGTGTTTTCTCCTACCCCCTTTGGTGCTGGACGGCCGGCCGGCTCCCGGTGCCCGCCGTTCCGCGCACGCGATACCGATGGACCACAAAGACAACTCCAAGAAGGATCAGGCTGAGGGCCACGAGTTGGACGAACCTGAGACCGGGCAGGATCGGCTCTCCACCTTGCCAGCAGTTGACGATGAAACGGCCGGTGCCATACCCGAGTTGCTCGTACAGCCCACCCGGCCCACGGTGCAGCCTGCAGGGACCGCCAATGCCAGCACGTCGAGCAACCTCCAGCCATCAAGCTGCCTGCGCCGCGCGTAGATGAGCGCCGCAACGAGCCCTCCCAGAATGGCGCCGGTGACGGTCAGCCCGCCTTCGGGCACGGCCAGGATGCGCACCGGGTCGGCGGCGTAGACCGGCCAGGCTTCCAGTACGCTGAGCAACCGGGCGCCGCCAAAGCCCAAGAAGATCATCCACAGCGCCAACTCGCTCAGCGATCGGTGGCTGAAGCCCTGGCGCGTGCCTTCGCGGACGGCGATAGCGTACACGACCAGGACGCCGGCTGCCAGGAACAACCCGTGCCACGACAGGGCGATGGATCCCAGGTCTAGCAGGACAAGGTCGATGCCTATGGTCACCAAGTTACCAGCTCCTGCATAGCGGAATACTGGGTTGTGACGTCGCTGCAAGCCCTCGACAAGCTGCGCTCACTTCTGGGGTAGCACGCCGATCACTTTGCCATAGTTCTTCTCGATGTTCTGCACGACGCGGGTCAGGTAGATTCCTTTTCCGCCGTCCTTGGGCAGCACGGCCAGCCAGGTGTCTTTGTCGGCATAGTAGTGCAGCACCGAGCCCCGGATGTAAAAGCCCTCTGTCAGCGGGTCGAACTGGTAGTCCTTGATGTGGTTGTTCACCAGTTGGGCCATGACAGCCAGGCATCGGTCGCCGGGCAGGAGTTCCAGGTCGTCGCGCAGCATGCCCTCCTCTATGGTCGCCGTGTGGCCGCACTCCAGGGTTACTTCGGCCGGCAGGGTGGCCTGCCAGTGCTGGGCCCGCTGGAGGCAGGCCATCTGCAACCCACCATCCCCTGCCGACAGGCTAAAGAACGGCTCCTCGCACACCGGGCAGCGGAGATAACTCTCCTCTTCTTCGCAGTCCGGATCCGTGCAGGTGCAGGCCAGTTGCGCTGCCAGGTCCCCCTGGAGCGCGAGGGCCAGATCGGCTGACGTTCGGCCCAGCATGCCCGTCTCCAGCCCGGCCTGTTTCAGGGTCAGGACCTGGGCCAACAGCTCGAGCACCACGTCCTTCTGCAGGGCGCCGGCGTAGGCCGCCAGGGCCGGGGAGCTGCGCAGTTTGTAGGACCTGACATAGTCGCCCGGCGTTGTGCTTAGCGCCCGGAGCACCCGGATGACCTCGCCCAGGCTTTCGACGGCCCAGGCGCGGAATTGGCTGGCCTCCAGGCGGCCGGCCAGGCTGAGCGCACCACGGCTGCACGTCAGCCTGACGGTGGTCTCCTTGCCGACGACCGTGACCCGGTAGCTGGTGCTGCGCAGCTCCGGGTAGCTTGCCTCGAATTCGGCATAGCCCTTTTCGTAGGCGCGGCGGTCGGCGATCGTCAGCGAGCGAAAGCGCTCTGCCTCCGGATCGGGCTCGTAGAGCCGGCTGCTGCGGAACCGGTCCCGCTGCAGGAAGTTGAGGGCGTTCTTGAATTGTTTGGAGATGACGAGTTGGGTCAACATCACGCCCGCTGCCTCTTCGATGGCAAGCCTGAGGCTCTTCAGGACCTCGGGCTTGCGGGCGTGGATGGTGGCGTAACCCTCGGTGGTGCTGATCCAGAAAAAGCCGTACAAAGTCTCGTAGGTGGAGATGGCGTTCTCGTCGGCGTCGATATAGTCCAGCCGGCTGAGGAAACGGTAGGTCCCCTCGTACAAGCCGGGGATGCCGGGCAGGGGGCCGAAGTCGTTGAGCAGCACGTCGCGCAGCGGCGGCAGGCCGCGGCTCACATCGGCGGCGAAGCGGGCGTTGTCGTCCACCAGGGCCTGCGCCAGGCGGGACTGGAACCCGGCCAGACGGTCCGCCGCGAGTTGCGCCGGGTCGAAGAGGTAGATGTAGAAAGACGGGTGGCTGCCGTAGCGGTACTGCTCAAAGTAGGTAGCGATCTCGGCGTCGCCGATCTCCGGGCAGCCCTCTATGAGCAGCGTCAGCTCCTGGCGGGTCAGCCGCGCGACCGCCCGCCGCACCCGGCGTGGATGGCGGTTCAGGACGGACTGGAACTTGACGGTCAAGCGCGCTTCTCCGTCAGTACCTGAGAAACGGTCGTTGACCATCTGCCGCAGTGCAAAGACCGGGATCTGCTGCAGATAGCGAATGCGTTCGTCAGACATGCTCCAATGTCTCCTGCGACCCTGGCCAGGCTCCGGCAGATGCCTCCTACCGCTGCAGCAGCGTGGCTGCGGCTTCGTTCGCCAGGTCGACCACGGCATCGCCAGGCGCAAACTCCGGACCGGCGACCTCGAGTACCGACTGCTGCGCCAGGAAGGCCCGCATCGCTTGCCGGCCGGCGTCCACCAGTGCATCCCGTTCGGCATCTGTCATGTCGAACTGGGTGGTGCTGTAGCCGCCTGCGGGCAGGCGCACCACGTGCGGGGCAAAGGCGGCGATGGCCATATTGTCGTGGGCACCGGTGGCGGCGTTGATGAGGCGGTGCAGGCGCTTCACGGTGCGCAGGCCGGTCAGGGCGCTGGCGGCGCTTTCCGGAGGCCGGGGTGGCTGGTTAGGCACGGCGAGCGCTTCATCGATCAGCAGGCCAAGCACGTTCTTGACCTGTGCCGGGCCCATGACGGCCGCTACATCCGGCCGGTCGGCCAGGAAGAGGGCGATCGGGAAGTTGGACAGCAGCCCTCCGTCGACGATGCTGTGGCCGGTGATGTCATTGGGCGCCAGGCGTCCGGCAGCCGGATCCCAGGTGTGGTAGGGACCCCATTCCGCCAACCATTCGACCTCCTGCCACAGCAGCGGCACGCTCATCGACATGCGTGCTGCCCAGACCACCGGGACTTCCGGCGCGGTACGATGGTTCAGCAGCAGCATGCGCGCCCACGTCGTATCGGCCGCCACCAGGGTCAGCTCGACCCCTGTGGCGGCGTAGAACTCTTTCAATGTCAGCTTGCTGTAGCTGCGTGGTTGGCCGTCCGGACGGCTTTGGTCC
>JAMJFU010000097.1 GCA_023544525.1 Anaerolineae bacterium | reverse complement strand
TCTATGCCGATTCCTACCTGCGCCTGTGACCACCGGGCGGGAGGGATTCCCTCCTGGACTGGCCTGGGCCAGGTGCGATCTGCCCAGCACGTCAGGGCCAGGGGGGCCGCAGGCACCAAACCGAGAGGAGAAAGACCGTGACTGAGACAGGGCGGAATCAGCGGCGCGACACACGGATCGAAAAGGACTCGTTGGGCGAGATCAAAGTGCCGGCCGGAGCACTGTACGGAGCCCAGACGATGCGGGCCGTGCACAATTTTCCGATCAGCGGCATGAAGCCCTACCGGGCCTTTATCTGGAGCATGGCCGTGATCAAACAGGCAGCGGCGCAGGTGCACATGGACCTGGAGCTCCTGGACAGGGAGCGGGGCGAGGCTATCGTCCAGGCGGCGCAGGAGGTGAAGGACGGCCAATGGGACGATCAGTTCGTCGTCGACCCGTTCCAGGCAGGCGCTGGCACCAGCCACAACATGAATGCCAACGAGGTGATCGCCAACCGGGCCAACCAGATCCTGGGCTATCGCGTCGACGATCCCGACAAGCCGGTGCATCCCAACGACCACGTCAACATGGCCCAGAGCACGAACGATACCATCCCCACAGCCATCCGGCTCGGCTCTCTCTGGCGCCTCGACGAGCTCACAGGCGAGGTGGAGCGGTTGGCCGGGGCGTTGGGACAGAAGGCCGTGGAATTCGATGACGTCGTCAAGTCGGGCCGCACGCACTTGCAGGATGCGGTGCCCGTGCGCCTGGGCCAGGAGTTTGGGGCCTATGCCCGGGCCGTTGAGCGTGACGCCGGGCGCATCCGGCACGCCGCGGAGGGCCTGCGCCGCCTCGGGATCGGCGGCACGGCCACAGGTACCGGTCTGAATGCCCATCCAGAATACCATCCCCGGATGGTCAAACGGCTGTCCGCGCTCACCGGCCTGGAGCTGTATGAGTCAGACAATCTCTTTGAGTCGATGCAGAGCATGGCCGATCCCGTGGACTTTTCGGCGGCGATGCGCACCCTGGCCGTCACCCTCGACCGGATTGCCAACGACTTCCGGCTTCTGTCCAGCGGTCCGGCGACGGGCCTGGACGAGATCCATCTGCCAGCAGTGCAGCCCGGCAGCAGCATCATGCCCGGCAAGGTCAACCCCGTTTTGGCCGAGATGCTGAACATGGCCTGTTTTCACGTCATGGGCAACGACCTGACGGTCATGATGGCCGGGCAGGCGGGGCAGCTGGAGCTGAACGTCATGATGCCCATCATCGCCCACAACCTGTTCGAGATGATGCAGGTGCTGATCGGTGCCATCCGGGCCTTCACGGACCGGTGCGTGGTGGGGCTGGAGGCCAATCCGGAAAAGGCCGAAGGCTGGCTGGCCAAGAATGCTATCCTGGTGACGGCCCTCAATCCCGTGATAGGCTACCTGAAGGGAGCAGAGGTCGCCAAAGAGGCCATGGCCAGCAACCGGACCATCAAGGAGGTCGTTGTCGAGAAGGGCTACCTCACCACCGAGGAAGCCAACCGCATCCTCGACGCGCGCAAGATGACAGAAGGTGGCATCCAGGCATGAGCGGCTAGGGGACCCTTGCTAACAGAAGCTGGCGGACCTCAGCCTTGAAATCGTAGTAGTCTGTGGCTTTCAGATCGTCGATGATCTGTGTCATCTGCTCCACCCCAAGCAATCCGCCCATCTTGCAGGCTAGCAGAAAGGCAGGGATGTTGGCGACAACGATGCCAAGAGATTGGGCGAAGCGGCGCGCCTGGTTGTCACTCATCAGCAGCGCCACATCGTCCAGCGCTTGGGCGAGCACAATGCATGCCTGCTCACCGCTTCCCAGAGCCTGGAAGGCTGGATTGCCCAGCAAGACATCATCTGGTGTAGGCTCTATCGGTAAGCTCTGGATCCACGCTGTTTCCAAGAGCTTGGGTAGCAAATCGGTCTGGGCTATCTCGCGATGCACAGCAGAGGGGACAATTGCCCGTTCAACCTGGTAGAACGAGCGAATCAACTCGCAGCGGTCGATCTTTAGGAAGGAACTGAGGAAATCGGAATCGAGGATGATCGTGGGCATGTCACGGCGCGCGGCCGGCCACAGTCAGTGCGGTCTCGGCCATCTCGGCCGTTTCGTCTGCGGATTCCGGCGCCCTGCGGTCGATGCCTCGCTCGTCCAGCTCCCGCTTGAAGCCAACGATGTCGAGTCCCGCGAGTTCGGCACCTTTTCCCAACGACACCGTCCCAACTTCATACATCCGGCACGCTGATGCCACGCGCACGTCAGGACGCGCCGCCAGGAGGACGCGGATCGCGTCAGCGATCAGTTCCGTGTCACTATCGTACAAGCCAACTTCGCGTGCAGCCTCGATCTGCTCTCGCAGCAGTACGGGCAGATCCAGTGCATCAGTCGAAACACTCATCCCGTATCCTCAAACCCTGCTCATGACCCCTGCTTGAACCCAATTGCATTGTAGCACATGCGAGCATGATTGTCAACGAACTGCGATGGACCTTGTCTTTAGGCAGCGAATCCGCAACTTGGGCATCTACGGTCGTAGACAAAAAACGGCTCCCACCACACAGGTGGGAGCCTCTCAATGCAGGCCATCTGCCCATTCTGGCTCCTCGGGTAGGACTTGAACCTACAACCAACCGGTTAACAGCCGGCCGCTCTGCCGAATTGAGCTACCGAGGAACGAAAGCGGGGCAATTATACTGCACCGCGGGCGAATAGTCAAGTTCCCTATCCCAGATAATCACGCAGTTTGCGGCTGCGCAGCGGGTGGCGCAGCTTGCGCAGGGCTTTGGCCTCGATCTGGCGGATACGTTCCCGGGTTACACCAAAGGCCTGTCCTACCTCCTCCAGCGTGTGGCTCTGCCCATCGTTCAAGCCAAAGCGCATCTCCAGCACCTGGCGCTCTCTGTGGTTGAGCGAGTTGAGGATGTTGCGCAGCTGTTCGCGCAAGAGCTGCTGCGAGGCCGCATCGTCCGGCTCGGGCATGGTCTCATCTTTGATAAAGTCGCCCAGGTAGCTGTCCTCCTCGGTACCCACCGGCGTTTCCAAAGACATCGGCTCCTGGGAGATGCGCATGATCTGCTGGACCCGGTTGGCTGCCCGCCGCAGCTTGCGCGCCAGGATCGGATCCAGGCGCAGCTCCTTGGCCCGCGCGGTGATGATTGCCTCGCGGTCCTCCTCGTCGAGCCCGACCGTACTCTCCATATCGGGGTCCAGGGCAATATCCTCTGGCGAGGGATCCCGGCCCAATTCTTGCTGCAGGCGTCTCTGCGCACGCACAAGATGGCTGATGGTCTCCACCATGTGCACGGGGATGCGGATGGTGCGAGCCTGGTCGGCAATGGCCCGGCTAATGGCCTGCCGGATCCACCAGGTGGCATAGGTCGAGAACTTGTAGCCCATGGTGTGGTCGAACTTTTCCACGGCCTTGAGCAGGCCAAGATTGCCCTCCTGGATTAGGTCCAGAAAGGACATGCCACGTCCCATGTAGCGCTTGGCAACACTGACTACCAGGCGCAGGTTCGCCTCGGCCAGGTGCCGCCTTGCCTGGTTGCCCTTATCTACCAGCCTCTCCAGCGTGTAGGCGTCTTCCGCCGGCAGGGACCCGTTCTTGGCCAGCTTTTCCCGCGCCTGGTCACCGTCGAGAATGGCCTGGGCCAGGGTGCCCTCCTGTTCCGCGGTCAATAGAGGGACCTTGCCAATCTCCCGGAGATACATCCGGACCGGATCGCTGCTAGGGTCGAAACTGAGATTCAGATCGCTCAGCGGCTCCTCCTCTACCTCCTTCAACTCCTGTTCGATGGCTCGCAAGTCGTGCAGCTGGGGCTCTTCCTCGTCTTCAGTCTCGAGGCGGGCAATATCCAGGTCTAGAAAGAGGCTGCGAAGCTGGGCCCCCGCTTTCGGCTCCTGGACTTCGTTGCCATTGTCCAGGGCAGTAGCAGGTCCGTCGCGTTTGGATTCGGACGACACGTTATCGGTCATATCCTCTGTCACATGTCCCCTTGTCTATTATCCCGGGTGACCGCACCAGGCCCAAGTCCCGGGTTCCGGTGCCCCATTTCTATTCCTCGCCAACAGGCACGCGCACGGCTGCGTCCTGGTGCTGCCGGCGCCCCGAGATCGAGCGCTCATTCAGTGCTCTTTCCATGCGCCTGATGCGCACGGCGGTCCTGGTGATCAACGGACCATAGTTGGCCGCTGCCCCCAAGTCCTCGGGATCATCCAACAAGAAGCGCATTTCATGGATCCGGCGCTGTAGGTTGCGCAGGCGCAATCGCGTCACTACGTCCAAAACGTCGTTGCGTAATAGCTCGTCGGCAACCTTCGGCCGCTTCTCCTGGGCCTCGATGAGAGACAGCACCCGTTCCTGCAGGTTCCCATCCAGGTGATCACAGAACTCGGCCCGGGCGTCTTGTGAACCCCCTTCGGCCAGCCACTGCCGCCAGGAATCCAGGATAGCCCGATCGTCAGGCCGGCCAAAATCCTCCCCGGACAAGGGGCCCTCGTCGCTGGTCGCCAGGGCTGCGTCAACGTGTTCCAGCAGTTGTGGATAGCTGAGCGCAAAGGACAGGCAGTGTGCTTCCAGATCCAGGACGGCCTCTTCCCGCGCCTCTGCCGGTCTGCTGGGACGCTCGACGCGGCTGGGGCGCTTGGGACCAGTTGTCTGCTGGATCTGCTGCCACAGGGAGCGCTCGTCCACCTGGACCATCCTCCCCAGCATCTGCAGATAATGGGTCCGCTGTACCCGGTCGCCCATATCTGCCAGCAGGGGCCCTAGCCTGCGCACCGCCTCAGCCTTGCCTTTGGCCCCAGACAGATCCAGGTCCGCAGTCAGGGCATCAAAGTAGTAATCCATCACCGGCTTGGCGCTCGCGATCAGCTCAACCCACTGAGATGGGCTCTCGCGGATCACCTCGTCGGGATCCTTGCCTTCTGGCAGGGACACGATGCGGATGTCGGCCGCCAGCCGTTCCTCGAACCGGATCAGCCCTCGCGGCGTGGGCACAGGCACCACTTCGCGATCCATCACCTGGCGGGCCAGATCCAGCCCGCGCAAGGTGGCCTGATCGCCAGCCACGTCAGAGTCCAGGGCCAGGACGAACCGCTGGGTCAGCCTCTTCAGGAGCTTGAGCTGTTCCTCGGTCAGCGCCGTGCCCATCTGGGCGACCACGTTGTTGATCCCGTGCTGGTGGGCCATCAGCACGTCCATGTATCCCTCGACAATGACGGCTTCTCCGGCCGTTCGAATGCCGGCCTTGGCCTGGTCCAGTCCGAAGAGCAGGGCGCTCTTGTCGAACAGCGGCGTTTGAGGCGAATTCAGGTACTTGGGCTGGCCGTCTCCGAGAACGCGCCCCCCGAAGCCGATAGCTCGCCCGCGCTGATCCTTGATGGGAAAGACAATGCGGCCGCGAAAGCGGTCGTAATGCCCTGACCCATCTTCCCGGGCGATGATCAGACCGCTCTCGTGGATGTCCTCCACCCCGTATCCCTTGCTGGTCAGAAATCGGAGCAGACCATCCCACTGGTCCAGGGCGTATCCCACCTGGAAACGGTCGATCGTGTCGGGCACCAGCCCTCGTCGCTCCAGGTAGGCACGTGCCCGGCCGGCCTCGTCGCTGTTCAACAACAGGTGCTGGAAATAGTTGGCAGCAGCAGCAACGATCGAGCGCAGCAGGTCCAGCCGCTTTTCGGCCTCGGCAGCCTGGGGACTGGCCGGCTCGAGCTCGACCCCGGCACGCTGGGCCAGGATTTTCAGTGCCTCACCGAACTCGACGTTCTCCCGCTTCATGACAAAGCTAAAGATGTCGCCGCCAGTGCCACACGCGCCGAAGCAGTGCCACGTACCCGTCTCGGGAAACACGACAAAGGACGGCGTCTTTTCCGAGTGGAAAGGGCACAGACCCTTGTAGTTCCGTCCGGCTTTCTTTAGCGGCACGTATGGCTGGATCACCTCGACGATGTCCAGGCGGTCCTTGACTTGATCGACAACACTCATCTCAGCTCTCTGCCGGTTCTATGTCCGGTGGCACCGGTCGGGATGGGTCGCAGGTTTTGGAGGTCCAGTCCGAGGATGGGGTCATTGCGGGACAAATCCCATCCCAGCCGGTTCGTCATCACAAAGGTATTCTCCCTGGCACTGTCGGTATTCTACCACAAAACGGTGGGGCAGCCAAGCATAGGCGGGTGCACTAACGAGTCGTCACCGGCGCCCTGGGATCGCCGAGCACCAGCTCGGCTCCAGCTCTGTCACTGACAAGTCGTTAGTGCACCCAGCATAGGCTCTCCCCACGTTCTGTCGCTGCCATGATTCGGGTGGCGCATTGTAGCACAGTTCGCAGGAACCGACAATCCCGGTCACTGGCCCACGGTTGGCTGGGCCATGTCCCCGGCTTGATAGGCGTAGGCCATCCATGGCGTGTTATAGTGCCAGCCAGGCCGCCCGTCCGGGGCCAGAAGGATGACGCCCCCCAGCCCGTTGACCTTTTCCTCGAGCACGGCGATGGCCGCCTGGGCGGCAGCCCGGGGATCGCCGAGCACTTCCAGGTGATGCAGGGCCAGGCGGGCCAACAGGACCTTGGCGATGCTTTCGCCCCAGCCCGTCGTCGAGGCACCGCCGTATTGGTCGTCGGCGTAAAAACCACAGCCGACCATCGGTACGTCGCCGACGCGTCCCGGCATCTTGTTGGGGACGCCACCGGTCGAAGTGCCTGCTGCCATGTGCCCGGCCCGGTCCAGGGCCACGCAGCCCACCGTGTCAGATGCCCGGGCGAAGGATTTGCGTGCCGAATGGGTCCGGTCGTACAGCAGCTTCTGCCAGCGCTCGAACTCGCGTGGCACGGCCAGGTCGGTCAGGTCACAGGTGGCGAAACCCATCTTGTGGGCAAAACGCTGGGCCCCCTGGCCAACCAGCAACACGTGCTCGCTCTTTTCCATAACCGTGCGCGCCAACCGGATGGGGTTCTGGATGAACTGCACGCTGGCCACAGCCCCTACCTGCAGGCCAGCGCCGTCCATGCAGCCGGCGTCCAGTTCTACCTGCCCGTCGGCGTTCAGGAACGCACCCCGTCCAGCGTCAAAGGTCTCGTCATCTTCCATGACGACGACAGCTGCTTCCACGGCATCCAGCGCGGATCCACCGGCCGCCAGCACGGTCCAACCTGCCTCGGCCGCACGCTGTGTACCCCTTCGATGGGCTTCCCTCAGCTCATCGGGGATGTCGCCCGCCCCGCCGTGGACGATGATAGATGGTCGCATGCTAGCCTCCTCCTCGAGGGATCGCAGGGTACGGCCACTGAATTCTACTTGAGTTTGGACGGGGCGTCAAGCACGGGGGCGCGGAGAATGGGGTAATGGCGAGCTATCGTTTTCTCCTGCCCTCTTCGTCGTACAGGATCTGGAACAAGCGCGCGTCCACGTTGCGCCAGAACCGGCGCCAGTGGGATCGCAATTGCGCCCAGCGGTAGCGCAGGTTGCGCCAGAAGGTCATCCGTCGCGAAGGAGTTGGCACGGGCAAGGGCAGGCTCCAGCGCAGCAGGGTGGCGGCCCAGGTCAGCCCCGCACCGAAACCGGTTAGGAGCAACACGGCGTCCCGCTTGACCAGGCCATGCTCAATGGCTTCACACAGGGCGATGGGGATGGAGGCCGAGGAGGTGTTGCCGTAGCGCGACAGGTTCGAGTACACGCGCCCTTCGTCGATGCCCAGGTTGCGCGCCGCTGCCTGCAGGATCCGGTCGTTGGCCTGGTGGGGGATGACCAGGCTGACGTCCTCTACGGTGAGACCGGCCTTTGAGAGCACGCGGCGCGAGACATCGGGCATGATCCGGGTGGCAAACCGAAAGACCTGCCGTCCATCCATCTGGACGGTGTGCTTCCGGGCCTGCACCGTCTCTGCGCTGGCAGGCTGGGCACTGCCCCCTGCCGGCTGGATCAGCAGCTCCTTGCCTGAGCCATCGGAGCCGAGGACCGATGAGAGGATCCCTCCCTGTGCTCCATTGGCCTCGAGGATGACGGCGCCAGCTCCATCGCCAAAGAGGACACAGGTATTACGATCGGTCCAGTCGGTGATGCGCGACAGGGTTTCTGCGCCGACCACCAGGCAGTGCTTGTAGTCCCCCGCGGCGATCATGCCGGCCGCCACGCTCAGGGCATACACAAAGCCGGAGCAACCCGCCGATAGATCGAAGGCGGCTGCCCGCTCGGCACCCAGGGCGTCCTGAAGCAGGCAAGCGGTTGCCGGGAACGCATAGTCAGGGGTGATGGTCGCTACGACGACCAGGTCCAGCAGCGCCGGGTCGAGGTTGGCCACCTCCAGCGCCGCCTGCGATGCGCGCAGGGCCAGCGAAAGCGTAGTCTCACCCTCGCCGGCGATGTGGCGCTCCACAATGCCGGTCCGTTGGCGGATCCACTCGTCGGAGGTGTCGACCATGGCGCACAGGTCGCCGTTGCTCAACACCCGTTCGGGCACGGCCATGCCCCAGCCCACGATGTGGGCCCGGCGCGCCGTCTCTGTACGTGGTGTGGCCAATGTACCTATCCTTCCCAGATGCGGAAGATCAGGGTGGCGTTGTGACCCCCAAAACCAAAGGAGTTTGAGAGGGCGGTGCGAGGATGGGTTTTGCGTGCCTGGTTGGGGACATAGTCCAGGTCGCACGCCGGATCGGGTGTCTCGTAGTTGATGGTTGGATGGATCACTCCAGTCACCAGGGTCTTGACGCAGGCGATGGCCTCCACGGCGCCCGCCGCGCCCATCAGGTGGCCGGTCATCGACTTTGTCGAGCTAACCGCGAGCTTGGGCGCGTATTCGCCGAACACCTTGTGGATGGCCCGCGTCTCGATGGGATCATTCAATGGCGTGCTGGTCCCGTGGGCATTGATATAATCGATGTCCGCGGGCTGCAAGCCAGCATCGTCCAGTGCTAACTGCATGGAGCGGGCCGCCCCGCTCCCGTCCTCGTCGGGAGCCGTGATGTGGAAAGCATCAGAGCTGGCACCGTACCCGACCAGTTCGGCATAGATCCGGGCGCCTCGCTTCTGGGCGTGCTCCAGGCTCTCCAAGATGAGGACTCCAGCGCCTTCGCCCATGACAAAGCCGTCCCGGTCCGCATCAAAGGGCCGGCTGGCCCGCTCTGGCTCGTCGTTCCGCTGCGACACGGCTCCCATATTGGCAAAGGCTGCCAGGGTGAGGGGGTGCATGACCGACTCGCCCCCGCCGCAGATCATGACCTCAGCTCTGCCTCGCCGGATATAGTCGGCGCCTTCGCCGATGGCATTGCTACCGGTGGCGCAGGCGGATGCCAGCGAGAGGGAGGGCCCGTGAAGCCCGTACCTGATGGCCACTTCTCCTGCTCCCGCGTTGGGCATCATCATGGGTGCCATCAAGGCACTCACCCGCTTCGGGCCCCGGGTGTGCATGGTGTCGTATGCGTCGAGCAGGGTGCAGACGCCGCCAATCGCCGTGCCGATAAACACGCCGGTGTTCCTCTGGTCGCCGTTCATGCCGAAGGACAGCCGGGCATCCTCTACAGCCTGTTCGGCGGCAACCAGGACGAGTTGGGTGAACCGGTCTGTGCGCTTGGCCTGCTTGTAGCCCAGATGCGCCGTGGGATCAAAGTCCTTGACCTCGCCGGCGATACGAACCGCCTGTTCGGAGGCATCGTACGCCGTGATGGGGCCCACGCCCGAGCGGCCCTCGACCAGACCCTGCCAAAAGGCGTCCACGTCGTTGCCGATGGGGGTGACCGCCCCCAGACCTGTGATAACCACTCTCTTGCCCATGCTATTCCCTCGCAGAACTTGCTCTGATCGAACGCATCCTGGAAGGTAAAACACGGGAATCCGGCAAAGGATACGCTGATGGCGGGCGTAACTTCGGCGAGGATGCCGTGTTCTATTGTGCGGTAGGAGCGGGTACGTGCGCGAGAAAGAGGCCAGATGATCAAGACACCGCTGTGTGAGTTGCTGGGCATCGAGCACCCCATCGTCCAGGGAGGCATGGCCTGGGCCGCAACCGCAGAACTGGCTGCGGCTGTTTCCAACGCCGGAGGCTTGGGCGTTGTGGGCGCGGGCAATCTGCCGGCTGAGATGGTGCGCCAGGAACTGCACCGCGCACGCCAACTGACCGGACGGCCCTTTGGGGCCAACGTGCCCCTCTTTGCGCCGGGCGTCGAGGAGAGGTTGCAGGTCTTTATCGACGAGGGAGTAGCGGTCGTGACCGCCGGCGGCGGCAACGTGGGCCCCTATCTCGGGCCTCTGCAGCGCGCGGGGATCCTGGTCATCCCTGTCGTTGCCTCTGTGGCCCTGGCCCGGCGCCTGGCGCGCCAGGGCGTCCATGCCCTCATCGCCGAAGGCATGGAGTCAGGCGGGCACATCGGCGACGTTGCCACACTGCCGCTCGTCCCCCAGGTCGTCGATGCCGTCGACATTCCGGTCATTGCCGCGGGGGGCTTTGCTGACGGCCGTGGGTTGGCCGCCGCCCTGGCCCTAGGGGCCGCCGGCATACAGATGGGCACGCGCTTCATCTGTACGGTAGAGTGCCAGGCTCACGAGAAGTACAAGGAGAGGATCGTGCGGGCTCACGATCGGGCGACGATGGTCACCGGTGCTACCTTTGGGCATCCTGTTCGCTCTATCCGCGGCCCCTTCATCCGCAAGTTTGAGGAGTTGGAACGAAGTGGCTGCACGGAGGCAGAGTTCGTGGAATTTGGCGCCGGCACCCTGCGTGCTGCCATCGTCGACGGGGACGTACAGAAGGGCTCGGTGATGGCCGGTCAGGCAGCCGGGCTGGTAGACGACGTTCCCACGGTTGCAGAGTTGATGGGACGCATCATCGCCGAAGCAGAGCGCGTGATCCGCCACAACGTGAGCCTGTTGGCAGATGTCCCCGATGCGGGCGGATCCTGAACTGCCCGCCGGGGCGCGTCTCGATCCGGCGGCGCTCTGGCGCTGTTGTGCGATGGTATTCAGACGAGGAGGAAGCTATGGCCTATCATAGCGTGGTGTTGGTCAAGCAGGTGCCCGATACGGCCAACATCACCGGCCAGGCAATGAAAGAAGACGGCACGATCAACCGGGCTGCCCTGCCGGCAGTCTTTAACCCGGAGGATCTGAATGCCCTGGAGATGGCCTTGCAGGTCAAGGAAGCGCATGGTGGCCAGGTCACGGTATTGACCATGGGACCGCCGCGTGCAGCTGACGTCTTGCGCCAGGCCCTCTACCGCGGCGCGGACCGCGTCATCCTGCTCACCGACCGCAAGACGGCGGGCTCGGATACGCTGGCCACGTCGTACGTGCTCAAGTGCGCCGTCGAGGCGATCGGGACGCATCTGGCTGCCTGGGACCTCGTATTCTGCGGGCGGCAGGCCATCGACGGCGACACGGCCCAGGTGGGCCCGCAGGTCGCCGAGAAACTGGGCTTGCCGCAGATCACGTACGCCGAAGAGATCCTGGCGTTGCGGAACGGCGAGATTGTCGCCCGGCGTGCGCTGCCCCTGGGCACTGAGACTGTCCAGTGCGCTTTGCCCTGCCTGCTGACTGTCGTCGGCTCGGCGAACGTGCCCCGGCCGCCCAACGTGCGCCGCATGATGGCCTACAAGCTGGCTGCCACACCCTTCGACTATCCCGAGCTTTTGGAACGATGGCCCGAGTTCGAGACCGAAGAGGCCCTGGACCGGTACCTGGCCGAGCGCGACCAGAGGATCCTCGTCTGGAATGCTGCCGACGTGGGCGCGGACTATGGCCGGGTCGGCCTCGCCGGTTCGCCGACCAAGGTCCTCAAGGTGGACTTTGTATCGCTGGGGGCCAGCGACAACAGGGAGGTCGAGGATAGTCCCCAGGAATTGGCAGAGATGGTCCGGGAGCTTGTCCAGGACTATATCCTGTAGGACGGGGTAACGATGAACGAACAACGCGAAGTGTGGGTCTTTGTCGAGCAGGAGGAGGGCAAGATCGCGCCGGTGAGCCTGGAGCTGATCGGCAAGGCGCGGGCTCTGGCCAGGGACCTGGCCGGCAAGGTGTGTGCGCTGCTGTGCGGCCACGGGGTCGCCGCCCTGGCACAGACCGCCATCCAGCATGGCGCTGATGCGGTGTTCCTGGCCGATCATCCCGAACTCGAGGTCTATCGTACCCTGCCCTATGCCCGGGTGGCCATCGACCTCGTCCGCGAGCGACAACCCTATATCCTGCTGCTGGGCGCCACCCCGGTGGGGCGCGACCTGGCGCCGCGCATCGCCAGCGCTGTGGGCGCCGGCCTGACCGCCGACTGCACCGATCTCAGGATCGGCGACTTTGAGCGCCAGGGCCGTGTCTATCGTGAGCTCCTGTACCAGATCCGGCCGGCCTTTGGCGGCAACCTGATCGCGACCATTGTCAATCCCGAAATGCACCCCCAGATGGCCACGGTGCGCGAAGGGGTCATGACGCTGAGCCAGCCTGACGTCAC
>JAMJFU010000096.1 GCA_023544525.1 Anaerolineae bacterium | reverse complement strand
CACGGTGAGCGGCGGCCTGCGGGTAGCCGACGCAGAGGGGAAGGAACAACGGGAACTGATGGGGGGCAGTGCGGTCGAAGCGGCGGGTGTAGGGGCTATCGCCTGGTCTCCTGACGGGCAATGGCTGGCCTTCGAGTGGACGGAGACTGCGGCTGGAGGGATGCCTAGCTACCAGGGCCTTAGGCGTATTCGAGCCGACGGGACCGACCTTAGCGAAATCTACTCTGCCTACCAGGGGCCTGAAGAAGCCGATACGGTTGCCCTGGCCGGGTGGTCACCCGATGGCTCGCGGTTAGCCTTTTGGCAAATCCCTGTGGGGTCCGCTTCACTGGCCGCCGACGGCGTTCCGCTGCTTGTTGTGCGCGCAGAGGGCGGTTCTCCAACCCAGATCGCCGAAGCAGTGTTACCCCATCGGGATTTCGTGGCCTGGTCGCCCGACGGTGAAAGGCTGGCGGTTGTAGCGGGTGCCGGGCGGGAGACCTGGTTCAACAAGACGCTGATGGCGATTTCAGCGGATGGTCACTCGGCCCAACCGTTGTCCTCACCAACGGATGCTGGGATTTCGCCGGCCTGGGCTCCGGATGGACTGCACCTGGCCTACGTCAGTGCGCCTGCTGTGTCCGGGGTGGCCGGCGGCGATGCCGCTGTCCTGGCACTGGCTGCCCGCCGGATTTGGATGGCTCAGCCTGACGGCCAGGGACGGAAACTGGTACCCGGCGATTCCCAATTTCGCGAGGAGTGGCCGCAATGGTCTGCCAGTGGCGATTCCATCCTGTTTGTCCAACTGCACGGGCAGCCGCCCAATCTACAGGTCGATCTTGTGCTGCTCCAGGTAGGTGCTATCAGCCAAGAAACTGTGGCCCAGGGCATAGGTCCTGTCACCAACTATGTGGGGCATTATGGCTATACAGACTGGGGCGAATTCCTGGACTGGTGGACTCCAGGTCCTTTGGTAGAAGTTGCCAAAGCTACTCCTGCCACACCATCTCCCTCGCCAGAGCGCGCCACCGCCACGGCTTTGCCCTCTTATTTGGCAGAACCCGCCACTCGTACTCCAACTCCCCTGGCCCCCGCTGCAACCGGGGAATCGTCGTGGCGACTCATTCTCTTTTCTTACAACCATGAGGGTGCGAGCGAGATCTGGACGATAGATCCCGGCCGAGGGTACTCGGCTGGCGGCGCAGCGGAGCGACAAATACGACCTCACGACGTGGTCCAGTATCCGGCCATGTCCCCTGTCGGAGACACCATCGCCTACATTCACGCGGCCGACGCACCATCACCCACGGCTGCCAGCGCCTCTGGACTGTGGTTGATGGACAGGGACGGGGCCAATCCGCGCCCTCTCTATGTCCCCGAGGAAGGAGTGCTGCAACGTCTCGCCTGGCGGCCCGACGGTCAGGCGATATACTTCCAACAAACGATTGGCGACGGCATCGCGTTACAGCGCATCCCGGTCGCCGGCGGGGAACCCACCACACTTCTCGACGATTGCCTGGACTTTGCCCTCTCGCCGGACGGAGAACAGCTCGTCAGCATGACCCAAAACGGGCAGCTCCTGCTATCGGACCAGGACGGCGGGGACGTGCGAGAACTCGCGCCACAGCCAGCGCCCCTCGCTAACTATGGCCTGTTCGCCTTCTCTCCGGACGGCCAGAGGCTTGCGTTTCGTGGTTCGACATCGAGCCGGGATGCCTGGAACCTGTACGTTATGGATCTGGCGGATCTGCAAGTACGCCGTCTGACCGATCTGACTTCGTTGACCGAACCGTTCACCCCGGCCAGTGGGCAAGTAATTGGGCTGGCCTGGACGGCCGACGGCACCCGCCTGGTCTATTCGGTGGATGGCCACCCAGAACAGGTAGGTATCTGGGTGATCAACATCGAGGATGAGGAGCGGCGTCGGCTCTTTGTCTGGAATGAAGGGGAGCGGGCAGCCGTAATGGGGCCATGGTTCGATGAGTAGAGGCAGACGATTGAGTGTATGAGTGATGTGCGTGCAGATGTGCGAGTCTCAAATCGAGACAGAGGGGAGGTACTGCAATGCGCAAGAGAAGTGTGTTGTTGATGACTCTGGGCCTGGCCTTGCTGATCGGGCTGTTGGGAGTAGCGGCCATGGCGCAACAGGCAGATATACCCCCTGCGCCGCCCACCCCTACACCCAGGCCGCCAGAACCGGCGTTGATGGATGGAGAGACGGGTGCAGCGTCGCGGCTCGGACAGACACCTTCTGCACCACCCGTCTGGCTTCTGGTAGCGGCCGAAAGTAAATGAGAATCCTGATCATAGAAGACGAACTCGATCTGGCTAATGCCCTGGCGCGTGGGCTGAGGCAGCAAGGCTACGCAGTAGACATCGCCGTCGACGGCGCGCGAGGCTGGGAGTTGGGCGAGGTCAACGACTATGACCTGCTCATTCTCGACCTGAATCTGCCAGAGCTCGACGGTTTGGAAGTGTGCAGCCGGCTGAGGGCCAGCAAGCCGAACCTGCTCGTCCTCATATTGAGCGCTCGTAGCCGGCTCTCAGACAAGGTGACCGGGCTCGACGTGGGAGCCGATGACTATCTCACCAAGCCTTTCCATTTTGAAGAACTCGTGGCGCGCGTCCGCGCGCTTCTGCGGCGAGACCTGCGCACGCGAGAGCCGATACTGCAGGTCGGAGATCTAAAACTGGATGCAGCGACACACACCGCTTGGCAAGGAAGACGTCGATTGAAACTCAGCCGCAAGGAATTCGGCATCCTGGACTACTTGATGCGCCATCCAGAAGAGGTGATCAGTCAGGAAGAACTCATCGAGCACATCTGGGGTGAAGACGTCAATCTATTCACCAGCAGCGTGCGTGTTCACGTTCATTCCTTGCGCCGCGAGTTGGGCGATAGTGCAAAACAACCTCGATACATCGAGACGGTCGTCGGCCAGGGGTATCGGTTGCTTACACCGGGAGAGGACGATCGATGAAGGGAGCCCTGCGTGCCTGGCAACACCGTCTTGGTAGATCTCTTACGCTGCGTTGGCGGTTGACCCTCTGGACGGCGGGACTGCTGCTTGTCCTGGGCTTTGGTTTGACGGCAGTCATCAGTGTCGTGACGGCGATCAGGCTGCCGCAAGCTGTCAGCGACCTCGTCATCGTAGAACTGGTGCCCACCCATGTGCCTGCTCCCGGTAGTTTGCCCACGCCAAAGTCTGCGCAAGCCACGCCGCCAGCCGGGGGCATAGCAGCATCGCCGGTCATACAGCAGGTTCAGGAAATCGCCATCCACCAGGTGCGTCTCATCTCGCTGATTGCGGCGGGAGTTTTCGCGCTGGTCGGGGCATGGGGCGCGTACTGGATAGCGCAACGCGCGTTACGCCCCGTGTACCGTCTCAGCGAGTTGGTCCAGGAAATCCAGGTGCAGACACTCGACCGGCGGTTGGCATTGGATGCTCCTTCGGATGAAGTCAAGAGGCTGGCCGATGCCTTTGATGGTTTGTTAGCGCGACTGGAACGGGCTTTCGAGCAACAGAGCCGGTTCGTGGCCGATGCGGCGCATGAATTGCGTACCCCATTGGCTGCCATGCGCACGAATCTGGAGGTGATTCAACAGGACCCCAATGCTCATTTATCTGACTATCGACAAATGGGGGCCACACTTGAACGGGCGCTAGACAGGCTGGAAAGGTTGGTGGACGATCTCTTGCTCCTGGCAAAGGGGGAAGAGGAGATTTGCCTGGAGCCGGTGGATGCCCAAGTTCTTCTAGAGGAAGTGGTACAGGAGCTTGAGCCGTTGGCCCAGGCCCATCAAATCGCCCTGGATCTCGAGATCACAGGCGCAGTCGAGTTGCAGGCAGATGCCCCATTGTTGGCGCGGGCCGTGAAGAATCTGATCGAGAATGGGATTCGGTACAATCACCCTGGCGGCACGGTAACAGTCATGCTACATCGTGAGGCCAACGGGGTCCTGGTGCGCGTCACCGACAGCGGCATAGGCATCCCCGCGAAAGAACAATCCCACATCTTTGAACGCTTCTATCGTGTCGACCGATCGCGTGCCCGCCATCGGGGTGGCGCTGGCCTGGGCTTGTCCATCGCCGCCCACAGTGTTGAATTGCACGCTGGCCGCATTCAAGTAGAGAGTACGCCTGGCGCGGGAAGTACTTTCACCATATGGCTGCCGGGCCTCTAACCACCGCCGCCTGAAGCCCGAACTTAACACGGATTTAACACCGGGTGTGCCATAATAGAGTTGGTTGTGCAACCGGCAGATCA
This sequence comes from Anaerolineae bacterium, assembly GCA_023544525.1. GTDB lineage: Bacteria > Chloroflexota > Anaerolineae > JAAYZQ01 > JAAYZQ01 > JAMJFU01. Next base: position 8,303 of record JAMJFU010000096.1, on the reverse strand, counting down.
AATCCCATATGTTTAGCAAGGTAGAACCATAAAAGCTCGGTAGTAACTGTTCAAGGATCTCAGGTATGTCGGAGAGGCTGTAGCGGCCGGTCTGATCACATCAGGAAAGGTGAAAGGATCAGGAGGTGAAAGATGTCGAGGAAAGTGTTGTTCTTTGTGGGTATTTTGCTGCTGGCAGGTGGAGCACTGGGAGTAGGGCTCAACAAGACCTTGGCGGGAACGACTGATGCCGAATGTCCCGAAGGATACGCTCGCGTTGCCCTACTTGAGCCCATTCTACCAGGAGCGCAGGATTCGAAAGTCTCGGACTTGGGATGTCAACCGATCGCAGATGCCGAACGGGTTATGCTTGAGCCCATCCGACCAGGAGATGAGGACTGGGTCGTGGAGGACAAGCCGATTGATCAGGGCGAAGCGGTCAACGGCATTGTTCGCGGGCCCAGTCGCGAGACGGACTATCGTTGTGTGATCTTGCTGGAGCCTGTTCAATCGGGAGAGCAGTTCTCAAAGGCTTCGGAGCCGGTCTGCTTGCGGGGTGCGATCGACTCGATCAGTGGCGTCTCCCTCGATTCCAGCTATCTGATCGCCAGGTTCTACGACGGGACCAACTATGCGACCCTGCTGGTCGAGTACTATGGGTCCTCTGCCTGTTCGCCGACGATCGAGTATGGCGTCGCCGACCTGCCTGATAATCTCGACAACAGGTTCGCGTCTGGGAAGGCTTACTCGAACTGCGACCACATCTCCGTTTACGACTTCAATAACTATGGGGCACCTTTGTACCCCTGCGGAGCGAATTGCCGGAGCTTCTACGCTCTCAATGACAACGTGAGCTCCTGGAAGACCACCGATTGAGGGAAACGGCCGGGAAGGAAGCTCCTCGCCCTGCTGCTATCTGACGGGAGCGAGGAGTTTCCTGTTCATCTGAGCCCGGGGAGTTGTTGGCCGCCCGTCATGCAAGCCTGGCGATGCTAGAGTACAATGATGGTCGAGAGCGCGCCGGTCGGGGAACCAGGTGGAGACAGGCAGCGTCTTTGATTTGGTGCCACGACCTGTCTTCCGAGATCCGCAAACGCAAAGCCTGCCAGGGATGTAGCCGCAGGAGGGATGAGGGAGGTGTGCGTTAGGGAAACACGACAGCGAATGACGAATCGAACGAATCCGTCCCTATCTCCACTCGTTGCAGTGACACTACTGCTCGTGCTCCTGGCTGCCTGCGCCACGCCCACACCGGAAGCAGCCCCCTTCCGCTCCGACCGGTTCAACCTCGAGGTGGCCCTGCCAACCGGTTGGCAAGCCGCCGAGGGGCCGGCATTGTTGGCCCGACCCTTCAGCGGTCTGGTGGCCTTTAACAGTTGGGGGGAAGCCGGTTACTGGGCTGCAGAGGTGAAAACCCAGCAGGGTGGTTCCACCTACGGACCGCAGGGTATCCTCGGTCAGGTGCCAGACGGTGGCGCTTACATCGCCCTGATCCATTTTGCCGGCGGGCCCCTGGTGAGCTGGGAAGACTATGGGCCTGAATATGAGCGGGGCGACCTGGGTACGCTGTGGCAGGCGCACGACTGCCGGGAGGCAGGTGGCGCTACCTGGGTTGACTTTTCCAAATGGGGCCGCAGGCTTCGCCTGGAGGTCTACTGCGGAGCCGGTGCCACAGACGCAACGGTGGCAGAGGTGAACGAGCTCCTCGCCAGTTGGCGCTTTGACCGGGTGCCAGCGGGCGATGCCGGCTGGGCCACACTGCAGGCCAGGGAGTTGCTCCCGGATTCTGCCCACCCCGAGAAGTTTCCCCTGCTCACCAACGAGCCGGTGGAAGGGGAGCCGATGCAATCTTACGCGGCGGGTCCGGTGGTCGCCTATCTGACCAGGGCCGACATCCAAGTGGGCACGGTCGTCGTGACCTTTGTGCTTGACTGGAATGGACGGGAGGATGGCGAGATAAGCGCAGAGTGCTCGTCTGAGCGCTGCCACTGGTGGCGATTCGAGGCCCGGTCCAGCGGCGAGGTCGTGCTGATCGAGGAAGGAGGTGGGGCGCTGCCGCTCGGCGAGCCCGTGGACGCGCCAGCGCCTACCGCGGTGCCTATCGACGCGTGTGTGAAAGAGGATGGGGTCGTATTCACAGTACCCGTCGGCCCAAACGGCGTTCAGTATGGTGCAGAACAGACCGGCCCAATGGCCCTGGCCGTCGCACCTGACGGTACCTTCTGGATTGCCGACACGCAAGGTAACCGCCTCCTCCATTACGATCCCCACGGTGTCCTGCTCAACCAGATCGATCTGAATGGCCACGGCATCGGCGTCGCCGACGTGGAGGCCATCGGCTCTGATGTCAACGCCCTGATGGTGGGCTACGGCGAGAAAGTTCTTCGCTTCACCGCCGATGGCAACCTGCTGGCGACCTACGACATACCCGAAGGCCTGGGACCCGAGAGCGGCCTGACCGGACTGGCGGTAGGCGACCAGGGGGAGATCCTGCTCGAGTTTATGATGGGAGCCGAGGTCGCCCAGCTCGTCGATGCACGGGGTGTAGTCGAGCCAGCCCCGCTCTCAGGATACACGCACGAGGGAAAGCTGTACAAGGCTCGGCAGTCCGGTTCGTGGACAAGCGCGGGCACCATTGTCGCTGGCAGCGCCCGGATCGAGGTAACGGTGCCCAACCTTCTGGCCGGATTGCGGATCCTGGGTTTCGCGCCGGCTGGGAATCTCTACGCGGTGGTGGACGAGATGGTGAGCACTCCGACCGTTTGGGTGGATCAGACCGTGCACCTCTACGGCCCGGCCGGCGAGCTGCTGGGCATGGCCCGTGTGCCCGTTGCCGAGCGATACACCTACGTGCAAAACGGCCTGGCCGTTGGGCCGGACGGCTGTGTCTATGCCCTGCTCACACGGCCTGACCAGGTCGAGGTGATCCGCCTGGGCTTCTCTACCGAGCTGGAGTCCATTCTTCCCACGCCGGTACGATAAGGAGCGCTCAGGCCGCCATGCGAGGTCAATGACCATGAGCAGAACCTGGATTGTGTTGCTTCTGATACTACCGACTACACTGCTTACAAGCTGCGGTGCCGAACCCTGGGAGCGGGATCCTGATGTGCAGGCCACCAAGGCAGCCTGCAAGGGGTCCGGCAAAGAACTAGACTATGCCTGCATCGAGCGCCACGCCGTCGAGACCCTAAATCCGGACGTCTGCCGCCTGGCCGGCATCGCCATCGATGATATGTGCCTGCAGGCGGTCTACGAGGCAGCGGGGGACCCGGCTATTTGCGAGAGAATATACCTCAGGGGCGTGCAGCCCAACTGCCAGGCGTATTATGCCGCCCGGGCTGCACCCTCTCCATCGCCGCGGGTCCGGGACACTGCTTCGCCCACGCCGGCCTCGCCCACGCCAAGCCCGGCACCTCTGACGTCGACTCCTGCCCCGACGCACACGCCCACGCCTGCCGTCGATCTCGAGCTGAGCGTCGCCACCTACGCACTCGTCAAGCTGCCCGCGCCCGAGTCGGACGTGCTCGACTTTGCCGGCTCCGTCGAGGACGATCCCCTCGCGCGCCACGCGGCGGAGCGCGCACAGCACTTCCCGGACTCTACCTGCTCCGTGGCGGGAGATTTCGGCTACTGTGCCAGGCTCGGCGATGACCTGTTGGCAGCATGGATGGATGAGTCCGACCCCGAAGCCGGCTATGTCATCGTTGCGCGCAACGACGAACAGGTGGCCAGGATCCCCGTCGGCGCCACAGGAGGTGCCATTCCCAGCTTGTGGGGCCTGTGGGCGTACGATGGTCATTGGGCGGTGGAGACGGCCTGGGTCGACGTGGTGCAGTCCGGCAACGTATTCACCAGCACGGCTACCGGGCAGGTGGTTGTAGATGGCGTCTCGCTCAACGACGAGCTGGGATATGACGAGACGTTCGGATTTCAGACCCTCGGTGGCAAGCCCTTCTACTTTTTCGAGCACCAGGCCACGGTCGACGCCAGCTACGACGGCGTGGACATTCCGCTCGGGTTCGACGAGGTCCTGCACCTTCTCTGCTGCAGCGCGGCCGCCTTCAACCCCGGGGCCCATCCGAACGTGGTGACTTTTTACGGCCGCAAAGGCGATACCTGGTACTATGGGGAGATCGCGCTGTCACCCTCTGTTTCGCCCACGTCTCCAGCGCTGGCAAGCGAAGGGCTGATCGCATTTGTTGACCCGGAAGGGCGGCTGTCTCTGATCGAACCGGACGGGCAGTCCCAGCGGCAATTGACCTCGGGCGGGGAAGCGTTTGCGCCGGCCTGGTCCCCGGATGGCGAGACGTTGGCGTACATCTACCAGGAAAGAGCAGAGGAGCCGAGACGTGCGGCCCTTTACAGGTTGGATACCGGGCAGACAAAACTCGTCGGCGCTCGCGAGGAGAGGTTGCGGTCGCTGGCCTGGTCTCCCGATGGGCGCTACTTGCTCCTCGACAGCGGCACGAGCATGGCGGGGTGGATCGCCATCGTCGAGGTGGCAAGTGGGCAAACCGTGCACGAATCGGTGACGGCCGTGGGCTTTGCCTGGTCTCCCGACGGCCAACGCCTCGCCCTGGGGCAGCTCCAGCCCCTGGAAGACCCGATCTCTGTCGAGTCCGGTGATTCGGCGAGCTTCGCTGTCCTGGAAGTCGGTGCAGGTGCGTCACGCGTGGTCTTGACAGGTACTTCCGAGGTCCTCTACTTTCCGCGCGCGTGGTTGCCCGACGGCAGGCTGCTGTACGATCGCCTGGACTGGGATGAGGATGCCGGGACGGGTGAGCACTCTCGATGGACGGTGACCGTCGATGGCCTCGTGAGCACCCCTGAGCCCGCAGCCAACGTCCCGCCCGCGTTCGATCGGGAAGTCACGCTCGCGCGTCTCCCGAAGGCGTTTCGAGATGAGTCAACCGGCTCTTTCTCGTGGTCGCCAGATGGACGGTGGCTCGTCTTTCACACGCGCCTCGATCGCGAGATGGGGGTCTACGTGTTCGATTGGGAGCAGGGTGGCGAGCCTGTCCGGCTCATCGACGGGACGTCTCCCGCCTGGCGGCCGGCGGAAGTGTCGCAGCGACCCGCAGTTCCTTCCGAAGGCATGCTCGACTGTGTACCGGCCGGCACCTTTTCGCACTGCGTCGACGACGTCCTCGGCATCGAGTTCGAGGTCCCGGCGAGTTGGGGGCCAATCGAGACAAGTCTCCGACCCGGCCTCGACGCAGGGTTCGCGTACGATTACTACTTTGACGGCAAGGCCCACGCCGAGACCGAGCCGCTCGTCGCCGGTGGGAGAAGTGTCGACTTTTCCGAAGGACGCGGGGCGATGCCCACCGATTTCGGCGGCTATGAGCACGCCGGCTGGCAGAGGACAAGTGCCTGTGCTGGATCGGGCGACTGGTTCAGGAATTCGTATCCGGTCTGCCAGCAAGTGAACGAGAATGTGGCGTGGATGATCCGCTTTCCCAATGCCAGCGTGCTGTGCGAAGACGTCTTGGGGAACTGGCAGACGATGCCGGTTTTTCGGATCGAGATCAATCTACCTGACAAGCCCACGATCAATGGCTTTATTTTCGAAGCGCCGTTCTTCTCGGAGCAGTTTGCCGGCCGGCTCCAGAACGCTCTCTATCCCCTGCTTGGAGCCCGTCTGGACTGGAGGGCGAGCAAGTGCGACGAGGCCAGCCGGGAAGCCTTCGACGCGCAGCTCATGGCCCTCATCGAGACCATCACCAACCGGACGGCCGACGCCGAAACGCTAGAGAACGTGGATGAGCTGGTCTATCTTGCGGAGTCAATCAGATGTCAAGAGTGGAAAAGGTTGCCATTTTCGGCGTCGCCGCTATCCTGAGCGCCTGCGCCCTGGCTTGCGCGCTCTTTGTGGCGTTCCTCGCCCACTACCAGCCGGCCGTCGTCGCCGCACCCGGCTACGACATGCACTGGCCCACGCAGCCTGCCGAGGCCTGGGCGGCCATCACCAAGAGCTACCAGAGTTTCGTCGAGACCCGGACCTGCGAGTACACCGTCCTCGGTTGGAGTGCCAAAGGCACGCTCTATTATCAAGAGACGTGCGTTGACCACAACCCTCAGATTTGGTCCTATGATCCCGACTCCGAAAACGAGCCCAGAGCCGTAGAAGCATCTCCGCCAGACCTGTTCCAGCAGGCGGTGCCGCGTCGCGCGATCCTCGACTGGGTCCGCGTGCCGCAAGTGCGTCCGGCCGACGCCGAGCCGTCTGTGCGCCGGCTCGGGGTGCGCGTCGACGGCCTGGCCTCACCCGACGGCCGGCGGGTTGCCGTGGTGGTGCGCCACCTCTACGGTCCGGAGGATGTCCTCGTGCTGGAGTCAGAGGCAGACGGTGTCCCGCTGGTAGACGTCCCGGATTATGGCCTGACCCAGCTCCTGCGAGACCTGCAGGACGACGATAGCCAGAAACTCTCATTCAGAGAGACAATCCAACCTGTGGATTTGTACCAGGACTCCTATGCATATGAATCTTTCGAATGGATGCTGGAGAACGCCGATGTCATCGCCGCGGGCAAGGTGCTGGCCATCGGGCAAACGCGCTGGAACCAGGATAATGGGGAATACTGGGAGGAGTCACTCCAGGATGACAGTGGCTCCGAGACCGTCGTCAGCGCCACGCCTTGCTACACGCTCACCCTGTCCGTCGATCGCCTCCTTGTAGGTTCGTTGGGGCTCAAAGAGGACCGGCTCGTCACAACGGTGGTCGGCGTCAGCCCCCTCGATCAGCCCGCGGCAACGCCGCCGTTCCATCCGAGAATCGGCGACGAGATCGTCGCGTTCGTGCGGCGAGGTGAAATCGGCTGGTACAACGGCGACATCCGTTACGACCCGGAAGGCGGCTTTGAGATAGGGAGGAAAACCGCGCTGTTATTCGTGGGTGGCCCGGACAATGCGCACCTGATAACCAATGGCCAAGGTCTCTACTACCGGCCCTCAGCCACACAAAGCCCGTTTGCTCCTGCTGCGGAGTTGACTCGGGCGATCTCGTTGGATGAATTGGCGACGATGGTTGGAGAGAAACGCGCAGCGCCTGTTCTGCCCCAATAATTGCGCGTCAGGTTTACGGTGTAGACAAAGCGTACAGACCTTATGGCCTGGGCGAGGGATTGATCTTGGTTGGAGAAGAGGATAGGAAGTACTTTGTTATCTATGATGGCTGGAAGGTTGGGCCCCATTTTGAGGAAATCGTGATTGCATATTGCTGTGAACCAGTTATGTGGTCTGTTCAGTATGGACAAGGCAAATATCTGTTCTGGGGCTCCAGAGATGGCCAGTGGTATGTTGTCGAAATTGCACTTCGCGACGCTTGAAATCGTGAAAAGGGACGGACACTTGCCAATCACAGCCATGCTGCTCGGTGGGTTCGGAGCGATCCTGCTCGGGTTGCCGTACATCTTCCACGCCTTCGGCCCAACAGAAGCCCAGGTGGTGATTTGGGGCTGGGTCTCTCTGTGCATGGGTGTGGTCCTTCTGTTCCTGGCCATTGGCCTCGGCCGCAGCAAGAAGAGACTCGCAAAGGTTGCCCTTGCCTTTGGCTATCTCATCTTGGCGCTGCTCCAGGTGCCCCCTGTTGTCCTTTGGTTCGCTTTCCACGGCAGTGGTATCTCTGATGGTACACCGCCGAGCACATTTGTGGCTCACTGGGGGTACTCTGTCCCTCACCTTGTGCTGCTTGGAGCCAGCCTCATGGTCGTTTACAATGGAGTGCGGGCCACACCTCCGCTCAAGATTTCTGCCCACCGCCAGTCTGACCAGTGACGGTGGCGCATGTGTCCAGTGTTCCAGCATCGACCGGTCATGTGGGGACACGAAGGGACACCAACGGACACCATTCTGATGTCCTTTGATGTTATGGTCAAGCACAAGGCTAGAAGAGGGGTATGGTATCTAGACAGTTTTCGGAGGCTGAGGGGCTGAGAAATCAGGTCAAGGTCGCAAAAAACGGACCGGGGGCAGTTTGGCGTTTTTCGCCGGTTGTGGTATGATCGTTCCTACAAGTTTTCAGTCCAGCAAGGGTGGCGACATGGTGTGCGCTCGAGGTCCCTTGGGGGCACTAGAAATCGGTAGAAATAATAAGCAGAGGGAAGAGATGCCGAGCATTCCGCTCGGCATTCTTCATTCTTCGGCGTCTCAACCCCTTTGTGTCCTGATTGAAGAACTACTCGGATACGGACCTCCACAGAGCGGTAGCTCCAAGTCTTCAACGGGACTACGCTGTCCTGGTCGAAAAATGCCGTCCATGCAAGGATCAGCCGTTCAGCGCCAATGCCCCCTTTGGGTAATCCCATTGGCGGAGCCTGTAGCAT
>JAMJFU010000095.1 GCA_023544525.1 Anaerolineae bacterium | reverse complement strand
CAGCACCGGGTGACCGCCTGTGATTTTGACGTGGCGGTAGTGACCAACGTCACCCACGAGCACCTCGACATCCACGGCAGCCTGCAGGCCTACCAGCGGGCCAAGGCCAGCCTCTTCCAGCGGCTGACAGAGGGATACCGCAAGCCGGCTGTCCCGAAAGTGTCGGTCCTCAACGCCGACGATGACTCCTTTCGCTACCTGCACCCCATCCCTGCCGACCAGCATTGGAGCTACAGCGTGGGCGGCAAAGCCGACGTCGTGGCGGTCGACGTTCGCCGCATAGCAGGCGAGACGCACTTTGGCGTGCACTCACCCGCCGGCGGTTTTGAGCTCCGGACGGTGCTGGCTGGGGTGTACAACGTCTCCAACATACTGGCCGCGACGGCGGCAGCCCTGGCTCTGCGCCTGCCCGTGGAGGCCATCCAGGCGGGGGTATGGGCGATCAAGGGCATCATCGGCCGGATGGAACGGATCGATGAGGGACAGGATTTCCTGGCCATTGTCGATTTTGCCCACACGCCCCATGCCCTGGACCGGGCCCTGGAGACGGCACGTGCCCTGACCAGCGGCCGGGTCATTGCCGTGTTCGGCTGTGCGGGTGAGCGGGACCGGGAGAAGCGGGCCTGGATGGGTGAGATCAGCGGGCGCCTGGCCGACATCACGGTCATGACGGCCGAGGATCCACGCCGCGAATCGTTAGCGGTGATCTTAAACGAGATGGCGCGCGGCGCCGAAAAGGCCGGCGCCGTGGAGGGCCAGACCTACTTCCGCGTCCCCGACCGGGCGGAGGCGATCCAGTTCGCCGTGGACCTGGCCCGGCCCGGCGACGTGGTGATCGCATGCGGCAAGGGCCACGAGCAATCGATGTGCTACGGCACGGAAGAGACGCCGTGGAGTGAGCACGAGGCCGTGCGTACTGCGCTGCGCAGGCGGCTGGGACGGGATCACGAACCATAGAACAAAACCATAGGAGATGCCGATGAGCCTGGTGGCCGTGCTGCTGGCCCTCTCGCCCGTGATCTTTGTTTTCCTGTTGCTCATCCTGCGGCGCATGGCTGCCGATACAGCAGGCCTGATCGGTTGGGTTTTTACCGTGGCGGTGGCCTGGATCTTTTTTGACACGCCGCCCCTCGTCGCCCTCCAGGCCAGCGTCTCGGGAATTGTGGCCTCGCTGCCCATTGCCCTGGTGGTGGCGACGTCGATCCTGCAGGTGACGGTGATGTTGGAGACGGGGGCCATTGCCCGTGTGGTGGCGCTCGTCAAGACGGTGGCGCCGGGCCAGCGCGTGGTCCAGATCATGCTGATCAACATCGGCTTTGGCACCTTGCTGACGGCGCTCGGCGCGGTGCCGGTTTCCATCCTGCCCCCCATCCTGCTAGCACTGGGCTATTCTTCCTTTGCAGCCATATCGCTGCCGGCCCTGGGCTACGATGCCCTGACGACCTACGCCCTGCTGGGCATCCCCGTGGTCGTGTTCGCCGGCTTTGTCGGGCGGCCTATCGAGGACGTAGGGGGCTATTTTGCCCGCTTTATGCCGGTGATCAGCACCTGCATTGCGCTGGGCATGGTCTGGTTGGTGGGGCGCTGGAAGTTGGTCTGGCAGGGGTTGCTGCCGACGGTGATCGCTGGCCTGACAGCGGGGTTCATCTGCATCGCTATGAACGCCCTGGGCCTGATTACCCTGACGGGCATTGCCGCAGGCCTGGGCGTCATCCTGGTCATGGTCATCTATCTAAAGGCCCGCGGCCAGCCACTGCGCGACCGGAGCGTGCTCGATGCAAATGACCGGGCAGCCGAGCAGCGAATGCCGCTGTGGGCAGCGGCCTCGCCCTGGCTGTTGCTCACCCTCTTTGCCCTCTTGGTCAACGCCCCCTTCCTGCCTTTCTTCGATCTGGCGTTTTACGAGTTGGCGCTGCCCTTGGAGATCATACCGGGGGCACCGGAACGGGTACGCCTGTTCTGGCAGGCTTACTTCTGGATCCTGGTCAGCACCGCGCTGGCCCTGCCCTTCCTCAAGCCCACAGGCCGGCAGCTGGCCGTTTCGCTGCAAAAGTGGGCGCAGCGAGCACCCCGGCCGGTGCTGGCCGCGGCCGTCTTTTTTGCCATGGCCTACGTCATCAATCACTCGGGCAAGGGGACCGATTGGGTGCTGGCCGACCCAAACAACAACATGGTGCACGTCCTCGCGACGGCAGCGGCCTCGGGCCTGGGGCAGATGTATCCCCTGGTCGCGCCCTTTTTGGGCCTGATCGGCGGGTTCATCAGCGGCTCCGAAACTTCGTCCATCGCCATGCTCACGGCGTTGCACCTGGAGACGGCGGGCAAGATCGGGGCCCAGGGCTTGCTGGTTGCCGCGGCCAGCGGCATCGGCGGCGGGTTGGCCAGTGCCATCTCACCGGCCAAGTTGCAGAACGCCTCGGCCAGCATCGACCGCATCGGCGAGGAGTCGCAGGTGATCCGCCACACCGTCGTCGTGGCGCTGGCGATCACGGCGGTGACGGCGATACTGACGCTGTTGTGGGCGTTCTAGCCCGGGCTAGTCAAACGCCTCGCCGCAGTTGGGGCAGGCCGGTGCGCCAGCACTGACCTCGGCACCGCAGTTGGTGCAGAAGAGGAGTAACTCCACACCACAGGCCGGACAGGCTTCGTCGGTCTCCTCGACCGCCGCCGCGCACTCGGGGCAGAGGAGTTGGTCACAGGCAGAGCAGTGGCCCTGGCCCGGTTCCCACTCCGTGCCACAAGCGGGGCACTGGGGCACAAAGGAGAGGCCACACGCCGGGCAGTGATCTGCCTCAGGGCTAAGGCCGGCACCACACTGGGGGCAGACCAACTCCAGCTCGGTACCGCAGTTGGGACAGACGGTGTCGTCTTCGGCCACGGCAACTCCGCATGCGGGGCAGAGGGCCTGGTGACAGGCGGGGCATTCGGGCAAACCAAGGCCTACGTCGCCGCCGCAGGCAGGGCAGGGTCGGGCAGCGCGAAAGCCACAATGGGGACATTCGACCTCGTCGTCGCCCAACAGCAGGTAACACTGGGGGCAGGCGCGCTGACCGCATTCGGGGCAGGCTCCCATTTCGCTGGCGTACTTGGCGGTGCACACCGGGCACCTGAGCAGGACCAGGCCCGGTTCGGCAGCAAAGATGGTGGCCGAGGTACGCCGCTCAAATTCGAGGGCCTGGCCGCACTCGGGGCAGGTTTCAGGGGCGTCCAGGATGCGGCTCTGGCAGGCAGGGCAACGCCGCACGAAGAGCAGGCCGCATTCGGGGCAGAGCCTGGCGCCAGCTGCGACAGGGAACCCGCAGCCAGGACAGGCAAAACTGAGGCCAAGCCCACAGTTGGGGCAAGCCTCGGCTTCCTCGTCGTCCAAAGGGCTGCCACAGCCGGGGCAAAAGACCTGACCACAGGCGGAGCAGATACCGTCATTGTAAGAGACCCCGGTCCCGCATGCAGGGCAACGCAGGGAATCGGGGCCCTCAGCCACGGGGTCCGACCGGATGAGGATCAGCTCGGTCTGGCTGCTTTCATCCATCGGCACCGGTCACTTCTGCCTCGAACTCAAATCCACAGTTGGGGCAGACCTCGGCATCGGGTGCCAATTCCTCGCCGCATTCGGGGCAGGAGAAGGCGAACTCGGCGCCACAATTCGGACAGACCATTTGGTCTTCCTCCAATGCGTGACCACAATCGGGGCAGAGGTCCATGCCACATGAGGGACATTCTTCGTCGTCCTCGTCGATGGGCTCGCCACAATTGGAGCAGAACTCGGCGAACTCTACTTCCGGGCTCTCGCCTTCGGGTTCGACTACATCCTCAAAACCTTCCTCGAGTTCGGCGCCACAGTGTGGGCAGATGGTGGCATCCGCGGAAATCTCCTCGTCACAGACAGGGCAGAAGAAGCCAAACTCGGCCCCGCAGTGGGGGCACACCGTTGCTTCGGCGTCCATCTCGGCCCCACACTCCGGGCACTCTACCATGTCCCCATCCTCGTCATCGCCCGATAATCGTTCATAGATCTGGTCTGCTGTCATTGGTCCCGTCCCGATTTTGGTTCCCGGCGCCCGTCGCCAGGTAGGTTCAACCGGAACCTTATACCACGATTCCATCGAAAAGGCAATTGGACGAAACCGGTGGATCTGGAGTTGACAACCTGCCTTCCTGATGGTATTTTAGATGATGATAGCTGGTGTATCCGGCAGTTCTCCATTCTCTTCGAATCCTCCGGAGAGGCAGGATCCGCACACGGCCATGCTGCGCCGCAAGAAATCCAGAACCTATGGCGACCATAAGGTGGAGGGGAGAAAAGATGGGCAAGCTGAACGATCTGGCTGAACTGGGACAGGCGGTCTGGCTCGACTATATCCGTCGCTCCTTTATCACGTCGGGCGAGCTGCAGCGGCTGGTCGACCAGGGTGTCAGGGGTGTCACGTCCAATCCCTCTATCTTTGAGAAGGCCATCGCTGGCAGCGATGACTATGATGAGGCCCTCAGTGAGCTGGTCGCTCAGGACAAATCGGTAGAAGAGATCTATGAGGCGCTGGTCTTTGAGGACATTCGGGCTGCGGCCGACACGCTGCGACCGGTCTATGACGGGACGGGCGGAGACGATGGCTACGTCAGCCTCGAGGTGAGCCCCGGGCTAGCCCACGATACAGGGGCCACGATTGCCGAGGCGAGGCGCCTGTTCGCCGCGCTGGACCGGCCAAACGTGATGATCAAGGTGCCGGCTACGGCCGAAGGCATCCCGGCCGTCGAAGCCCTCATCGGCGAGGGGGTCAACGTCAACGTGACGCTCATGTTCTCGCTGGAGCACTATGACGCCGTGACGGAGGCCTATATCGCCGGCCTGGAGCGGTTGGTGGCTGACGGCGGCGAGCCGGCACACGTTGCCTCGGTCGCATCGTTCTTTGTCAGCCGGGTTGATACCGCCATCGACTGGGCCCTGGAGGCGGTGGATGAGGAGGATCTGCAGGGCAAGATCGCCGTGGCCAACGCCAAGGTGACCTACGCCCGCTTCAGGGAGGTCTTTGGCGGCGAGCGCTGGCAGGCCTTGGCCGCCAGGGGCGCCCGTGTGCAGCGACCGCTGTGGGCCAGCACCAGCACCAAGAACCCGGATTATCCCGATACCATGTATGTAGACTCGCTCATCGGGCCCCACACTGTCAACACCATCCCACCTCAGACCCTGGACGCCTTTTTAGATCATGGCGTTGTGGCGCACACCCTGGAGGAGGATCTGGATGAGGCCCGCTCCCAGCTGGCGCGCCTGGCGGAGCTCGGTGTGGACCTGGGCGCCGTCGCCGATGCCCTGCAGGTGGAGGGGGTGGCAGCCTTTGCGCAGTCCTTCGAGTCGCTGCTGCAGAGCATCGCAGAGAAGTGGGCCCGCATGCGCACGGCCGCGGAGAGAGAGTCGGCCAGCTTGGGCATCTACGGCCCCGTCGTTGAGGCGGCCCTGGCGTCGATGGACGACGCAGGGATCGCTGCACGCATCTGGGCCCATGACTACAGGCTCTGGAAGCGAAGGCCTACCGAAATCGTGAACCGGCTGGGCTGGCTGGAAACGGCTGCCGCCATGCGAGATCAACTGGGTCTCCTGGAGGAGCTGGCCGAGATCCTCGAGGCCGGTGGGTATACGGACGTGCTGTTGTTGGGCATGGGCGGCTCCAGCCTGGCGGCGGAGGTGTTTGGCACCGTCTTTGGCGGGCTGGGGGCGAAAAGGCTCAACCTGGCGGTGCTCGATAGCACCGATCCTGGTGCGGTCCTGGCCCACGCTGAGCGCCTGGACCCAGAAGGCACCGTCTTTATCGTCGCCACCAAGTCCGGTAGCACTGTCGAAACGATGTCGTTCTTCAAGTACTTCTACAACTGGACGTCCGCTGCCCTGGGGGCTCACAAAGCAGGCGAGCACTTTATCGCCATCACCGATCCCGGCAGTGGCTTGGCGGCCGTAGCGGAGCGGTACCGTTTTCGCCGCATCTTTCTCAACGACCCCAACATCGGCGGTCGCTATTCGGCCCTATCCTACTTTGGCCTTGTGCCTGCGGCACTGGCTGGTGTGGACATGGGCAAGCTGTTGGATAGGGCGCTGGCCATGGCCGAACGCTGCGGGCCGGGCCATGCCGGAGCGGAGGCGGAGAACCCGGGGCTCTGGCTCGGTGCGGTGCTGGCTGAGCTGGCGAGGGCAGGGCGCGATAAGGTCACCTTTGTCACGTCGCCGGCCCTGGGCAATTTTGGCCACTGGCTGGAGCAGCTCATTGCCGAGAGCACTGGCAAGGAGGGCAAGGGCATCCTGCCGGTCGTCGGCGAGCCGCTGGGCGCGCCCAATGTCTATGGCAGTGACCGGCTGTTCGTCTACCTCCGCCTGGACGGCGATGACGTTTCGGCCGAGATCTATGATCCGGCTGTGCAGGTGTTGGAGGATATGGGGCATCCAGTCGTGCGCCTGCGGCTGGGGGATGTATATGACCTCGGTGGGCAGTTCTTCCTGTGGGAATTCGCGACCGCGGTGGCGGGACACCGGCTGGGCATCAACCCATTTGACCAGCCTGATGTCGAGGCCGCCAAGGCGCTGGCGCGCAAAGCGGTGGCCTCCTACGGTGCGACGGGCAAGCTGCCGGCGGACGAGCCAGCAGCGCTCAAGCCAGCAGCCCTGACGCGCTTTCTGCTCTATGCGCAGGCTGGGGATTATGTGGCCCTGCAAGCCTACCTCCAGCCAACCGATGAGCACAATGCTGCACTCCAGGCCCTGCGCACCTTGATCCGCAACCAGTTGAGGCTGGCTACTACGGTGGGCTATGGCCCGCGTTTCCTGCACTCCACCGGACAACTGCACAAGGGTGATGCAGGCAATGGCCTGTTTATCCAGCTCACGGCGGACACCCCACGTGACCTGGCAATTCCCATTACTGCGGGCGCCTCCGACTCGGCCATCAGCTTTGGCGTGCTGGAGATGGCACAGGCGCTGGGTGACAAACAAGCCCTCGAGCAGGCTGGGCGGCGGGTGATCCGCTTCCATCTGGGGGAAAATGTGTCCGGCGGCCTGGGCTTATTGGGGAATGCCCTGTCGTGACGGACGGTGAAAGGAGGCGAGAAGGGATGAGCTTAAAGGACTCCAAGACCGAAGCCGCAGCCATCGTCATCTTTGGCGCGTCGGGAGACCTGACCCAACGAAAGCTGGTCCCGGCGATCCATACCCTGCGGTGTGACGGCTTGCTGCCGGCTGGAACCCATGTGATCGGCATAGCGCGCAGCCCTCTGTCCGATGAGGAATTTCATGAGCAGTTGTTTGATGGCGTACAGGAGTACGCGCGCCGTGAGCCCACCATCTGCCGGCAATGGGTGGACTTTAAGGATCGGTTCTCCTACCTCGACGGCGGCTATGAGGATCCGGATACCTATGATCGCCTGGCGGAGCGGCTGTCCCAGTTGGACGGCCTGGAAGATGGAACGAGGGGCAATCGCCTATTCTACCTGGCCGTACCCCCAGTGGTCTATGCCAAGGTCATTGCCGCACTGGGACGCTCCGGCTTGAACGAATCAGGTGGCTGGACGCGGATCATTGTCGAGAAGCCGTTTGGCCATGACCTGGCGAGCGCGCAGCAGCTCAATGCAGAGATGCATGCCGTGTTTGATGAGAGCCAGGTCTATCGCATTGACCATTACCTGGGCAAGGAGACGGTCCAGAACATCATGACCTTTCGATTTGCCAATGCGATCTTTGAGCCGTTGTGGAACCGCAATTACATAGATCACGTGCAGATCACAGTGGCTGAAACCGTCGGGGTAGGGCACCGGGCAGGTTACTATGACAAGACCGGTGTCCTGCGTGACATGTTCCAGAACCACCTGCTCCAACTGCTCACGCTGACGGCAATGGAGCCGCCAGTCCGTTTCCGGGCGGATGCCCTGCGCGACGAGAAGGTCAAGGTCCTGCAGGCGATTCGCCCTTGCACCCGCAGCTTGCGGGGCCAGTACGAGGGCTATCGCCACGAGGACGGGGTTGACCCCGACTCCCAGACCGCGACCTACGCTGCCCTGAGGTTCTTCGTGGACAACTGGCGCTGGCGCGGTGTGCCGTTCTACCTTCGCTCGGGAAAGTACCTGGCGGCCAAGACCACCGAGATCGCGATCCAATTCCGGAGCGTGCCGCATCTCATGTTCCCGGCGGCGAGCAGGGAAGAGATCACGCCCAACGTGCTCTCCCTCTGTCTCCAGCCAGATGAGGGCATCCACCTGCGTTTCGAGGCCAAGGAGCCGGGCGCAGGGATGCGCAGTCGCTCTGTGGACATGGAGTTCCACTATGTCACGGATTTCGGTGCCGCCGCCTTGCCCGAGGCCTACGAGCGCCTCCTCCTGGATGCCATACAGGGGGATGCCTCGCTCTTTGCCCGGGCGGACGAGATAGAAGTGGCCTGGCAGTTGATCGATCCGGTGCGGGAAAGGTGGGCAAGCGCTGGTGACGACGTGCCGCCCCTCCTCTTCTACGAGCCAGGGAGCTGGGGGCCAGCTGAGGCCGACGACCTTCTGGACGAGGAGATGCGTTCCTGGATATTGGGCTGCGGCGAGCACCGGGCCAATCGTTGATCGACAAGTCACGGGGTGGGGGCGAGGATGGGTCGCCAGAGGCCCAGCTTCTGGAGCAGGGAGCCCTGGCTCCAGCCGGCCTCTCCCGGGCTGAGTCACGGAGGGATCTAGTGGAATTCGAGATGATAGTCGTACCTGATGCAGAAGCGCTGGCTCGCTCGGGAGCGCAGCGCTTTGTACGCTCGGCCCAACAGGCCATCGGATCCCGGGGGCGGTTCACAGCTGCCCTTTCCGGGGGCTCGACACCCCGCGCCCTGTACCGCCTGCTCAGCGAGGAACCATTCCGTAGCGAGCTTCCGTGGGAACAGGTACACCTCTTCTGGGGTGATGAACGCTGTGTGCCGGCCGGTGATCCGGGCAGCAACTACCGGATGGCGGAGGAGACACTCATCAGCCGCGTGCCGATCCCACCCGGCAATGTGCACCGTGTCCGGGGCGAGTTGCCGCCTGAGCAGGCAGCCCGGGCCTACGCCCGGGACCTGGAGGAATTCTTCTGCGGGCCGCGCACCCGCTTTGACCTGGTGTTGCTGGGGCTGGGCAGCGATGGACACACCGCCTCGCTCTTTCCCGAATCTCCAGTCCTGGAAGAAACGACCCGTCTGGCCGCTACGGTGGAAGCAGATTACGAGGATCGTCCGGCCTGCAGGATCACGCTGACCCTACCTGCCATCAATACCTCGCGCCAGATCCTGTTCCTGGTTTCGGGCGACAGCAAGGCCGAGATTGTGCGCCAGGTGCTGTCTGAACCCGGGGGCCCGTTGCCGGCCCAGCAGGTACGTCCCACGGCCGGGCAGCTCACGTGGCTTATCGACGAGGCTGCCGCGAACAGGTTGGAAGAGGACGGCCCAAAGCGCTGGAATACGAGCCGTATGGGCACCTCGAACCTATAGCGAGTCGGGCAAGGAGGCACTGCGTTTTTGATCGGCTGGCTGTGCCTGCTGATTGCAGCCTGGCGCGGTCTATGAGCGGATCATACGGGAACGCCCCGGCATAAGGCGCGGGCCATCGAAGGCTCCCATCTGTGCTTGCCAGCGGGCCTGAATGACGGTATAATGACTACAGGCGGCAAGGGGGAAGGCAGATGAGCGATGGCCGGGTGACAGTCGAACGCCTTCAAAAGATCCCTTTGGCAGCGCTGCTGACCGCAGATCAGATCAAGGAGATCCTGCCAAAGGTCAAGGTGCTATCCCTGCGTCGAGGTGCCTCTCTTCCAGACCAGGGCAGGCCTGTGAAGGTGTTGTATTACGTCGAAGATGGCCACCTGTCAGGCGCAGAGATCGATCCCACCGGCAATCGGACCCGGCAGCGTGAGGTAGATGCAGGCGGATACCTGGGGCACTGTGCCCTGGTGACGGGCCTGGCTTGTCCACTCGTCGCGACCGCCACAGCGGATTCGACCTTGCTCGCCATCCCCCTGGACGAACTGCAGCCACTCCTCCTACCCCGTATCGAACGAGTTTCGCTGAAGAAGGGCGATACCCTCTTTGCCCAGGATGAACCCTCAGAGCTGTTCTACCTTGTCCTCAAGGGGCGTATTTCGGAGGTGAGAACCTCCGAGACCGGCGAGGAGGGGGCCAGGAAAACGCGGACAGTTCGCCACGCAGCGGGCCCGGGCGAGTACGTGGGGCGTTATGCTCTGCTCACTGGGCAGCCCCACCGGGCCACGGCCACAGCCAAGGAGGACACTGATCTCCTTGCCATCCGCCTGAGAGACCTCCAGCCCTTGCTGTTTGCCCATGCGAACTGGAGAGATTGGTTCTTCCAGACCGGTGTGGCCGAGCGCTTGCGAGCGGTGCCCCTTTTTAAAGATTTCGGTGATTGGGACCTCTACCTGGTGGCCGACGAGGTGCAGATAGAGGACCGGGCCGAGGATGATGTCGTCTACCGGGGAAACGAGGAAGCGGACAGCTTCTACGTGATAGACCGGGGGCAGGTGGCCCTCAGGACGAGGGCGGGTGGCGGCCCCTGGTATCTGGCAGCGGGCAATTTCTTTGGTCGAGATAGCCTGGAGGGCATCCGGCGCAGGGGCACTGCCCTGGTCCGCAAGCCAGCGCGGTTGTACCGCATTTCGGGCCGGGCCTTACAGGAGATGCTGCAGCACCGCGGGATCGAACTGGCGCCCAACCTGGGACGAAAAGATCTCCTGGAGCGGGTCAGGGCGGTTCCCCTCTTTGCCGGCCTTTCCGATGAGCATCTACGGCTGTTATTGGGTTATGTGAGCCTGGTGCTATATCGTCCGGGTGATATCATCGCGCGGCAGGGGGAGCCGGCCGATAGTTTGATGATGCTGGATCATGGAGAAGCGGTTGTGCTGCGCGGCACAGGCAGAGAGCGGGCGCGGCCGGTGCGGCATCTGAAAGTGCATCCAGGGGAAACCAAGAATTCGGTCCATGGCCGGTCGCCGGAAGGTGAGTATTTCGGGGCCCACTCCCTCGCCGCAGACGAGATGCGGGGTGCGACGGTGGAAGTCACGCAGCCCAGTACGTGGATCGTGCTGGAGCGGAGCGACTTTCAGGAGTTCCTGGCCGACGCAGGGCTGCGCAAAGAGGATCTGGGACTGGGCAGCCGGCCTGACGTCCAAGCACGCCCAGCACCGCCGGCTGATCGGCTGGAACTTCCCTTCAAGACGCGGCGCCACTGGATCATACCTGTCACACGGATCGCGCCCGTGGCCATTCTCGTCCTTTTGGTTGGTATCTGGATCTTGGTTACGCTGGGCGAGGGGGTGCAGAACGGCTTCGAAGGGGTCCTGGTGGTTTTCCAGACGATGATCCTGGTCATCTTGTTAGGGGCGGTTGCCTGGTTCTTTGCGGAGTGGCGAAATGACAGCTTCGAGGTGACAACCGAAGCCGTCGTGCACATCGAAAGGCGGGTGTTCTTCAGCGAAGAGCGGTACGAGGCACCCCTGCGCCAGATCCAGAACGTGAACGCCTCGGTGAGTGCCCTGGGACAGATCTTGGGCTATGGCAACCTGGATATCGAGACGGCTGCAGCCCAAGGCCAGGTGCAGTTTACAACCATCCCCGATCCGGGTTATGTCCACGAGTTGATCCAAAGGGCAGCCGAAGAGGTCAAGAGCGGACGCCAGTCGGAGTTCCGGGAGAGCATCCGCCAGCGGCTGGAGGATCAGCTCAATCCAGAGCGGTTGAGGCCCACAGTGCCCGAGTCGGTACTCCGGCAGGAGAGGCCGGAGGGACAGGCTGAGGAACCAGAGCGCACCAAGCTCTTGACCATAGTCCGGTCTCTGGTCTGGTACCCCAAGTTCGAGATTCGCCAAGACGGTCGCATCACCTGGCGAAAGCATTGGCTCAGGCTCATCATCCGTGCAGGCTTGCCGCTGCTGGTCCTTCTCGTGATCAGTTGGCTGTTGTTCGGCTTTGCCGTGGCTGGCTTGACTGATCTGGCGGGCTTAACGCCGTTGCTGCTGCCGCCAATCTCGGTGGTGGGAGCTTCTGCGTGGCTCCTGGTTCCTGCTCTGATTCTGTGGACGCTGTCCGCGCTTTGGCTGAAGTACCAGTATGAGGAATGGGCCAATGACATCTATATCCTCACGGACGATGAAGTCATCGACCAAGAGCGCAAGCTGGCCGTCTTTCCCTTTTGGGGGATCTATACCGAGGACCGCAGGCGGGCCTCCCTGTCGAATGTGCAGTACGTAGACCTCCGCATCCCCCACCCCCTGGCCCTGATACTCAACTATGGGGATGTGCTCGTGCGCACGGCCGGTGCGGAGGGCACCCTGGACTTTCTGTTCGTGAACAACCCTCGCCACGTGTATGCCGAGATATTGCGCCGTTTGAATGAGTTTCAGGAGAGGCAGCGCCAGCGCCAATTCGAAGAGCGATCGGCCGAGATGGCGCAATGGTTCGAGACGTACCGCGACGTCATCCGGCGCAACAACTTGTCAGAGGAGTAAGGGTCCTGTTCTGGGATCCCCTGTGAGCCAGCCCCTCCTGTTATGGCTGGCCCAGCGCCTCCTCGATGGCATCTGCCGTCCAGGGCAGGACGCGGCTGCAGGCGCGAACCAGTCCCCAACAACCGGTCAGCATCA
>JAMJFU010000094.1 GCA_023544525.1 Anaerolineae bacterium | reverse complement strand
CCTACACCGTTACGGTACAGCTCGAAGACCAGGATTCCCGTCTGCGCTGGAATATGACCGCGGTGGTGACGATCCCCTGACCTATGGCCTCGTGTGGGCAAATGCAGGCTTGGGACTGGCCCGATAGGGCTCCCACCTCGATCTGGGAGCCCGGCTGGCGCCGATTGAGGCGTGGGGCGCTCGCGATATATATCCCCGCTTGTATCCCTTCCATGTATCTGGATACATAGACATCCTGCCGCCAATGTGATATCCTGGTGGGGGACCCGGCGTTCTGAGGCTGGGTGGATATCCACGAAAGGAAGGCAGCGACGCGATGAAACCCATTCGAACCCTTACGATCAGGCCATCACTCCCGGAGCGGCTGGAGCCCCTACGCGACATTGCCCACAACCTGCGCTGGGCCTGGAACCATGACACCATCGAGCTGTTCCGGCGGCTGGATAGTGATCTGTGGGAGACCAGCGGGCACAACCCGGTCTTGATGCTTGGCACTGTCAGGCAGTCCCGCCTAGAAGATGCCCTATCTGACGAGGGTTTCTTGGCCCACCTGGATCGGGTCGCCGAGAACCTGGAGGCTTATCTGGCTGCCAAGTCGGCGTGGTTCGACCGCGAACACGAGCATGAAGAGGGCCGCCCCCTGGTGGCCTATTTTTCCGCCGAGTTTGCCGTGACCGAGTGCATGGAGATCTTTGCCGGCGGCCTTGGCGTGTTGGCGGGCGATCATCTGAAATCGTCGAGTGACCTGGGTGTACCCCTGGTAGGCGTTGGCTTGCTATATCAGGAGGGTTACTTCCGGCAGTACCTGAACGAGGCTGGCTGGCAGCAGGAATTCCGCGAGGACAATGACTTTTACAACCTGCCTCTGACGCTGGAGCGGGATACCGACGGTTCCCCGGTCACAGTCCGCGTACGTTATCCGGAGGCCGACGTAGTGGCCCAGGTATGGCGGGCTCAGGTCGGGCGCATCCCCCTCTATTTGCTCGACACAAACTTACCTGCCAACGCACGCGCCCAGGACCGGGACATTACCGACGAGTTGTACGGTGGCGACCGGCAGCTGCGCATCCGGCAGGAGATCATGCTGGGCATTGGCGGCTATCGAGCGCTCAAGGCGCTGGGCCAGGAACCGCAGGTCTACCACCTCAACGAAGGGCATGCTGCGTTCATGGGCCTGGAACGGATCCGGGATCTGATGGAAGCGCAGGGTCTGTCCTTTGAGGAAGCCAGAACAGCAGCCTCGTCGAGCCTGGTCTTTACTACGCACACACCGGTGCCCGCCGGTCACGACTACTTCCCCATGGAGATGATGCGCCACTATCTGGGTGACTATGCGCGTGGCTTGGGGCTTTCCGACGAAGAGTTCCTGAGCCTGGGGCGCGAGGATCCACAGGAAACCAGCTCTCTCTTTTGCATGACCACCCTGGCCCTCAAGCTGGCCGACCAGCGCAACGCCGTCAGCCGCCTCCACGGCGAAGTCTCACGCGACATGTGGCAGGTGTTATGGCCTCGCTTGTCCAAGGAGGAGATTCCCATCGACCACGTGACCAATGGGGTCCATTTCCGATCGTGGATCTCCTTGGAGATGAACCAACTCTACGACCGCTACCTGGGTCCCCGCTGGCGCGAGGAGCCAGCGGACCAGGAGGCATGGGGCCGGGCGGAGCGGATCGCGCCCACCGAGCTATGGCGCACCCACGAGCGGAGGCGCGAAAGGCTGGTGGCTTTTGTACGGCGCCGGCTTCGAGAGCAGCTGAAGCGACGTGGAGCGCCCCGCTCCGAGATTGCAGCCGCTGACGAGGCGCTGGATCCGCGGGCCCTGACCATCGGCTTTGCCCGCCGCTTTGCGACCTACAAGCGGGCGACCCTACTGCTCCGCGACCGGGATCGCCTGGCGCGGCTGGTCGCGGATCCCGAGCGCCCGGTGCAGATCCTCTTTGCGGGGAAGGCACATCCCAAGGACGAGGCCGGCAAGCGCCTGATCGCCGACATCGTGCACGCATCACGCGAGGAGCCGTTCCGGGGCCGGCTGGTCTTTCTGGAAGACTATGGGATGGCCGCCGCCCGGTACCTGGTCCAGGGCAGCGATGTCTGGCTGAACACCCCACGTCGCCCGCGGGAGGCAAGTGGCACCAGCGGCATGAAAGCCATGGCCAACGGCGTGCTCAACCTGAGCATCCTGGATGGCTGGTGGGATGAAGCCTACCAGCCGGAGTTTGGCTGGGCCATAGGACAGGGCGAGGTCTATGACGATCCCGAATACCAGGACGAGGTTGAGGCTGATGCCCTGTATGAGCTGCTGGAGCGCGAGGTCGTGCCTATTTTCTACGATCGGGGATCCGACGGTTTGCCCCACCGCTGGATCGAACGCATGAAGGCCTCGCTGCAGCATCTATGTGCCTACTTTAACACACATCGCATGGTCCAGGAGTATACCGACCGGTTCTACCTGCCCGCCGCCGGGCGCACCCGGCGGCTAGCCGCCGGCGATATGGATCGGGCCAGGTCACTGGCTGAGTGGAAGGCTCGCATCCGGGAGGGCTGGTCCGACGTCGAGGTGGTCGACGCCGAAGCTGAGCCCGCTGAGGGCCTGACGGTGAGGGACGACGTCTCGGCCAAAGCCTGGCTTCGCCTGGGCAGGCTGGCGCCCGAAGACATCACGGTCCAGTTCTACTTCGGCGAGCTGGATATTGACGGAGAGATCACCGCGGCGGAAGCGACGCCCATGGAGCCAGCCGGCCCTGATGGGGAGAGAGGGTACCTTTTCCGGGCAGACGACGTGCCCTGCCGCCGTAGTGGCCGGTTTGGCTACACGATCCGCATCTTGCCCTCCCACCCTGACCTGGCAACACCCTACCTGCCCGGTCTGCTCACATGGGCAGCTCCGGACCTGGGGAGCGAGTAACCGGGCCAGATGTGCCCTGGTGCTGTCCCTTCTGGCGGGGCCGGAAGCAACAGGCAGTACGGGTGCCCGTCCCCTGACGTGACATCAGCCCGCGCCAGGCAACTGGCGCTGGCGAAAGGTGTTTGATATGAGCGGACGGGAGGGTGACGCATGGGGAGCATGGTGGCCAAGGCGCGCGAGCGCCCGTCGGTGACGGTGGACATTGTGGTGGTAGCGCCGGCAGCGGCACGGCCCCAGCCGGAGCATGGCCCGTCGGGTGGCCGGCTGCGTGTCCTGTTGGTGCAGCGTAAGAAGCCGCCCTTCGAGGGAAAGTGGGCCATCCCCGGTGGTTTCGTAGAGCCTCGTGAGCCACTGGAGCACGCGGCTCGCCGTGAGCTGCGCGAGGAAACCGGTCTCGAGCCGGAACACCTGGAGCAACTCCATACCTTTGGGGCGCCCGGTCGTGATCCGAGGGGATGGACGATCAGCGTCGCCTACCTGGCCCAACTGAGCCCAGCGCAGGCTGCTGCCTGGCAGCCCCGGGCCGGCAGTGATGCCGGCGCCGTGGGCTGGTTCGACCTGGAACATCTACCGGATCTGGCCTTCGATCATGCCCAGATCCTTGCCTGTGCAGCTGGCCGCTTGCCCGGATCGGCGAGCTAGGAACCCGAGATACCCTTCAGAACTTCTCAAGGAACCGCCGAACGGCATGGCAGCTCAGCCTGCCCCAAAACCTCCCAGGAAACTGCCGAGTTTCCTGGGAGGTTTCAGATAGACAATACGTGCTAGCGACGCCGTGATGAGGCCCGCGAACGCTGCTCCCTCTCGCTGATCTGGCGCAGGACCCACTTGTTGGCTTCGGCGGCGAGCGATGGCAACAGGATAAGGGGCAGCATCACCAGCCAGTCCTGCAGGGTCAGGAAGGTAGTGTCAAAGATCGGATCCAGGAATGGCACATAGATGATGGCCATCAGGATGACCAGTGAGAGCAGCACGGCCCACTGCATCCACTTGTTGGTAAAGACGCCGATGGCCCACAGGGAATAGCGTTCCGAGCGCGAGGTGTAGGCCCGCAGCAACTCCGAGATCGACAGGGTGGCAAACGCCATAGTCCGGCCATGGGTTTCGCCTGCTGCCAGGCCTATGCGGAAGGCAATTAGCACGGCGGCGGTGATGGCTACCGTCTGCACGGCGATGCCGACGATCATCTCGCGGTTGATGATCGGCTCGTTGACCGGTCTTGGCTTCTGGTCCATGATGTCCGGATCGCCCTTCTCCATGCCCAGGGCCAGGGCAGGTGCGCCGTCCGTAATCAGGTTGAGCACCAACAGCTGGATAGCCACAAGGGGTAGCGGCCAGCCGAGGATCATGGCGATCAAAAGGATCGTGATCTCGGCCATGTTGCACGAGAGCAGGTAGTAGACGAACTTGCGGATGTTGGAGTATATGACGCGTCCCTGTTCGATGGCCGAGACGATGCTGGCGTAATTGTCGTCGGTCAGGACCATATCGGCCGTCTCCTTGGAGACGTCCGTACCAGTGATGCCCATGGCGACGCCGATGCTGGCGCGTTTCAGGGCCGGCGCGTCGTTGACACCATCGCCGGTCATGGCCACCACGTGCCCGCGGGCTTTGAGCCCGTCCACGATCTTGACCTTGTGCTGTGGCGAGACACGAGCATAGACGGCGATCTGTTCGACCATCGATTCAAACTCATCATCAGACATGCGGTCCAGTTCAGTGCCGCTGAGTGACCGATCGCCCTCGTCCAGAAGGGCGATCTCTTTGCCGATGGCCACCGCCGTGTTCAAATAGTCCCCGGTGATCATGACCGTCTCGATGCCCGCCTTGCGTGCCTTCAGGATGGCAGCCTTGACTTCGGGGCGGGCCGGGTCGATCATGCCCAACAGGCCGATGAAGGTGAATCCCTGCTCAGCCTCTTCTGGCTGGGGATTCTCCGGGATCTCTTGCAGGGGACGGAACGCAACACCCAGGACCCGCAGGGCGTTCGCCGCCAGCGCCTGGTTCTCCTCGAGGATGTTGGAGCGCCGCTCGTCTGTCAGCGGCCGCATCATGCCATCTTCCAGTACCTGGTGGCACAGGCCCAGCACCACATCCGGGGCACCCTTCATGTACGCCACGTAATCGCCGTAACGCGGGTCGGGGTGGAAGGTGGTCATCCGCTTCCGCTCGGAGTCGAAGGGGATCTCTGCGGCGCGCGAGTACTCTTCGCTCAGCTCATCCTGCCAATAGCCGGCCTTGGCCGCTGCGACGATGAAGGCACCCTCGGTAGGGTCACCGGCGATGCGCCAGTATCCGGTGCCATCCTCCTCAATGCGCTCCAGGCGGGCGTCGTTGCACAGCAGGCCCGCCCTCAGGAGCAAGCGCATCCCTGGATAACCTGCCAGCCCCACAGGTTGGCCGTCGTCCAGGAACTCGCCCTCAGGCTTGTAGCCTTCCCCGGTGATCGACAGCAGGCTGCGATCGACGTACATCTGTACCGCTGTCATCTCGTTCTGGGTCAGCGTCCCCGTCTTGTCTGAACAGATGGCTGTGGCGGAGCCGAGGGTCTCGACAGCGGGCAGCTTGCGGATCAGGGCGTGGCGCCTGACCATCTCCTGCATGCCCAGGGCCAGTGAAATGGTAACTACGGCCGGCAGGCCTTCGGGGACGGCGGCAATGGCCAGGCTCACCGCCACCATAAACATCTCGACCAGCTTGGGCACTGTCTCTTCCAGGCCAAAGTAGGCACTGAAACCCTGGGCAACCAGGACACCCAACTGCGTATCCCGCACGATGCCGATCACGCCCACCAGGCCACAGATGACGAGGGTGGCCATGCCCAACATGCGGCCTAGCTGGTCCAGCTTGACCTGCAGGGGGGTGGGTTCCTCTTCGTAGGCCTGGATCATCTCGGCAATCTTGCCGATCTCGGTGGCCATGCCCGTCCCGATGACCAGGCCCCTGCCGCGACCGTAGGTGATCAAGGTACTCATAAAGGCCATGTTGTGACGGTCACCCAGGGAGGCATCCTCCGGGAGGATCTCGTGCGCGTCCTTGCCCACCGGCACCGATTCACCTGTCAGCGAGGCCTCCTCGATGCGCAGGTTCACGCTTTCCACCAGGCGTACGTCTGCTGGAACATAGTTCCCTGTCTCGAGGATCACGATGTCACCGGGCACCAGGTCGCGGGAGGGGATGGTGATCATGTGGCCATCACGCAGCACTCGGGCGTTGGGCGCCGCCATCTTTTTCAGCGCGGCCAGTGCCTGCTCAGCCCGTCCTTCCTGCACGACGCCCAGAACTGCGTTCAGGATAACGATGGTCATGATCGCTGCGGCGTCCACGAACTCGGTGGTACTGCCGGTCCGGTTGAATTCGGTCCAACCGATAAGGGCCGAGACGATGGCAGCCACGATGAGGATCAAGACGAGGAACTGGCGGAGTTGGTCCAGAAGCATCTGCCAGAAGCTACGCCCGGGGCGCTCCTGGAGCTGGTTCGGCCCGAACTGCTCCTGCCGCCTGGCGACTTCTGCCTGCGTCAAGCCCTGTTCCCGGTCGCTGTCCAGGGCAGCAGTGGCCTCGTCGATGTCCATCGTGTGCCATGCATGCTGTGTGGCGTCCATTGCTTGCGATGTGCTCCTACAAAATGGGATTCGGAGATCTGGCCCGAGAACCGCGGATCTCCGCCCTCGGTCCCGAATTATACCAGGTTTCGCACAGAGGGCCAACTTTGGGGCTTTTCCAGGACTCGACCGGGAGCGGCCGGCCAATGCATTCGCTGGAGCGTTCGTCGCATCGCCCAGGAGTCCCGCTCAAAGCCGAGGGCCTGGTAGAAAGCCAGGGCGGGTCCATAGTCGGGATCTATGAGCAGATGTGACACAATGGCATCCCAAAAACCGGATTTGCCAAATCAAAACCGTTGTGCTACAATGCCCGCCATGCTCGCCGTAACAGAGTAATGAGAACCGCTGTAGAATTCTGGAAAATGGCCTAATTGGGCACCCCGGGCTGAGCCGGCAGGGATGCTGGTTTGGTTCGGGGTACCTTCGCGTAACGAAAAAAAACACCTCAAGACGGTAGATTCGGCGCCGCGGGATCAAAAGGAGTGGGAGAGAGACAATGAATGTCAAGGAGAGTTCGCTGATGACGGTGTTGAACAGGCTGCTGGAGGGCCAAAGAGGCGGGCTGGTGCTCAATGGCTTGATCGTCGTCCTGGTGATCGCTTCGCTATTGCTGCCACCGGTTTCGGCCCAGGAGCGGGTACTCGAAGCAGGATTTACGGCCATTGATCAGGATGAGGGGGGATCCGTCCTCGACAGCGACGGCATGCAAGTCACACTGCTGGCGGATGGTTTGGAGGGCGATGCCAAACTGAAGGAGGAGTCGGTCCCCATGGCCAGCTTCCTGGATGGCTCGGCAGGTCGCGACCTGCGGGAAGCAGCCGAAGCACTTCCTTCGACCCTACACGTCAAGAGCCCCATCTATACCATGGACGTCAAGGGAACGACACCGGCGGAGGTTGTCATCGCGGTGCCCATCCCCAACAACGCAGAGCCGTACGAGACGCTGGGCCTGTATACGTGGACCGGGCAAGACTGGGCCTTTGTGCCAAGCACTTTGGTCGTCGAGGACGACCTCCTCGAGGCGCGCCTGGACTATGTACCAGAGACGCTAGCTGCGTTCCAGAGCATGCCCCAGCCTCCACAGGTCAGCGCCGAGCTGCCCGAGTACGTTTCGCTCCCTGCTCTTGGTGGGCAGGCTCTAACGGAGCTGAACCCGCTGGGCTATTATCTCGGTTCTGAATACGAGATCACAGGAGAATTGGCCAGCCTGCCTGACACACAAGGGCAGGAGTCCTATCGAGTGCTGCCCACGTTGCGCAACTGGACTGACGACGGTATCGTACGCAGCGACCTGGTGGATAACATGCTGGTCAATGCGGAGGACCGCGAAGCGCACGTGGCGACCATCGTCGACCTTGTTGTGAGCGAGATGTACGCCGGCATTGACCTCGACTACCGGAGTGTGAACGAGGACCTGCGCGGCGAGTTCACCGACTTTGTGCAGCGCCTGGCAGACGAGCTCCACGCCAATGGGAAACGCCTGACACTACACGTGGAAGCGCCCACCCAGATAGCCGCGGACCGTTGGGAAACCGGTGCTTACGATTGGAAAGCGCTCGGCGGCGTAGTGGATGGCCTCAAGTTCCCTGCCCTACAGGATCCGCGGACCTACGCATCAGGTGGGCAGATGGAGGATCTGCTGTGGTGGGCCGTCGGCCAGGTGGAGCGCTACAAGCTCCAGCCGGTCTTTACCGCCCGCAGCGTGGAGTACGCTGGAGGCGTATTGGTGGAGCGGACCTATCGAGACGCCCTGGGCCAGCTGTGCAATGAAGTGGCTATCAAGGAGGGCGGCGAGCTGATGGTCCCCGGCGAGCAGTTGACCGTGGACCTGGATACGCCAGGCATCGAGTTCGATCCGTCGACGGGTTGCTACTGGTTCGCCTACGTAGATGAAGCCAGCGGTGAGGAGCGGAAGGTCTGGTTGGAGGACGCAAGCAGCCTGAGCCGCAAGCTGGAGCTGTTGAGCCGCTTTAACGTGGGAGGCGTGGCCATCCGCGCAATGTGGGACGAGGGCAATGACCCGCGCATCTGGGATCTTGTGCGGGACTATCAGGCCTCGGCCCAGGCCGCCCTTGCCCCGGTAGACAGCGAGTTCTCTGTGATCTGGAGTATCGCGGCTTTGGAGAGCGGGGCGCTCTCGGAGGAGAGAATGGCCCTCGGCCAGCAGGGTTATACCTGGACGGCGGGCGAGCCGGGTCAGTACGAGATCGGTGTTTCTATCGTCGCCAATGACGGCCACACAGTCGCGGGCAACAACCGGGTCGCGGTTTTGGTCGCAACCCTGACCCCGACGCCCACGCCGAGCCCCTCACCCACACCTGTGCCGACCGAGACGCCGACCCCGACACCTTCGCCCACCCCGCTGCCCACGGCAACGGCCGCACCCAAGCCAAAGGCCACTGCCAAGCCTGCTGCGGCAGCCGCACCCAGCAACCCGCCACCGAACACCAACTTTGGCTATGGCATCCAGGCTCACATGGTGGACAATGGCCAGGCGGGCACGGTCGTGGCCAAGACAAAAGACATGGGCTTTGGCTGGGTCAAGCAGCAGATGGAGTGGAAGCACGCCGAACCCGCCAAGGGCAGCTACAACTGGGGGGCATACGACGAGATCGCCAACGCCGCGCAGGCAGCGGGCGTCAGGGTGTTGTGGAGCATTGTCAAGGCCCCGGCCTGGGCACGCGGCGGTCAGGACATGTCTGTGGAAGGCCCGCCCAACAATCCCCAGGACTTTGCCGATTTCCTGGGTGCGGCGGCCAAGCGCTACT
The DNA here is from genome assembly GCA_023544525.1 of Anaerolineae bacterium. Lineage (GTDB taxonomy): Bacteria > Chloroflexota > Anaerolineae > JAAYZQ01 > JAAYZQ01 > JAMJFU01. The sequence goes on along the minus strand of JAMJFU010000094.1, from coordinate 3,378 downwards.
GTGGCACCAGCGTCAAGGCCATCGAGGTTTGGAATGAGCAGAACCTCCACTACGAGTGGGGCAATATGAAGATCGACCCTGCGGCTTACATGAACCTGCTCAAGCCGGCCTATAACAGGATCAAGGCCGCCTGCCCAGGCATGATCGTCGTCAGTGGGGCCCTGACACCGACAGGGGCGCCAGCGCCCGTGGCCATGGACGACTATACATACCTGGAGGGGATGTACAAGAACGGGCTAAGGAACTACAGCGACGCCATCGGTGCCCACCCTAGCGGCTTTAACGTGGCACCCTGGGTCAAGGGCGGGCAGGATGCCTGCACGTTCATCACCCAGCAGGGCTCTTCTTTCCGGGGCCCGTGCAATACCCTGCATCACTCCTGGAGCTTTTACGCTACGCTCAATGGCTATTACAAGATCATGCAGAAGTATGGAGACGGCCGCAAAAAGATCTGGCCGACCGAGTTCGGCTGGGCCTCTGGCTGGACCGGGGCGGCGGGCTATCAGTATGCCGACGACAATAGCTTGCAGGAACAGGCCAATTGGACCGTCGAAGCCTACAAGCTGATGAAGCGGTGGGGCTTTGTGGGCGTGGCGTTCCTTTGGAACCTCAACTTCCGGGTGGTTAACCCCACCGGTGAGGTGGCGCAGTGGGGCATCGTCTGGGGCGATTGGAGCGCAACTCCAGCCTACAAGGCGCTAAAGTCGATGCCAAAGTAGGTCTGCCCCAGGGTCTACGAGCAGGGCACGGGCAGTACGGTCCGGGTCTTGTACCGGAGTGAACCGAGACTGGGACCCGGCTTCCACCCAGAAGCCGGGTCCTTTCAAATACAGGGGTAGGATCGATGACTGACACAGAGCGTTCAGAGTCGAAGGACGGACCTTCCGGCCAGCGGGCCAACGGGGGCCTGGTCAGGGCCGTCACCATCCTGGTAGTGGGCGTACTCCTCGCCCTGCTCTTTGCCGGTGGCACCCTGATCTTTCGCCTGATGTCAGAGCCACAGGCAACGGCCACTCCCACGACGACGGTGCCTCCCACCTTTACGCTGGTCGCAGCCGCGACTGAGACCCAACCCCCGCCTACGCCAAGTGAGACGGCTACAGCCACGGCCGAGGCGACTGTGACACCCGAGCCTACAGGGACAGCCACAGACATGCCGACGGCCGAGCCGACGGCGACGCGCCCACCATCCACAGCGACGCCCACATCCACCCCGAGAGCGACCAAAACCCCTGTGCCGCCGACCGCTACGGCGCGCCCTGCGGCCAAGCCAGCCACCATGGCCTCGCCTGACTATGGGATCCAGGCCTTCATGTGGTGGCGACCAGAGATAGCCCACCGGGACCTGGGCCTGATCCAGGATGCCGGGTTCACATGGGTCAAACAGTGGTTTGCCTGGAGGGATATCGAGGGTGCGGGCAAGGGCCAGTATGACTGGACCGCGCCCGATCGTATCGTGCAACAGGCCAGTGAGTTTGGCCTGAAGCTGATCGTGCGCGTCGATCACCAGCCAGAGTGGGCGGGTCCGCCGCCGGGGAACATCAAGCACTTTGCCGACTTTTTGTCGGCGATGGTTAGCCGTTACCGGGGCCGAATCCAGGCGTATCAGGTCTGGAATGAGCCAAACCTGGCCCGCGAATGGGGCAACAAGGCGCCCAACGCCGCCGAGTATACGCAGATGCTCAAGCGGGCCTACCAGGTGATCAAGAATGGGGATCCTGGCGCCATCGTGATCAGCGCTGGCCTGGCGCCTACGACGGAGTTGAGCCAACGGGCAGTGCCCGATACGAGGTTCCTCCGGTCGATGTACACTGCCGGGGCCAAGGCCTATTTCGATGCGTTGGGTGCCCACGGCGCGGGCTACAAAGCGCCGCCGGAGATGGATCCAGCCCAGGTTGCCAACGACGCGAACTATTACAATAGGGGTGACCCGAACTGCCCAGGTCCGGCTTGCCGGATCTATTGCTTCCGTCACGTGGAGGATCTACGCCAGATCATGGTCGAAAATGGCGATGGTCAGAAGCGGGTCGTCGTGCTAGAGTTTGGCTGGACTCGTGATGAGCGCCCCAACAGTCCCTACTACTGGCACCGGGTGCAGGACGAGTTCGTCCAGGCAGACTATATGGTCCGCGCTTACCAGTATGCCAAGAGCCACTGGCAGCCCTGGATCGGGGTGATGAGCCTGATCTACATGCCCGACTTTGAGTGGACGCCAGAGGATGAGCAATTCTGGTGGTCGATCATGGAACCGAGCAAGCTGGAGGAGCTGAGGCTAAAGGCACCCTATGTGAGGCTTTGCTCGCACATCCGTGCCGAGCGGGGCTTGGGTCGCTGTCCCTACGCTCAAGACTAGTAGGTGCGCTGCCAATCGACCCGGTAACCCTTGGCTACTTCGAGATCGAACTGGAGCTGGATCTGGGTGCTGACCTGATCGCCGTTGGCGTCGGTAATCCTGACGTACCACGTCATGGGCTGAATGGGGATGTCGTACTTGCCAGCTTCCGCCCCACTCTTGGTCAGGGCCGGCGGCAGGCTGCTCCAATCGTTGAACGCCTGCACCCGCACGCCCTCGAGCCCATTGCCGGCAGCATCCCGCACGGTGCCAAAGATGTAACAGCAAATCGCATAGCTGGGGTCAGGAGAAACCGGTCCGGCCAGGCGGAACTGGTAAGCAGGGGCAGGCACCGGCGTGGGTGGCTGCACGGCTTGCGGCGTCTTAGTTGGCAACTCCGGTCGTGGAGGCTCTGTAGGGGGCGGTGCAGGTGGCTGCTCTGTTGGCTCTTCCGGGGGGGGCGCTTCGGTGACGCTTGGCAGGGCCACCGCAGTTAGCGTGGCAGTAATCCCGGGCACTGGCGTAGGCAGGACAAAGATGGTGGGTGTGGCCGAAGCTGGCGGGGGTGCTGGCGTGTTTGAGACTTCTGCGACGGGTGCTTCTACCTGATCGGGGGTTTGATCTCGGTGCGCCTCCCTACTGGACATAAAGCCCGTGAAGGCGACGTAGAGCCCCAGCACCACGACCAGCAATACAAGCAGAAAACCAAAAGCGTATCCTTTATTCATCCGCGAATGCCATCGATTCAGTATAGACTACTCCGCCGGCCAGCAGCTGGCGGCAGACAGTTGAGGCATTATACTCGAAAAGGCAAGAGACGGCAAGCGGATGCGCGGCGTTCGAGATTTGGGTCAGGGTGCTCAGCCTGCGCCTTGGCCAGGCCATGTTGCCAGACTCGCGCCCGTCGTAGATAACGCATCGCTCGAATATTGACGATATTAACCTGAACGGAACCCCGGTAGCGCGGTGATTTGACACTCGATCCTGGTCATGCTATAATGGAATAGCAGGATGAAGTAAGGTTCCGAGTCAGTGCCCTTGATGAT
>JAMJFU010000093.1 GCA_023544525.1 Anaerolineae bacterium | reverse complement strand
CTGGATCTTGGACAGGCGCACATCTTCCAGCCTGATTTGGCAGCCGACCCCTTCTATGGTATAATCTGAGCGCCACAGGGATATTTTCCATTCGAGCTTGGGAGTGAATGCATGATCGAGTCGCAATCCAAGCTCCCTGTGCAGGGCGAGAAAGGAATAGCCATCTGGGCCAAAGGGCACAAGATGGCGGCTTCTGTCGCAGGTCGTATACAGCGACAGAGGAGCGCACTGCCAGGGAGGAGGGGAGCGCAGTACCTTAGAGAAGCAGGATCTCTCCTCAACGACAAACTAAGGACGTTTGAATTTCGGCCCCACCTAGATCGAGTGCTTCGCTGGACCGGCACTGGCATCGCAGATGGCCTGCTGGTCAACCGTTTCGCCCTACACCTGGTTCTCGTCTTTTTGGCTCTGGGCGTGGTGAGCGTCGCCCAGATCACTTTCCCGAACGTCGACTTATTGCTGCCTACACCTACCCCAGCGCCTGAACTCGGCACCCACAGCGTTGCAGCCCCCGTGACCAATCGTGGGGTCAACCGCCTCATCCAGAATAATACCGCGCTATTTCCCGCGCCCGTGCCTCATACCACCATTCCCGAGCGGGAACGAATGCAGATCATCACCTATACCGTCCAACCCAACGACAACGTGTGGTCCATCGCTCAGGGTTTCGAGCTGAACGCCGAAACGATCCTGTGGGCTAACCCCAAGGTTGAGAAATCACCGGACCTGCTGAACGTAGGCCAACAACTGATCATCCCGCCGGTCAACGGCATCTGGTACACCGTAGCGAAGGGCGACACCGTCGCAAAGTTGGCCAAGACCTACCAGACGAGTGTCGAAAAGATCGTCGCCTTCAAGACGAACAACCTCGTCGAGCCGTACACCCTGACCCCTGGCCAACAGATCATGCTGCCTGATGGGCGGAAGAAGGTCGTGCCGACCAACTACTATCCTATGACCGCCGTGGGCAAGGCGCCCAAGGGAGCGCCCACAGGCACCGGCCGCTTTGCCTGGCCGACCCAGGGCATGCTGAGCCAGCGCTTCTGGAGCGGTCACCTGGGTATCGACATTGCCAATCGCACCGGTGTGCCCGTCCGTGCTGCGGACGCGGGCTATGTGGTAATGGCTGGCCGGGACACGTGGGGCTATGGCAACCAGGTGGTCATCGATCACGGCAATGGCTACATGACCCGCTACGCGCACCTCAACACCATCGGCGTGAAGGCTGGCGCTGTCGTGAACAAGAACGACACCATCGGTACGATGGGCACCACAGGACGTTCTACTGGTCCTCACCTGCACTTTGAGGTCATCTACAACGGCGTGCGCCGCAATCCCGAGGGCTTCTTACGCTAACGCCGCGACAAACATAACGAACGGGCGCGAGGCCAAGCCTCGCGCCCGTTTTTCGATCTGTAGGAGGGCGGCTATGCGCGCACTGCCCTCGCGCTATCTATACCCAGCCGCGCAACCTCATCGCCTCGGCCACACGGGCGACGGACACAATGTAGGCCCCCATCCGGTTATGGACCTTGTACTTCTGGGCCGCTTCGTGCACGGCGTGGAAGGCAGCGGTCATTTTCCTGTCCAACCGCGTGTAGACCTCGTCCACCGCCCAGTAAAAGTCGTAGGCATTCTGTACCTGCTCAAAGTAGGAGACGGTCACGCCGCCGGCGTTGCACAAGAAGTCGGGGATCACGTATACGCCGTTCTTGTGCAGGATCTCGTCGCCTGCAGGCGTCGTCGGCCCGTTGGCCAGCTCTGCCACGATCTTGGCCTTGATGTTGCCGGCGTTCCAGTCACCGATCTGGTTCTCCAGGGCAGCCGGGACAAGCACGTCCACGTCGAGCTCGAGCAGTTCCTCGTTGGTGACCTGCTTGCAATCATCGCAGCATTTGTACGTGACGACAGTGCCCTTTTCTTTCTTCCAGGCCATTACCTTTTCATAATCGAGGCCATCCGTACAATAGATGCCGCCCCTCGAGTCGGACACAGCGACGACCTTGGAGCCAAACATCTCGGCGATGAGCTTGTGGGCGAACTGCCCGGCATTGCCATAGCCCTGAATGGCCACAGTTGCCTGGTCAAGATCGATCCCCAGCAACTTTCCTGCTTCGCGCACAGTGTACATTCCGCCCCGGGCCGTGGCATCCCCGCGCCCCGCCGAGCCGCCCAACGGCAGCGGTTTGCCGGTGATGACGCCCGGCACATTGTAGCCGCGTATGACACTGTACTCGTCCATCATCCAGGCCATGATCTGAGGGGTCGTGTAGACATCCGGCGCCGGCACATCGGTCTCTTCGCCTATGTAATGGCCGATGGCCCGGATATAGGCCCGGCTCAGCCGCTCCAACTCGGTCTCTGACATCTCCTTCGGGTTGCAGACCACGCCACCCTTGCCGCCACCCAATGGGATGTCCACCACAGCGGTCTTCCAGGTCATCCAGGCGGCCAGGGCACGGACCGTGTCGATCGTCTCGTCGGGGTGAAAGCGCAGACCACCCTTCGTCGGTCCGCGGGCGTCGTTGTATTGAACCCGGAACCCATGGAAGATCTTGACACTTCCGTCATCCATGCGCACCGGCATCGTGACGTGAAATTCACGCAGTGGCCAGCGCAGCAGTTCGTGGACGGCTGGATCTAGATCCATAATCTTGGCCGCTTCTGCCAATTGCGCTTGCGCAATCTTGAAGGGGTTTAGTTCGCTCATCCTTTTCTCCTTATTATGTGTCTTTGCGTGATGTGTGAGTGAATGGGTGGGCTTTTGCTTGCAAAAGCCCGGTGCCTGTGGCCTCACCGGCCCGGGGGAAAAAAATATACCCGATCCTTCACCTCCTTGCGCGCGGGTATACCTTGAGGAAAGGAATTGCCACGCTGCAATTCTTATTTTGCCCCTGGATTATAGTCCAAGCAGGCCGACTGTGCAACTTGTCACAGGCAGTTGGCGCGGAAAGGCCGATCTGTACAGGGCTCGGCAAAGGTGAGGGATGTGCCGTGGGTTGTCCTGGCCGGCTACGGCTTGAGCTTTTCCTCCAAGAGGCTCAGGACCACCTGGGGGTCGGCCTTGCCCCGTGTGGCCCGCATTACCTGGCCCATGAACCATTGTAGCACCGTTTCTTTCCCGGCCCGGTATGTTGCGACCTCCTCGGGATGGGCAGCGATCAGCTCTCCGACGATCTGATCCAGGACCTCTTGGTCGGAAATCTGGCCCAGCCTGCGCTCCCGTACGATCTCGCCCGGCGGCCGGCCAGTGGCAGCCATTTCCTCCAGGACGGTCTTGCCGCTGCTGGCCGTGATCTCTTGCCGCTCGACCAGCCGAATGAGCTCGGCCAGGGCTGCGGGCGTGATCTGCAGATCACTGATCTCGCCGTCTCTGGCCTTGAGCAGTCGAAAGAAATCGCCGGTGATCCAATTCGCAACGATGCGTGGCGGAATGGCCCGCTCGACTGCGGCTTCTGTGGTCCTGATAAAATAGTCCGCCACGTTACGGTCGTCGACCAGCACCGACGCCTCGAGGGGAGACAGGCCATATTCGGCCACAAACCGCTTTTGCAGCACGTCCGGCATCTCGGGCAGTGCGGCCCGAAGCTCCTCCACCCAGGCCGGAGCGACCTGTAGTCGCGGCAGGTCAGGCTCCGGAAAGTAGCGATAGTCCTCTGACTCTTCCTTGGCCCGCTGCTCGACGGTCTGGCCACGCGCTTCGCTCCAACCCATGGTCACCTGTCGCACCCGCTGCCCGGCATCCAACGCCTCTGCCTGGCGCTCTATTTCATAGGCGAGCGCCTGCTTGACCGCGCGGAACGAGTTCAGGTTCTTGACCTCGACCTTGGTACCGAGCTCGTCGCTGCCCGCCGGCCGCAATGATACGTTGGCCTCGCAGCGCATGGCGCCCTTTTCCATGTCGGCGCTGGATACGCCCAGATAGCGCAGGACCGTTCGTAGCCCCATTAGGTACTGCCGCGCCTCTTCGGGGCTACGGAGGTCGGGCTCGGTCACGATCTCGATGAGCGGCAGCCCGGCACGGTTAAAATCGACCAGGGTACGCTCGACCATGTGGTAGGATTTGGCCGTGTCCTCCTCCAGGTGCACGCGCCGGATGCGGATACGCTTCTGGGCCCCGTCCGGGCTTTCGATCTCGACCCAGCCATGCTGGCAGAGGGGAAAGTCGTACATGCTGATCTGGTAGCCCTTGGGCAGGTCGGGGTAGAAATAGTTCTTGCGTGAAAAGACCGCTGTTTCGTTGATCTGGCAGTTCAGGGCCAGGCCCACGGTGACCGTCTGTTCCACTGCGCGCCGGTTGGCGACGGGGAGGGCACCTGGCAGTGCCAGGCATACTGGACAGACGTTCGTGTTGGGCTGGGCACCAAACGCGTCGGCACTGCAGCCACAGAACATCTTGGACCGGGTCAATAGCTGGGCATGAACTTCCATGCCGATGATCGCTTGATAGTCAGCCATGGCCGGATTATAGCATATTTCCCCTTCTCCGGGAAGTTTGACCTTTCATTCCAATTCGAGTATACTATCCTCCGGCGGGGCGTGGCGCAGTCCGGTTAGCGCGCATCGTTTGGGACGATGAAGTCGGAGGTTCAAATCCTCTCGCCCCGACAGTGCGGGAGTAGCGCAGTGGTAGCGCATCTGCCTTCCAAGCAGACTGTCGCGGGTTCGAATCCCGTCTCCCGCTCTATGGCGGGCCGCTGGCCCCGGCTAGACCCCATGGCCGGGGCCGTGTTGCATTCAAGTGAGGTCGCCGGGCCGTCAGCAGGACAGGCCGTACCGAAGGTCGACGCGCACCACTCCGGTGAGAGGGGAGATGCCCCGGGTAGGGGGATCGATCCCCTGGCGAAGTTGAGAAAGGAATGCGATAGGCATGATCCCGCTCCAACTGCGGGTCCGCAACTTTATGTGTTACCGGGACAACGTCCCTCCCCTCCAGTTTGACGGCATCCATCTGGCCTGTTTGGCCGGGGCCAACGGCCATGGCAAGTCTGCCCTGCTCGACGCCATCACATGGGCCTTGTGGGGCAAGGCTCGCGCCAAGCGCGACGATGAGCTCATCCACATGGGCGAATCAGAGATGGAGGTCGAATTCATATTCGACCTGGGCGGCAACGCGTACCGGGTCTTGCGCAAGCGCGACAGCACCGGCCGGGGCCGCACGATCTTGGATCTGCAGGTGCAACACGACGGCGACTTTCACTCCATCGCCGAGTCTGGTGTGCGGGCCACCCAGGAGGCGATCATCCGTCTTTTGCGCATGGATTACGAGACCTTCACGAACTCGGCCTTCCTTGTGCAGGGCAAGGCAGATGCTTTCACCACGCGTACCCCCGCTGAGCGCAAGCAGGTGCTGGGCGAGATCCTGGGCCTGGGCATCTATGACGAGTACGAGCAGCGGGCCAAGGAGAAAGTCAAGGAGAAGGACCGGCAGCTGGCCGAGCTGGAAGGGGTCCTGCGCGACATCGATCGGGAACTGGCCCTTGAGCCGGAGTATGAGGCCGAACTGGCCCAGGCGAGGGAGCGCGCCACCCAACTGGCGGAGACGCTCCGCGAGGCCGAGGGAGAACTGCTCCAGCTGCGCCACCAATATCAATCCCTTGAACACCAACAGGCGCGCCTGCGCGACCTGGACCGCCGGCTGCAGCAGGCAGAGCAGGAGCTCCGGGATGTCGAGGCGCAGATCGCTGAACGAGGGACGCGGCTGGCGCACTACGAGTCGGTCCTGGCCCGCAGCACGGAGGTCGAGGCGGGATATGCCCGCTTCGTCCAGGCGCGAAAGGACGAGGCTGCCTGGAACGAGCGACTGGCCCAGTATGCCAGGGTACAGGAGCAGCAGCGTGCTGTGGAGCGGGTCCTTGACGCTGCACGCCACGAGTTGGAGCTGGCCTGCAGCCGGCTGAAAGAACGTGTCACGGATCTGGGACGCCGGGCGGCGAAGGTGGACAAGCTGGCAGGCGACCTGGCCGAGGCAGGGGCCCGGCTGGCTGCGCTGGAGGCCGACCAGGCCGCCCGCGATGCAACGCAGGCCCGGATCCAGGCCTTGAACGAGGAGGCGGCCGGCCTGAAGGTCCGCAACGAGCAACTCCTTGCCGAGATGGAGGCTCTGCGCAAAAAGCTGGACGTGCTGGTGGACGAGCGTGGCGAGGCCACTTGCCCTCTTTGTGGGCAAGCACTGTCCGGCGAGCACCGCGAGGAACTGGAGGAGCAGTTCGAACACGAAGGCATGGCCTTGAAGGAGAACTACCGGGCCAATGATGCCCGGGCGCGCGAGATCGAGGCCGAGACCCGCCAACTCCAGGGTGAGGTCACTCAACTGGATCGTAAACTGGCAACGCTGCCAGCTCAGCAGCGCCACGAGGCCCAACTGGAGCAGGCCCTGGCCGACGCCCGCCAGGCCGCGGCGGAGCTGGAGGATGGGAACGCCGAGCTGGCTGCCCTCGAGTCGCGCCTGGCGCAGGGGGATTATGCCCAGGAGGATCAGGCCAGGCTGCAACGGCTGGTATCTGAGCTGGAGAGTCTGGACTACGATCCGAACGCCCACGGGCAGGCCCGCGACGACGTCGCTGCTCTCGCCGAGTTCGAGGCACAGTATCAAGCGCTGCAGACCGCCCGGGAGCGGATCGACGAGGAGCGACAGGCGCTGGCCGGCTTGCGAACGCGCCAGGAACGCTGGCAGCAGAGCCTGGCGGAGGACCAGGCCCAGCGGGGGGCACTTGCGACCGAGGTGGCACGCCTGCCCAGCGTGAAGCAAGACATGGAGGGCAAGGCCCACCATGTCGAGGACCTGCAGGCGCAGGCCTCGCGGGCCAGGCAAGCCCTGGGTGCCGCCCAACAGAAGCTCGACCACTGCAGCTATCTGGCGGCCGAACGGGTGCGCCGGGTCGCCGAGCGCCAGCGCGCGGCGGAGGAAAAGGCGGTGTTCGAGGAGCTGCGCCTGGCCTTTGGCAAGAAGGGCGTCCAGGCCATGATCATCGAGGCTGCCATCCCCGAGATCGAGTACGAGGCCAACCGGCTCTTGGCACGGATGACGGAGGGCCGGATGCACGTCCGCTTCGAGACCCAGCGCGAGACCCTGAAGGGCGACACCCTGGAGACGCTGGACATCAACATCGCCGACGAACTGGGTACGCGCTCCTACGAGCTCTTTTCGGGGGGCGAGGCATTTCGTGTCAACTTTGCCATCCGTGTGGCCCTCAGCAAGCTGCTGGCCCGGCGCGCGGGGGCCCAACTCCAGTTCCTGGTCATCGACGAGGGTTTTGGCACCCAGGACGCCGAGGGCCGGCAGCGGCTCGTGGAGGCCATCAACTCGGTGCAGGACGACTTTGCGCGTATTCTGGCCATCACCCACATCGAAGAGCTCAAGGACGCCTTCCCGGTGCGCATCGAGGTCACCAAGACAGCCAACGGCTCCCAGTTCCGGCTGAACTGAGGCCCTGGCCGGCAGACGGGCCGGCACAGGCGATGCCAGAGCATCACTCCGGAGGGTGAAATGTTTACGATGCTGATCCCGGATGCGCCAGGGGCGGGCCTGGGCGTGCTGGCCGTGGTGACCCTGTTGGTTATCCTCACCATCAAGGAGTTCGCGCGGGACAGTAACTCGCCTCGGCTCCAAAGCCTCCCTGAACTCTTGAACGTGGCCATCGTGCCCCTGATGCTGGCCTTCCTGATCGACGTCGTGGTGCACATCCTCCGCGCGCTGCACTAGCATCACCAGCCGATCAGCCCCGGCCCGGCAGCGTTGGCCCCGGGAACTGCTGTTGCCCACACTGAACCGCCAGCGCCAGACCCCCAACACAGAGGGCATGACCAGGAAGGTGCCGGCGTTGGCCAGACCGTGGGCCAAGGTGACGCCCAGCAGCGAGCGGGTTCGCCCTACGATCCAGGCAAAGAGGGGACCGGCAAGCGAGGCAGGCGCAAACTGGGCTGGCGAACGGTCGCCGAGCTGCATCGAGGCAAAGAGGGGCAGGTGACGTGGAGCGAGGCGGCTTGCCACCCACCCTCCCACCCACCCAAATTTTTCTCTGAGGTTCAATGGCGGGGGGTGGGAATGGGAGATTGGGGAGTGGGGGATTGGAGATTGGGGATTGGGTATTGAGGATTGGGGATTGGAGATTGGCGTTTGTCCGGGTTGTGGGGCATGGTGGGTCCCTCCTGGGGGATTCAGGGATCCGGCGTTTGGGGGGTCGTGGGGGGCATGACGGACGTCCAGGAGCGGGTATCTGGCTGAGGCGAGGTGCCCCTTGGGGATGGCGAATGTGCGAGATGGTTGGCGAAACTCTTTTGCCTTCATATGTCTATTATAGCACGGATGTTCGGATTCATTGAGGGGAGGGATCCGGGAATTCGGAAAGTGAGCAGTAGGGGACTGGCCGGCCGGCGGTGGCAAACAGGTATCGAATGGGTCTCCTCACCATGGACCTCTGGATCCGCGACGAGTTTACAGTCAAGCTGCTGGCTGATCCCAGCTTTGTCGTCTCTACCTTCCTGTGGGGATTTCCTCTCCCCATTCTAATCGGAGCCCTGGCAGGATTGCCAGCGCACCACCTGGCAGCCACCCGCGGATGGTCCACTCGGGCCACTGTCCTGGTCATCGTGGGCCTGTCCGCACTTCTAGGCGCGGTTGCCGTCGTGCCCTGGAATTTCTTCGGGTTGCTCAGCGCGACTTTCACGGACCATGGGCAGTGGGATCATTTGCTTAGGTAAACAGGCCGGACGCCATCCGAAAGCTCGGCAGTTGATCACCGTAGTTGCCCAACCGCCCGCGGCTTCATCGCGACGATAGCCGCGTCGCCTCCAGCGAGAGGTTAGGCACCGACATCATCTTGAGCCGGCCAATCCTCGCGGGAGATAGAGAACTCTATCCTTTCCAAGGGTTCGCCGCGGACAGAAAACTCGGCTCGGTGTGGCATCCTTGCCGCTACCGCGAAACCGCTCTTCTCTGCACAGCGCACCATCCGTTTGTTGCCCGTCCAGGTGGCTGTTCTGATTTCCTGGAGCTCCATCTCATCGAATAGATGATCAACTAGAAGGCGTACGGCCTCTGTGCCATAGCCTTTCCCCCACGTTTCCTCTTCCGGCAGGCAGATGCCCACATAGGCTCGTTTCGCCTGCTCGTCCAGATGGTAGTAGTTGACCCAGCCAATGTGTTGGCCCTCGGTGGTGTCGACATGCCAACCGCGGCTGTTGGGGGAAGGCTTTCGGGGACGACGCCTGCGTGCCTCGAGTCGCTGATTGAACTCTTCTCGGCTTATGCCAATGAATGGCTTGTCGGGCTCATCGTAGTATTTCCACTCTTCAAGATTCAGCCAACGGAAGAGATCCTCGTCGTCGGAATCTTGGCTGCTGTCTCGAAGAACGACGCGTGTTCCAACTAACCTCATTGAATCTCCTCGTATAATAAGTTTGTTGGGGTGTGGTACCCCAGGGATCGTGACCGGGCACTCGGCGCCGGTCACGTGGGCAGTTCTGCTCCCCAAGCCGCTCGTAGCCCTACGAGCGGCTGGCAGCTCTCGCCCAGGTGATCACCCCCTCTCTGCGTATGACAAGAAAGCCGAAGGCAAACGCCGGCCGATACCAGGTTGCCTGCGGCAGCTACTGCGAATTCACGGGGATTTCCACCGCTACGATGAGGCGATTACTCAACCACGTGGCGCTCTCGCATTTTACTGCACTTGGCGCGTCCTGTCAAGGAGGTTTTCCGCAGGGCGGTGGGCCGGGCAGGGCTTTTGCGGCGTCCGCAGTCGTTTTCGGGGCGGCGCGGAAGGGCGACGGGGGAACCACTGAGTGGGGCGGGCGGCTCGAAGTCGAGGAGGGCCTCGGCGGGGATGCGCCAGCGGCCAGAGTGGGTGCGCCAGGGTGGGAAAGACCAAGGGGTGGATGGCAGGGATAATCTCCCAACAGCATCCCCCCAGGTGTCACCGTGCAGTCACATCATACCAGGCTAGCCCATGCACACCACGCCCGATCTCAATAGCGGAGCACTGCTGCAAGGGGAGCATGTTCGGGCACCTCTTCTGGCTCAACCGCGTACACAGTTCCCCCATTCAGAATGGACTGGATAGCAGCCAGGTCAAGGAGGTCGTCGTCACCGGGCTCGGGGTCCTGGTGCATGTGGACTGTGTCGGTGCTTGGGTCAAAATCGCCCCACACTTGAATACCGACGGCAACAAACAATATGTCCACCCGCCCGTGATGCGCTGCCAGAACGGCCTCCTTCACATCGGCTGTGGTTTGTCCGGTACCGACCAACTGACTGTATTGAGCGGCCGCCTTTTCTCGTGCTTTCATGAAGGTAGGCTGCACGAGCGGCCAGGCTTGGGCATGTAGTTCTTCGGGCTTGAGCTCCTCCGGGTTGCCTGGAATTCCCTCCTCTAGAAGATGAGGATACGAGCTTGCTTCTTTGTATAGTGGAAAGAGGTACTCGACCCCTGCCAGCACGAGAGGTGATTGCCCGCCTGTGAGCAGGTTGGGCAACTGATCGTTAATAATATGGAACCAACGCAGAATCCTGTCTTTGGCTTCGTCACCGATGTCATGACCATGAAACATGGCCGTGCGACTTCCCGTTCCCGACGATGTGCCGCTACGAGACTGTAGCTGTTTTTCGAAACGCTCATATTGAAGCGCCTCGGCCATGCTTTTGGGCATACTTTCAAGGTCGATCTCATCCACTGTGTATCGGGTACCTTCCAGCAGCCTGACTTGGTTCTGGCTAAGCGCCAGGATGTAAAAGTGGCCGTCGCTGGCAAAGAAGGGCAGCAGCGGTTTGCGATGAAAACGGTCAGAGATCACGACCAGTTCTTCAAACGGGAGAGGAAGACGATAGTAGTGAAATTCTTCTGGCGTAAAGAATACCGCCAAGCCGTCGCTCTGGTTCCGCCAGAAACCCGGTTGCTGTAATAGGCGCTGAGCTGGCTTCAGCATCTCCCGCACGTCCGGGGACCGTAAGCCCTTGTCCAGCAAGCGTCCCTCCACCTCGCGAAGCAAATTCCTAAAGCGAATCGGGTCCTGTTCAGTTTCTCGCCCTCGCCGATGCGTAGGCATAAACAGCGAGACGTACCAACCAGGATATCTGGTTAGAAAGGTCTTTAGTCCCTCCACGGTTATTATGTCCATATAGAAAGTCTCCTTTTATGGCTGCTATTTCGGATACAGTAAACAGAAAGCAGGCTAACGAATAAGGATCTATGTGGCGTGAAGCCGCCACATAATCCAGAGCCGGAGGCTTTGCCGGGCAAAGCTTGGCCAACCTGTTTGAGGCCAACCTGAGCCATGCCGACCTGGGTGGAGGCGGACCACAGGCCGTTGTTTTCAAGACAGGGCATGGGGGGTCACGCCATAGGTCGGGACGTGGCCCCCCGGTTCTATTTGGTTCCCGATTAGTATTCGGGCATGGGTGGCATCTGCGGTTTTTCCTTCTCCGGGATGTCGGTGATGAGCGCCTCGGTCGTCAGGATCATGGCCCCAATGCTGGCCGCATTCTCCACGGCACTGCGCGTCACCTTCACCGGGTCGATGATGCCGGCCTTGACCATGTTCACGTACCCCTCGCGCAGCACATCGTAGCCGACCTTCACGTCGTCTTGCTCCTTCTGCTGCCGGCGCACGTTGTCGACGATGACCGCCCCGTCCTTCCCGGCGTTGATCGCCAACTGGCGCATCGGCTCTTCCAACGCCCGCCGCACGATGGCCACGCCCGTCTGCTCGTCGGGATAGGTCATCTTGACATCGTCCAGGGCAGAGACGGCGTTGATGAGGGCCACACCACCACCCGGCACAATGCCTTCCTCCACCGCCGCGCGCGTGGCGCTCAGGGCGTCCTCGACGCGGTGCTTCTTCTCTTTCAGCTCCACCTCGGTGCCAGCGCCGACGCGGATGATGGCCACGCCACCCGACAGCTTGGCCAGCCGCTCCTGCAGCTTTTCCTTGTCATAGTCCGAGGTGCTGGCCTCGATCTCGGCCTTGATCTGGTTGATGCGTCCCAGGATCTCCTTGCTGATGGCCTCGTCCTCGACGCCGACGATGGTCGTCTCTTCCTTGGTGGAGATGACCTTCACCGCCCGGCCCAGGTCGCTGAGCTGCGCCGTCTCCAGCTTGCGGCCCATCTCCTCGGTGATGACCTGCCCGCCGGTCAGTACGGCGATGTCCTGGAACATCGCCTTCCGCCGGTCGCCAAAGCCGGGTGCCTTGACCGCCAGGGCGTTGAACACCCCCCGCAGCCTGTTTAGCACCAACGTGGCCAGCGCCTCGCCGTCGACGTCCTCGGAAATGACCACCAGGTTCTTGTGCCCTGTCTGGACCATCTTTTCCAGCAGGGGGAGGATGTCCTGGGCGGAACTGATCTTCTTGTCGTGGATCAGGATCAACGGGTCCTCGATGACGGCTTCCATGCGCTCCGGGTCGGTGACAAAGTAGGGCGAGATGTACCCCCGGTCGAACTGCATGCCCTCCACGTACTCGGTCTCGAAGGCCAGGCCCTTGCTCTCCTCGACGGTGATGACGCCGTCCTTGCCTACCTTCTCCATGACCTCGGCGATCAGCTCGCCGATCTCCATGTCGTTGGCCGAGATGGCGGCCACGTTGGCGATCTCTTCCTTGGTGTCGATGTCCTGCGCCATGTCGCGCAGGGCCTGCACCACGGCCTCGGCCGCCTTGGCGATGCCGTTCTTGATGAGCATC
>JAMJFU010000092.1 GCA_023544525.1 Anaerolineae bacterium | reverse complement strand
ACCGTGGGTGCCATGGCTCCGGCCAGGCCACCCGCCAGAAAGGCGTCCTCATTGCTAAAGCCATAGCGGCGGACCCCGATCCAGCCAATGCGCCCCCAAATCAGCCCGCTGAGAGGCCCGATGATGTTCTGCACCCAGGCAGCCGTCCTCCGGCGCCAATTCATCAGCCGGGCCAGCACCGGCAAGGCCAGGATCCAGCTGCTCGCCGCCATCACCGTCGCGCGGGCGAGCCGCCAGCGCGAGAGCCATTCATCTCCCACGTCTCGTCGCATGATCTCTTGCATATTCATCTCCCGAAGCGACCAGCCAAAATACTGGGGACATTCTACCACACTTTTGCCATTCTAGCACAGATGGCAGGGCGCTGCGCAGTGCTTCTCGGTATGCCATCACGCATGCTCCCGGCGCGCCCTGCCGCGAACCGCGACTGTGCCGGTGCTGCGCGTGCTCGCGGTGGTGAAGGCCAAAAGTGCTGGGCACCTGAAAAAAGCCAAGATCTGCGTATTGACAAAAACCCCTACGTGTGGTAGAATTATATATAATATATAATCTTAGCTGCTGTGTTTATGCAACGCATAAGGAGGATCCTCTGTCCGAGCGCAGTCCCATCCGACTGACCAAAAAGACTCTGTCCGAAGCGGCGGCCGATGCTCTGCGTACTGCGATTCTTAGCGGCCAACTGAAACCCAATGAATGGCTCCGCCAGGAAGCCATCGCCGACGAGTTGGGCATCAGCCAGATCACTGTGCGTGATGCTCTCAACCAGTTGGCCGGCGAAGGTCTCGTCGTTCGCATTCCTTACAAAGGGATTCGAGTAGTATCCCTTACTGCGGAGGATATTGAGAACGTCTGCGGGATGCGGGAACTACTGGAGGGGCTGGCCATGGAACTGGCAGCCGAGCGGATTACCGACGAAGAGTTGGATCGGATGCGAGCGCTTCTCCACTCAACAACCATTACTCCCCAAAGGGACTCGATGGAGCGTGCACGGCGGGCCAATCGAGAGTTTCACGAGATTGCCATCCACGCCTGTCGCAAACGCTTCCTGATCCAGCTTCTCCGCCAGGTCTGGGATTGGCTTGATCCTCATTCGATGTATGGATCCCTGTTTGAAGTAGATGACGAATCGTGGCAGTTGATGCTAGCGGTGTCGGAGCGCGATCTCCAGCGCCATTACCAGCTCATCGACGCCCTGGAAGCGAGAGATGGCGAGGCGGCGCGTCGCATCGTCCAGCAATACGTGCGGGAGACCTGGGAGGGCACACGCCAGGCACTGGAGCGTGGAAGCGACTGAGGAGCCCCGCTCCCAGCCTTAGCCTGCGAATGGGCTTCTGCGTCTCACCCGGCCGGAGGGGAGCACGCTCGGCGTGGTCTGAAGGAGGCCGTGCTGGGGGAAAACCGCTGACCTGGGCGACAACATCCCATCGGGCTCGTGATCGTGGCCGGCACGGGGCCGGAGAAGGAGGTAGCTGCGCACCCGATTTTGGTCTGCCGGGGTTTGCCGCCCTTGCCGGAAAGTGTCGATCCTAATGTGACAACTGAATGATCTCATTGAGGAGGTATGAAGTGCAGCGTAAAAGCGTGTCTACGTTGGTGGTCATCCTCACGATAGTGGTGTTGGTTACCTCGGCGTGCGGTTCGACACCTGAGCCCCAGGTGGTGGTGGAGACCGTGATGGTCGAAAAGCAGGTTACCACGGTCGTCGAGGTGGAGAAGGAGGTGCTGGTCACCGCTGCTCCCGAGCCTCAAGTGGAAGGCGATACGATCCTCATCGGTGCAGTCGGCCCACTCTCCGCTCCCGGCGCCTACCAGGCCGGTACCGAGATGCGACAGGCAACTGAGATGGCGGTCGACGAGGTCAACGAGGCCGGCGGCCTACTGGGTAAACAAGTAGAGCTGCTCTTTGCCGACAGCGAAGGGCTGCCAGAACGAGGCACCGCCGTTACCGAGCGACTGATCGTGCAGAACGGCGTGGTCGGCGTCACGGGCGAGTATCACAGTGGCGTGGGCATTGCCGAGGGCGAAGTTGTCCACAAATACCATGTCCCTACTGTGTTCGCCGAGCCCTGGGCTGACGAGGTGACCGCCAGCGGCTACCCCGAGGTGTTCCGCATCGCTCCGTCGATCGAGTACTACAGTAGCATCGCAACCAACTATATTGCCGCGGCAGGCTGGAAAAAGATCATATTCATCACCGAGGACACCGACTACGGGCGCCTGAATGGCCCGGTCTGGCAACAACAACTGGCCGACCTGGGCGTGACTGACGTCGAGGTTATCTACGCCGATCCGGCGACCGAAGATTTCACCCCGATCTTGCAGCGCATCCAGCAGGACCCTCCTGAACTCCTGGCCGGCATCATCACCGGAATCGGGAACGCCCGGCTCTTGCGCCAGGCCTGCGACCTGGGCCTGGCACCGACGGCCGAAACTGCCTACTACGGCAGTGTCGACACCCAGTACCCCGAGTTCTGGGAGAACGTGGGTGACTGCGGACAATACGTCTTTTTCACCTACGTCGGCCTACCCGAGGCACTGTGGAATGCCCAGACCGAAGCGTTTATCACCAGTTTTGAAGAGCGCTACGGGCATCAGCCAGGAGGCTCGGCAATGGCAGCCTACGATGCAGCTCACCTGTTGATGGAGGGCATCAAGCAGGCGGGCTCGGCCGACCCTGATGCCATTATCGACGCGCTAGAGAACATCAAGTATACGGGTGCCATGGGAGATTACTGGTTCGAGTACACATCCAAGAAACCGATCTCTGAGGGCGTGCCGGCCTGGATGTGGCACCAGTGGCCTACGCCCAACACCTACATCTTGCAGTACACCGAAGTGGATCAATCTACCGGGGACGCGAACGTCGTTTTTCCCACCGAGCGGGCCACCGGTCCCCTCTACACGTCGCCATAACATAGATCACGGCATGCCTCCCTACCGCGCGGTGGGGAGGCATGCCCTCTTCAGCCCCTTATGAGGAAGGGTTAGCGATGAGCTACTTTTGGTCACTTGGCGCCACGGGAGTCACGATGGGGGTGCTCTACGCACTCATGGCCCTGGGGCTGACTCTGATCTTCTCCATCCTCCGGGTCATCAATTTTGCCCATGGCGAGTTCTACATGTTGGGGGGATATGCTTCGTACTTTATCCTCAATGCGTTCACCGGCCTTCACCCCCTGCTGGTCATCCCCTTGGCCGGACTGGCTACAGCTCTACTGGGGCTGGTCTTTGAGCTGGCTTTCCTGCGGCCGATGCACCAGGGGAGGATCGAGCGGCCTGACGAATATGCGGTCCTCATCACCTTCGGGCTGTCGTTTTTCCTTCTTAACCTGGCCCTGGCGCTCTTTGGTCCGTACCCGCACCGGCCCCCATCCTTTTTCGAGGGCACAATCGACCTGGGCATTGTACGCCTGAGCGCGGATCGACTGACGGCCAGTGTCATGGCGTTGATCCTGCTCGGCCTACTGCTTCTCCTGATCAACCGGACCTGGCTGGGCAAGGCATTGCGGGCAGTCAGCCAAGACAAGCAGGCGGCTGCTGTCGTGGGCATTAACTCGCTGGTTATGAACAGCGCTGCCTTTGCGATGGGGGCCGGTCTGGCAGCGATGGCCGGTGCCCTGCTCGCACCCAGTTTCTTCGTAACTCCTGACGTCGGCGCCGTGCCATCCATCCGATCCTATGTGATCATCGTCCTGGGTGGGATGGGTTCGATCCAGGGCAGCATCCTGGGCGGGCTGTTGATCGGACTGGTGGAGAGCTTGGGCGTGGGTTACTTCCCCGATCCCAGCCGAGCACTCAACTACAAGACCGCTTTTGGACTGGTCATCTTTGCCCTGGTGCTGCTGTTCCGGCCACGGGGACTTTTCGGAAGGAAGGAAGCATGACCATCCTGCGACGCTTGCCGCTCCATCCTGAGTGGGCTCTGGGCTTCCTTTCCCTGTGTGTCGCCCTGAGCCTGCCACTCTTGGTGCAGAGCTACTGGCTGCACGTGTTCACCATCGGCTATTTCTATGCCATCCTGGCCTCCAGTTGGGCACTGCTGGCCGGCACCGCAGGGCAATTCTCGCTGGGGCACATGGCCTTCATGGCCATCGGCGGCTATACATCAGGAGTGCTGGGCCGGTTCTTTGGCCTACCACCACTGGCCGGCATTCTCGTGGGCACTCTGGCAGCGGGCCTCGTCGGCTGGGTAATCGGCGCTCTATGCCTGCGCTTCAAGGCCTCTTACTTGGCCCTCTTTACCATTGCTTTTTCCGAGATCCTGCGTATGCTCATCCGGGGCGAGCCTCAGATCACCCGAGGTGACCACGGCTTGCACGTGGCGCCCCTTTTCGGTGACGTGATCTCGCGGGTCCCCTACTACTATACCATGCTCTTGTTCCTGCTGCTGTGCCTGCTCTTGATGTACTGGCTGACCAGCACGCGTGTGGGATTGTTCCTTCGTGCTATCCGCGAAGATGAAGAGGCAGCCGCGGCGCGTGGGGTGGATGTTGTGCGCTATAAGGTGTTGGCCTTTGTGCTCACGAGCATGATAGCCGGTCTTGCCGGGACGCTCTTTGCCCACTATGTCGCGATCCTGACGCCTAACATCATGATCATCCCCCAGATGGGTTTGGTCATCGCCATGGCCGTCATCGGCGGGGTGGAGAGCCTCGTAGCCGCCGCTCTTGGGGCAGTGCTCATCGAGGTCAGCCTGGAAGCGCTGCGCGAATTCGAGGCCTGGCGGCTGGTGATCTTTGGCGCGCTTCTGGTGATTACGCTCCGCTTTGCGCGCAACGGGCTGCTCGCCCCGGTCTTCCAGCGGCTGCTTCGCGCGGGTCCGCGAGCAGAGTCGCGAGAGAGGGTTGTAGCCGATGGAGCTTGAAGTCGAGCATCTGACCAAGCGTTTCGGCGGCATCGTGGCCCTGAACGGAGTGTCCCTGCGGCTGTCGGGGAACGAGCGAGTAGGGCTGATCGGCCCGAACGGCTCGGGAAAGAGCACACTGGTGAACACCATTGCCGGCATCTACGAGCCCGACGGGGGCAAGATTCATCTCAACGGTCAGGACATCGGCCATCTCAAGCCGAACCAGGTACTTGGCCGTGGCCTGGGGCGCACCTTCCAGGTGCCGCGAGCCTTCCGTCGTATGACGGTGATGGAGAATCTCATGGTCCCAGCCCTGGCGATCCGTCCCGAAAGGGGCCGCCAGGCGTGGGAGTCGCGAGCGCGCGAAGTGCTCGACTTTCTGACGATGGACCACCTGCGCAATGACTATGCCCGCAGCCTGTCGGGCGGCCAACAGAAGCTCGTCGAGTTGGGGCAACTGCTCATGACCGACCCCGACCTGCTTCTGCTGGACGAGCCCTTTGCCGGCGTTCATCCCCAGTTGATGGAGACGATCTTTGACTTTATCACCACGCTTCATCAACAGGGCAAGGCCTTCATTATCATCAGCCACGACATGACTTCCATTTTTACCCTCAGCGAGCGCCTGCTGGTTCTCAACAGCGGCGAGATCATCGCCGACGGGCCTCCGGAAGCCGTCAAGTCCGATGAGGCCGTGATCCAGGCGTATCTAGGCGAGGAGGCTGAAGATGCTTGAGGTCAGCAACCTGTACGTCGGTTACTACAAGGACCTCCACATCCTGCAAGGGGTCTCTTTGCGGGCGCGTGAGGCGCAGATCACGGCGGTGCTTGGACCCAACGGTGTCGGCAAGTCCACCCTCCTCAAGGCGATCTTTGGCTTCGTGAAGCCCGACCAGGGCCAGATTCGGCTCCAGGACCGCGACATCATGGGCACGCGTGCCCACCAACTGGTGAACTTGGGCGTGTCCTACATTGCCCAACGCCAGAGTGTCTTTCCCAACATGACGGTAGAGGAGAACATGGAGCTGGGCGGCTGGTCCTTCCGGCGCGATCGGGCCCGCGTCCGGCAGCGGATTGAGGCGAATTACGAGCGCTTCCCGATCCTTCGCGAGCGATGCCATTCACCGTCCGGCCAGCTATCTGGAGGGATGCAGCGCATGGTGGAGCTGGGTCGCGCGCTGATGACCGAGCCCAAACTGCTTCTGGTGGATGAACCGACGGCCGGTCTGGCGGTCATACCCGCGCGGGAAGTGTACCGTCTGCTGGTCCGGCTGAAGGAGGAAGGGATAACCATTCTACTGGTGGATCAGAATATCCGGCAGGCGATCAACATCGCCGACTATGTCTTCGTCCTGGAGTTGGGCCGCAATCGACTTGAGGGGCCGAGGGATGAGTTCTCCGACCTGAAAAAAACCCTCTGGCTATAAGAGGGGCAGGCAAAAGGCAATAACCCAGAACGACAGAGAAGGTACATGAGCATGCAACTGGACACCGGCAATTTCCTGAGGTTCGAGAACCAAATCGTGACACTAGACAGCCATGTGGCCGGCGAGCCAATCCGGCTGGCCGTAGGTGGGCTGCCACCGATTCCCGGCAACACGATCAACGAAAAGCGCCTTTACATGAGTGAGCACCTCGACCACATCCGGCGGTTGCTCACCCGTGAGCCGCGAGGCCATCGAGACATGTTCGCCGGTGTCATTACCGAGCCGGTCAGCGACGAGGGAGCTTTCGGGATCGTCTTTATGGACGCCCAGCGCTATCCGTACATGTGTGGCCACGGAGTGATCGGCACCGTGGCAGCCTTTATCGAGATGGGCTGGCTGGAATCCCAACAGGATGAGCTGGCCGTTGTCGTGGATTCCCCCTCGGGCCCGGTGCACGCCCTGGCTACGATCGATCGGACTGCCGGATGGCCGCACGCCAGCAGCGTCGCTATCAAGCTCGAATCTGCTTTTGTCTATTCCCTGGCCCAGCGCCTGGACATCCCTGGCCTTGGCAGTGTCCAGGTCGACGTCTGTTTCGCCGGGGGATTCTTTGTCATGATCTCGGTGGATCAGATCGGCCTGGCCCTTACACCGGAGCACTCGCCGCAACTAAGGCAGTGGGGGATGGCGGCTATCGAAGCCGCCAACCAGCAGTTGAGCGTGCGCCACCCGGTGCGTACCTATATTGATGCTGTCGATGTGGCCGAGTTCTACGATCCGGCGGGTCACGCGGAAGGTCGTGGCAGGAACTTTGTCGTCCTGGGCGAGGGACACGTCGACCGCTCGCCTTGCGGTACCGGTACTTCGGCCAAGATGGCCCTGCTTCACCGTCGGGGCGAGTTGAAGAAGGGGCAGCCCTTTGTCAACCAGGGCCTGCTCGGCACCAGCTTTGAGGGCCGGATCCTGGAAGAGATCACCGTCGGCGCTCCTTCGCCGGACCCAGCCCAGGTCTTCCCTGCCATTGTGCCTCAGGTGCGAGGCAGCGCGCACCTCACCGGATTACACCGCTTCGTGGTCACGCCGGACGATCCTTTACCAGAAGGGTTCCTTATCGCATGAGATTGCCAAACGCAAACCACACCACTATCCCCGGCGCGGCCTTCCGCCGGTTGTCGGACGGCCAGTGCCGCAAACTGCACGAGGCCAGCCTGGAGATCCTGAAACGTACGGGGGTCCGGCTGCACTACCAACCGGCTATCGACCTGCTCCAGGAGGCAGGCGCGGGGGTGTCCGACGGGAACCGGGTACGCATCCCTGCCAGGCTGGTCGAAAGTGCACTGAGCACGGTGCCCAGTCAGGTTACGCTCTTCTCAAGGCAGGGAGCTCCCGCCGTGCCGGCCGGGGGCCACCATACCTTCTTTGGCACAGGCTCGGACTGCCTGAACATCTTGGATCACCGGACAGGGGAGCGGCGCTCACCTCTGCTGCGCGACGTCGTAGAAGGGACGATCGTGGGCGACGCGCTGCCCAACGTCGATTTTGTGATGTCGATGTTCCTGCCCGTGGACGTGCCCACGCTGGTCGCCGATCGATACCAGATGGAAGCGATGCTCAACAACACCACCAAGCCCATCGTCTTTGTCACGACCGACCTGGACGGGTGCATAGACGCAGTCAAGATGGCGGAGGTGGTAGCCGGCGGTCCTGCCGCGCTACGACAGCGACCCCTGGTAGCCTGTTACGTGAACGTGACCAACGGCCTGCAGCATAATGCCGAAGCTCTCCAGAAGCTGCTATACACATCGGGGAAAGGCGTCCCGGCGACGTATATCCCGGTTGCCTTGGGTGGCGCCACCGCGCCGATCACCCTGGCCGGGAACATGGCCATCTGGAATGCCGGCTGCCTGGTGGGGTTGGTACTCTCGCAGCTGAAGTGCGAAGGGGCGCCCTTCATGACCACCGGCTGGGGTGCCAGCGCACTGGACATGCGTACCACGGTGAGCCCCTACGTAGAGCCTGAGAAGCAGTTCATCGCCCAGGAGTTGGCTCACTTCAATGACCTGCCGATGTTCGCCCTTGGGGGCTGCAGTGACTCCAAGTGTGTAGACCAGCAGGCCGGTATTGAGGCCGCCTTGACGCTGATGGCCAACGCCCTCGCCGGCAGCCACCTCGTCCACGACATGGGTTACCTGGAGTCAGGTTTGACCGGATCTCTGGCACAGCTTGTCATCTGTGACGAGCTGGTGAGCTGGATACGTACCGCCCTGGCCGAGGTAGAGATCAACGACGAGACGCTGGCCCTGGACGTGATCGACGCCGTGGGACCCGACGGGCATTTTCTGGACGCCAGGCACACCCTGAGGCATTTTCGAGGGCGCTGGTATCCGGGCCTGATCGACCGCCACAACCACCAGGACTGGCTGGCCAGGGACGGCCAGGACCTGGGTCAGCGGGCAAGCGCCCGTGTAGAGCAGATCCTGGCCCAACACCGGCCCGAGCCCCTGCCTACTAACATACAAAGACACCTGCGAGACATCGTGCAGCAAGCCGCAGGAGCGGCGGACTAGGATCGTTCTCGAGCCAACGCACACACGGCCGCGACAGCACCGCATACCTCTCCGGCCGGGCGAGCAGCACCCGGCCGGAGGGGCACCAACTCTTCAGCACAGGTGCTGAGCGTTCTGTGCCCTGCCGGGGCACAGCGTGGCGTGAGATGCATTCGTGTCCCTCGTCATCTGCTTCTCAGGCAGATTCCTTCCCGCCATCCCGAGCCACGATCATGGTGGAGCAACCAGCCTACCTGCTTGCCCTCTGCAGACCAGTGCAGTATAATGGGCAAAATCATTACAGCGCGGGGGACGAGATGAGCATCAACAAGAGGATCGACCAGGCACGCGATGCCTACCAGAAACGCGATCTCAAAGCCTCGGAAAAAGCCCACTCGCGCAAGGCCATTGCCGAGGCCAGGGAACGGCATGGTGCCACGAGCCACCAATACATCGGCGACATGGTCTATGGCGGCCTGGATGGAATTATCACCACGTTTGCCGTCGTGAGCGGCGTGGCCGGCGCCAGCCTGGGGTCGGGCATCGTGCTCATCCTGGGTCTGGCCAACCTGTTCGCCGACGGCCTATCGATGGCCACCGGCGCATACCTCTCCTCCAAGAGCGAGCGCGAGTACTACGACCGCGAGCGAGAGCGCGAGCTGTGGGAGATCGAGCATTTCCCCGAGGGCGAGCGGCTGGAGATGGTCGAGATCTACCAGGAGAAGGGCTACAGCGCCGAGGATGCCCAGACGCTGATCGACATCCACAGCGAGCACGAGGACCTGTGGCTCGAGGAGATGATGGTCCAGGAGCTGGGCATGTTGCCGGACGAGCGCAAGCCTATCCTGAGCGCCGCGGCGACCCTGGTCGCCTTTATCATTGCCGGGGCCGTGCCACTGCTGGTATACCTATTGGGCCTGGTGGTCACCATCCCCACGGACCTCGCCTTTCCCACCGCCATCGGCCTGTCAGGGTTGGCCATGTTTGGCCTGGGTGCTGCCAAGGTGTTCATCACCGAGCGCAATTGGCTGCGCGGCGGGCTGGAAATGCTGGTCGTCGGTGGCCTGGCGGCCAGCGTGGCCTACATAGTGGGTTATCTGCTGCGAGGGCTTGGCGCCTAGCCCGCGGCCAGCGTCCTGGGCCCTGCCTTAGGCCCTCTTGGCCACACCTGTCGTTGGACGCCCAATCCCAAGCTGCAAGGGGTTCGCGTGGGGGCGCGAAAAGGAGGTCGTACACCATCGATGGCAGAACCTGGCAGCTTGACCGAGCAGTTGGCAGCTTTCGTGGTGGCCGTTGAGCCTACCGACCTGCCGCCAGCCGTCGTGGATGCAGCCAAGTACTTTCTCCTGGATTGGCTGGGCTCGGCCATGGCCGGGACAAACACGCCCACGGGCCAGATGTTCCTGGAGCATGCTGCCGAGCAGGGGGCTGGCCCGTCCACGGTGATCGGCCTCGGTGGCAAGTGGAACGCACAGGCGGCTGCGCTGGCCAACGGTGCCCTGTCTCACATTGTCGAGATGGATGACCTGCACCGAGCCTCGGTCGTGCATCCAGGAGCAGCCGTGATCCCGGCGGCCCTGGCCACGGCCGAATGGCAGGGAGCCAGCGGGCTGGGATTCTTGAGTGCAACCGTGCTGGGCTACGAAGTAGCCATTCGCGTCGGCGAGGCAGTGGGCAAGAGCCACTACCGCTTCTGGCACAACACTGCCACCTGTGGCGTCTTTGGTGCTGCGGCCGCCGCTGGCCGGCTGCTCAATCTCCAGGTCGAGCAGATGGTCTGGGCGTTGGGCAACGCCGGTACGATGGCCGCCGGACTGTGGGAGTTCAACGCAGACGGGGCCATGAGCAAGCCGCTGCACGCGGGACGCGCGGCTGCCAGTGGCCTCCTGGCCGCCGACCTGGCGCGGCGTGGCGTTAGCGGCGCCCGGCGTATCCTGGAGGGCGAGCGCGGCTTCTTTGCAGCCACCTCCCAGGATGCGGATCCAGAGCGGGTTGTGGCCGGTCTCTCGCCGGCCATGGCAGACTACAAGCTCAGCGGCGTCTCGATCAAGCCCCATGCCGCCTGTCGCCACACGCACCCGGCGATAGACGCGGCCCTGCAGATCCGGACGCAGATAGGCTCGGCCGCGGGGCAGATCGACGGCGTGGAAGTAGAGACCTACCAGGCTGCCCTGGCGCTGACGGACAACCCGGCGCCGACACAGGCCCACGCGGCCAAGTTCAGCATGCAATACTGCGTTGCCAGTGCCCTGCTGCGCGGCAGCGTCGGCCTGGGCGACTTTGAAGCCAGCGCGATCGCCGATCCGCAGGTACGGGCCCTGATGGAACGGGTACGTCTGCGGCAGAGCCCGGTCATGGAGGCTCGCTACCCGGCGGCCTGGCCGGTCCGGGTCTCTGTGACACTGAAGGATGGGAGAACGCTGACAGAGAGCGTGGATCACCCCAAGGGCGATCCGGAGAACCCGTTGAGCTGGGACGAGCTGGAGGCCAAGTTCGGCCAGATGCTGGTGGGTACCCCGTGGGAAGCCAAGGCAGCGGTGTTGATCGAGATGGTCCGCAGCCTGGACCAGGCCAGGACGGTCCAGCTTCTGTAGCTCGAGCTTTCGTCAGCCCAGGGACGGCCAGGTCACGGACCTGGCCGGAGCGAACCGAGAACGGGCTGCCGGCGCCACCAGGTCACGGACCTGGCCGGAGCGTACTGGGAACGGGCTGCCGACGCGACCAGGTCACGGACCTGGCCGGAGCGAACTGGGAACGAGGTGCCAGCGCGACCAGGTCACAAACTTTGCCGGCGTAGGCTGAGAGAAGGGCCTAGCGGAGCCGGCGCAGGACCACCAGTAGCTGCCAGAGGCAGATGAGCGCCAGCAGCCCGGCGACCATCGGCCACGTCAGGGGGCCGAGCAGAGGCTCGCCGCGCAGGGTGGTGCCTAGCCAGGCGAAAAAGAGGGTGAAGGCTGCCCACATGCCTGCCCTCAGCCGGGTGTTGCGCACCCGTTCGGTGCGCGGGCTCTCGTCCTCCAGGATCGATAGTTCCCCGGCTTCGGCGCGCCGCAGCACGATCGACAGGGCCCGCAGGCCACGCTGCAGGTCATAACCCTGCCGGACAAAGACGTCGGTCCATATCCGTTGCGGTGTGAGGTCAGACAGGACCTGCCGCGCCCGGATCTCCTGGAAGATGGGCAGGTTGTCCCGCATAAAGTTCATGTCTTCTGAGAGCATGGCCGCGGTGTTGCCATAGACGATCACGCTGCGCATGTAGGTTGCCCAACCGGTAGCCACGCGCATGTGGTGTTTGTAGTACAGGCGCAGTTGCTCCTCGATGTAAAAGCCCAGGCTGCGCGCTGAGAAAGCCCGGTTGCCCTCCTGCTTGTAGCGGGCCGAGAGCGCCTTGAAATCGGTCTTGAAGGCCCGCATGTCCGTCTTTTCTGTGGGCACGCCGTAGCGCAGCAGGATGGGCCACACCCGCTCATAGTCGTCCAGCGTCTCGTAAAGGGCCATGTCGACTACGTCGCGCCGCGTCTGCTCATCCAGCTCGCCGACGATGCCAAAGTCCACGTAGGCCAGCTCCGAATCCTCGAGCACGATCAGGTTGGCAGGGTGGGGATCAGCCTGGAAAAAGCCGCAGTTCAGAGCTTGCATGATCTGGTTGCGCATCAGGCGGCGGGCCAGGCGATCGCGGTCGACAGAGTGCTCGGCCAGCCAGCCTGGGTCATCCAGGCGATTGAGCACGTCGTTGACGGTGATGCCTGCTACGAACTCGGTGGTCAGCACCCGTCCGGTCGAGAACTCGTCATAGACCTGGGGCACGTACATGCCCTCGATCTCCAGGGCGCGCAGGCGGCGGGCGGCCTCGGCCTCCAGGCAATAGT
>JAMJFU010000091.1 GCA_023544525.1 Anaerolineae bacterium | reverse complement strand
CGACAGGCCCCGCAGCCTGGCCTGGAGCAGGGCCAGGGCAGATACGATGGGGTTGAGCGGCACCATGTCCAGGGGCCGCACGCCCATCAGGCGGGCCTGGTAGCGGGTGTTGGCCATCAGGTCGTTGTGCTCGGGCACCTGGTAGATCTTGCGGCCTGGATAGCGGCGCCCCAAGAGAGCGGCTGCCTCGGTGCAGGCGCAGGGCCCGACAACCAGGATGTCACCGGGCAGGTCATCAAAGTCGGATGCTTGAAAGCCAGAGCCGCAGACCAACGTCCAACCTCCCTGCCCGTCATAGTCGTTGCAGAGCATCTCCTGGATGCACTCCGAATTGCCCCGGCAACCCTCGACGCAGGCCTTGTCGCGGCCGACGACCCAGCGCACAGCCGGATGCACGCGACCGAGGAGGGTATAGGGCAGGCGCTGGGAGAAGCGGTCCAGGGGCAGCCCCCGGACCTCGATGCGGTCCAGCTGGCCCACGCCCAGGCCCCATTCGGCGCAGAGGCGCAGGTGCTCGACCTCGTCCAGGCTGTAGCCCAACACCCGCGCCCCCACCACATCCACGGCCAGGGTGTCCTTGCCGCCCAGAAGCAGGTCCATGGGCACCAGGCAGTCCTCGAGCAGGGCCTGGGCCGGAAAGTGCCCGTGGGCCGTGGCGACCAGGCCGTCGACGATGCAAAAGTCGGGACGGGCCAGGGCGTAGAGGGCGGCGAGGCGGCGGTGCAGGGTGCCGCGGCTGTGCTGCTGCATGCGGTCGGCGTCCACGGGGAAGGCCTGTTGGTTCTTGACGCCGAGGGTGACCACGGCCATGGAATGGGTCTTGAGCTTGGGAAGAGTTATGTAAACGTTGGACCCTCTCTGCACGATCTCCTCATAGAGGCGGTGCGAGATGCGGGCCCGCGTGCCGTCTCGCAGATCGACCTGGAGGGTGGGCCCTTCGTCGAGATAGACGGCCTCGGCCCCGTAGCGGCGGCAGATGCGGTCGTAGCCGGTCACCCTGAACACAAGCCGGGTGAAATTGCCGCCCGTGCAGCTCTCCATCACGGCCAGGCGGCGGTAGCCATGGTCACGGAGATAGGCCAGCAGGGCCTCCAGAACAGCCGGGCTGGTGTGGGTGTGGGGTGTAAAGTGGACGGCGTTGGGCTTGACATAGACCGTGCCGCCGGTCCTGGGGATGGCCGATTCGACGCCACCATAGGCGGCAAAGATCTGGTCTAGGGCCGCAGCGAGCCCCTGCTCCGTGCCGGCGATCACGACGACGGTCATGGCCGGCCTGCCTGCTCCTAGACCCATTCGCGGCCCCCGCTGAGTACGTAGGCCTGGCCGGTGATGAACGCCGCCTCGCTGGAGGCCAGAAAAGCGACGAGGCTGGCGACCTCGCCAGGGGTGGCAAAGCGGCCCAGGGGCACCCGGGCTGTCGCCGCGTCCAGGACCTGCTCATAACTATGCCCGGTGGCCAGCGCTTCCACTTTGAGGCTCCACTGTTTCAGCTCCGTGTCCACGTCCCCCGGCAGCACGGCGTTGACCGTTATGTTAAATGCCGCCACCTCCTGGGCCAGGGAGCGGGTCAGGGCCACGACGGCCGCCTTGCCGGCAGCGTATGCCGAGACACCGGGCCTGGGCCGCTCGGCGGCCAGGGAGGACATGTTGATCACACGCCCGCCGCGGCCTGCCTGGATCATGGGCTGCAGCGCGTACTTGCTGCACAGAAAGGTGCCGGTGGCATTGATCTCCAGCGTGCGTCGCCAGGCCGCTTCTTCCATCTGCACCACCGGTGCCGGCCCGATGGCTGCTCCTGCGTTGTTGACCAGGATGTCCAGCCGGCCAAAGGTATCCAGGGTGCGGGCCACCATGTCCTGGACCGAGACGGCATCGGTCACATCGGCGCGCAAGGGCAGGGCCCGCACGCCCAGCGACTCTGCCTCTGCCGCGACGCCGGTCAGGTCCTGCCATTGGGGGTTGCCAGGATGGGGTAGGTTTTGATCGATCGGTGGCGCGCACAGGTCGGCAAGCACCAGGTCCACCCCGGCCTGGGCCAGGCGGCGGGCGATGGCCGCGCCAATCCCCCCCCGCCGGCCAGCACCGGTCACCACGGCCACGCTTCCTTCGAGGTCGAAGCCCATCTCGTCCTCCATTGTAACCTAGTCCTCGGCCCGGTAGACCAGCGAGCCAAAGACCAGCAGGCCGGGGGGCGCCATGTTGTCCATGGGATCGACCATGACCTGCACCAGGGCCGGCTGGCCAGATGCCGCTGCCCGCTCCAGCGCGGGCCGCAGCTGGTCCAGGTCGTCGACGCGCTCGCCGTGGCAGCCAAAGGCTTCTGCGACCCGGTCGTAGCGGGTGTCGGGATAGAGGTCACATTCGACCAGGCCGCCCATCTGAGCAAAGGCCTGGGAGGAACGCTCCATGCCCCAGCCACGGTCGCACATGACGATCACGGTAACCTGCAGCCCATAGCGGCGGGCCGTCTCCAGCTCCTGGATGTTAAAGCCGATGGCACCATCGCCGGAGACGAGGTACACGGGACGGTCGGGAGCCGCCAGCTTGGCGCCCAGGGCATAGGGCAGGCCGGTGCCCAGATGGCCGAACTTGGCGGTATAGAGGTAGCTGCGCGGCATAAAGATGGGGTTAAAGCTGGCCGTCCAGAGGCTGGTGTTGCCGCCATCCATGACCGTGATGGCATCCCGCGGGAAAAAGCCACGGATGGCCTGGATGGCACGGCCCGGATTGAGCTGGCCCTCGTCAGCGTAGAGGCTGATGGCAATCTGCTCCTGCCAGGCCCCGGTCATCTGCCCGTAGCGCTCAAAGCCGTCGTGGGCAGGCTTGGGCCCGGTGCGCTCCTTGACCGCAGCCAGGAGCCGTTCCAGCGCCGGCCTGGCATCGGCGATCAGGCCCAGGTCGACCGGAAGGTTCAGGCCGATGGAGGCACCGTCGACGTCAACCTGGATGACCTGCTGCGTTGATGGCTGGCCCCAGGCCGGGGGCCGGCCCCAGCCATCCAGCTCCCCGACGCGGCTGCCGACGACCAGCACCACGTCGGCCTCGGAGCGAGCGGTCTCCAGGGCATCGCGGTTGAGGGGGTGGAAGTAGCGGGGATGGTCCTCGGGCACAACACCACGGGCCGCCAGGCTGACGGTCATGGCTGCCGAAAGGTGATCGGCCAGGGCCAGGAACTCGTCCCAGGCCGCACCCCAGGAGACGCCTGCCCCGGCGTGGAGCAGGGGCCGCTCTGCAGCGGCCAGCATGCCGGCTGCCTGCTCGATGGCCTGGGGATCACCGGCCCCGGGCCGGCCAGCACGGTACTGGGCCGGCGGCCAGATCTCTACAGAACCAGGATCGCCCGTGCCGCGCATGACATCTTCGGGGATCTCCAGATGGACCGGGCCAGGACGGCCAAGGGTGGCCTCGCGAAAGGCCCGGCGCACCAGCTCTGGCAGGCGGCGCCAGTCGCGGACCCCGGCGTTCCACTTGGTCACCGGGCGGTACATGCCCAGCAGGTCCACGTTCTGGAAGGAACCCCCGCGGTCGGGATAGATGATGTTGCGCCGCCGCTGGCTGGTGATGACGATCAAGGGACTGCCCTCGGCGAAGGCTGTGGCCACGCCCGACACCATGTTGGCCGAACCAGGGCCGATGCCACCGATCACCACGGCCGGTCCGCCGCGGATGCGGGCATAGGCCTCGGCCATGTGGGCCGCCGCGGCTTCATGCCGCGGATTCACAAAGCGCATGCCGTAATCGTCCAGCTTGGCCAGGAAAGGGTTAAAGCTGCCGTCCAGGACGCCAAAGAGGACGCTGATCCCTTCCTCCTGCAAGCACCTGAGCAGCAGTTCGCCGCCGGTCATTTCTGCCATGTGTGTACCCTCCAATCTCTACATTCGTGATGCGTTTTGGTGATGCCTGCCCTTTGGCGCCCAGCGTTCCAGGCCCAAGCCGCGGCGTCGCAACGGTGCACGCCTTACGGGACTGCGTGCCCCGCCGATGCGGTCCAGATGGCGAACCACTGCTGGCGGGACAGCGTGAGGTTGGTGGCCGCCGCCTCACGGCGCAGCCTCTCGATCTTGCCGCTGCCGAGAATGGGCACGATGTGGGCCGGATGCCGCAGGATCCAGGCCAGGGCCACCTGGTCCAGGCTGGCACCGCCCAGCTCCTCCCCCACCTCGGCCAGGGCCTCCCGCACCCGCACCGCCCGCGGCCCGTCGGCGTCAAAGAGCCGGCCGCCGCCCAGCGGCGACCAGGCCATGGGCGAGAGGCCAAGCCGCAGGCATTGGTCCACCGTCCCGTCGTGGAGCGCGTCCATGTGCAGAACCGACAGCTCGACCTGGTTGGTGACCAGGGGAAAGTCGAGCCGCGAAGCGAGGAGGTCGAATTGGGCCGGCGCAAAGTTTGAAACGCCAAAGTGCAGGACCTTGCCGGACTGCCAAAGATCGTGAAAGGCCCGGGCCACCTCATCGGGGTCCATCAGCGGGTCCGGGCGGTGGATGAGCAGCAGGTCGAGGCGGTCGGTATGCAGCATGGCCAGCGACTGGTCTGCAGAGGTGATGATATGAGCATAGCTGGTGTCGTAGTGCTTGAGCTGGTGCCCGGGACGCTGGGAGGACACCAGCTTGACACCGCACTTGGTGACGAGCTGCAGCCTGTGGCGCAGGCCAGCCTCGCGCTCGAGAGCGCGGCCAAAGAGCTCCTCACAGGTATAGTCGCCATAGATATCGGCCAGGTCGAACGTGGTCATGCCCATGTCCAGGCAGGTGTGGACCAGGTGCAGGAGTTCCTGGCCGGTGAGCTGCCAGCTCACCAGGCGCCACAGGCCCATCACCATGCGCGAAACCATAGGGCCTCCGGGTGCCAGGTCAATCTGGGGTACGATCATGGTTATCTCCTCTGGGCAGCCTCCACGGCCGCCCGGCGCCCCTCGCGCTCGTCCACCCGGGACAGGAGCGCCAGGCCGACAAGCAGAAACACCCCAATGGACAGAATCGCTAGGCGCTGCCCACCCTGCTCCGCGAGCGCCGGGGCCTGTCCCTGCGCCTGGAACCAGAGGGCCGCCTCAGCGGCTAACCAGCCATAGATGGCCGGCCCCACAAAGGAGGAAGTGCGGCCCACGACGGCAAAAAGGCCGTAGAACTCGGCACTCTGGCCCGGTGGCGCCAGGACCGCGACCATGGTGCGGCTGACCGACTGGGCGCCGGCCATGGCGAATCCGGCCAGGGCGCCGATGAGGAAAAAGGCGACCACGGACTGGGTGAAGTACAGCCAGGCCACCACGCCGAGCATCAGCAGCAGCGAGAGGGCCAGGGCAGGCTTGGCGCCGGTCCTGTCGGCCAAAAAGCCAAAGGCAAAGGACCCCACGCCATTCATGACCAGGATGAGCAGCACAAAGAAGAGCAACATCTGCTGATCGAGGCCAAAGAGGACGGCACCGATGATGGCCCCAAAATTCAGGACGGTGATGATGCCGTCGTTATAGATGAGAAAGGCGAGCATGAACTTGAGGAACTCGCCGTAACGCCGGGCAGCGCGGAAGGTGCTCAGTAGCCGCTTGAAGCCGACAGACGCGTAGCTTTCGCCTGCGGGCAGAGGCTGGGGCCGGGCTCGTTCGCGCAGCCAGACAAAGATGGGCACAGAAAAGATGGCAAAGAAGACAGCCGTGACGACCAGCGACAGCCGCTGGGCCAGATCACCGCCGACGATGGTGACGATGGGCAGGATCAGCAGCAGGCAGATGATGCCGCCCAGGGCCCCTACCCCCCAGCCGATGCCCGAGATGCGGCCCATCTCCTCCGGGGCGGCAATCTCGGGCAGGAGACCATTGTAGTAGACTTGCGCGGCGCGATAGCCGATCTCGGCGACGATGAACAGGACCATGCCAGCCACAATGTCGCCCCGCTGGACAAAGAACAGCAGGGCGGTAGCCACGCAGGAACCAGCCGTAAAGACAAGGAGAAAGCGCTTCTTGGTCCCCGAAAAGTCGGCGATTGCGCCCAGGACCGGCGAGGCCAGGGCGACGACGATCATGGCCACCGCTACGGCCAGTCCCCACAAGCGCGAGCCCTCGGCCCCGCCCACGACCTGCTCCTTGAAATAGGGGGCATAGACCGCCAGCAGGACGACGGAAGCGTAGGCTGAATTGCCAAAGTCGTAGAGGTACCACGCCCACCGCTCGCGGCGGGTCGAGAGTTCCAACGGCAGTTGTGTCACCATGTCAGGCCTCCTCACGATAGACGCCATGCAGCTTGGCGGCTCGAACCATGGCCAAAAAGTTCTCCGGCTTGACCCCGGGATGGATCGAGTTGGAGGAACAGAGCACGTAGCCGCCACCGGATGCCGCGTCCGTTATGGCCTGGATCACGGCGGCCTCTACCTCTGCCTCGGGCGCGGAGCAGAGCAGGTCCCCACAGTCGATATTGCCCAGCAGGCAGATCCTGTCTCCGCAGTAGTCCTTCACCTGCTTCAGGTGCATGCCCGCCTGGGGCTCCAGGGGATTGAGCCCATCGTAACCCATGGCCAGCAGGGTGTCGAGCACGGACCAGAGGTTGCCGTCACTATGACGCACCACCCGCAGGCCGTGCTCGTGGGCAAAGTCCAGGCAACGCTGGTTGTAGGGGGCGATGAACTCGCGGAAGTGGCGGGGCGACATCAGCGTCCGGTCGTTGCCGGCGATATCGTCCTCGACGATGAGCACGTCGGCGCCGGCCTGGACCAGGTGCTGGCAGAGCTCCAGGTTGTAGCCGGTGACCATCTCGGCCAGCCGGTGCACGAACGCGGGCCGGTCGAGCATGTCCATGAGCAGTGCCTGCATGCCACGCAGGCGCCAGGACCGCACAAAGGTGCCGCGCATCAGGAAACAGATGGCTTTCTCCGGGCCAAAGCGCTCCCGGGCCATCTGCACCATGAACATCTCGGCCGGTCCGACGGCCGGGATCTGATAGTCATCCAGGTCAGCGGGCTGAACCAGGGGAGATTCGACGACGTAGGCCATGCCGTGCGGGCTGCGGGCCCAGACCGTGCCCCACTGGTCGCGGAAGTGGACCTCGTCGAGATTGGTCACGCCCGCCAGTTCGCTCAGGGGCAGCGCGGTAAAGCCATCGATCTCGAGGTCCTCGTGGATGGCAAAGAGCAGATCCAGGAGGGTGAACATCTCCTCCTGGCTCATCTGGTTGACCGGCTTGGGCTCCGGCACATCCGATCTGAGTAGCCGGGCGATGTTCAGGATGGCCACCTCGTTGATGGCGTGGATCCAGACCGGCACCCGGTCGGGCTGGCGCAGATCCAGTGCCGCCAGAAAACGTTCTCTGCCGTTCACAGGTAGGCTACCTCAAGTCGGGTTCGTCGACGGTGGTCAGGGCCGCGGCACGGGCCTTGGCTTCGTCGACAAAGATCAGCAGAACCATGCCCACCAGGATAAAGGCCGCGATGGACAGGATGGCCAGCCGCAGCCCCGATTGCTCGGCCAGGATCACGCCCTGGCCCCGGCCCTCGAACCACAACGCCGCCTCGGCGGCCAGCCAGCCAAAGATGAGCGGGGCGATAACGGAGGATACGCGGCCAAAGGTGGCAAAGAAGCCAAAGAACTCGGCGCTCTTGCCGGGTGGGGCAAACAGGGCGACCATGGTCCGGCTGACCGACTGGGCGCCGGCCATGGCCACACCGGCGACGGCCCCGATGATGAAAAAGGTCGTCTTGCCCTCGGCAAAGTACAGCCAGGCCACCACCACGACCATGAGCGCCAGGGCGATGTTCAGCGAGCGTTTGCCGCCGATCGAGTCCACCAGCCAGCCAAAGAGGTACGCGCCCAGCACGTTGGTCAGTTGCACGAGGATGAAAAAGATGAGGATGTCCTGCGTCTGGAGGCCAAAGAGCGTGGCACCGATGATGCTGGCAAAGCCCATCACGATCATGATGCCGTCGTTGTACACGAGAAAGGCGATGATGAACTTGAGAAACTCGCGAAAACCACGGGCGGTGCGGAAGGTGTTCGCCAGACGCTTGACGGCCAGCCTGGCATAGTTCTCGCCAGGGGGCAGCTTCTGGGCGCGGGCCTTTTCCCGGAGCCAGAGCATGATCGGGATGCTGAACACGGCAAAAAAGACCGCGGTCACGATCATGGCCAGGCGAGAGACGAGGGGTCCAACGACCAGGCTTTCGAGCGGGATGAGCAAGAGCAGGATCACGATCCCGCCGATCGTGCCAACGGCCCAGCCCAGGCCCGATACACGGCCCATCTCTTCCGGGCGCGCAATCTCTGGCAAGAGGCCGTCGTAAAAGATCTGCGCGGCGCGGTAGCCGATGTCGGCCAGGACAAAGAGGACAATGCCCGTGACGATCATGCCCGGCTGGATGATGAACAGGCTGGCGGTGAAGAGGCAGGAGAGAGCGGTGAAGAAGAGCAGGAAGCGCTTCTTGGAGGCCGCAAAGTCAGCCACCGTGCCCAGGAACGGGCCGCTAAGCAGCACGACGATGGCGGCGATGGTCTCGGCCACGCCCCATAGCCGGGTCCCCTCCGCCCCGCCGACGACCTGATCCTTAAAGTAGACGGAATAGACCGCCAGGTAGACGGCCGAAGCATAGGCCGAATTGCCAAAATCGTAGAGATACCAGGCCCAGCGTTCGCGCCGGGTACCTACCGTTTCCGCGGTTATCACTGCCATGTCGCTCCTCCCTTCCTCGCGCCTGGCACAGGCGCCGTCTGCATGATACAACCGAACGTAACCCGACTCCTACACGAGATCAAAGGCGACCTTGATTGAGCGGTGCCGTGCCTTGCCGGTCGCCACCTGGAAGGCACGGCGATACTCTGCCAGGGGAAAGCGGTGGGTCAACAGCTCCTGGGTCCTGAGGCTGCCAGCGCCCATCCAGCGCATCGCCCGCTCAAAATCGGATAGAAGCTCGCCATCACAGATGGCCACGTCATGGCCGATGGCGCCCAGCAGGTCGACCTCCTGGTACCAGACCGGCGTGAGGTCGAGGTGCAGGCGGTGGAGGTTGACGCCGACCAGGACCACGGTGCCGCCAGCCCGCGCCCAGCGCAGGGCCTGGTTGAGCGTCGCCGCTGTGCCCACGACGTCAAAGATGAGGTCAAAGCCGCCCAGGAGCATGCGATTGCCAAACCGGCCCTGGTACAGCCGCGCCCCGGTGAGGCGGGCCACCTCCGAAAACCCGTCGTCGCGCGCCAGGAAGGCATGCTGCGCACCATAGTCGCGCGCCATCTCTGCCTGCCAGGCGAATTGGGCCACGGCGGTGACCTCACAGGCGGGCTGCAGGAGGTGCAGCACCTGGATCAGCAGAAAGCCGATGGTGCCGCAGCCCACCACCAGGATCCGATCGCCGGGCGCCAGCGGTGCCCGCCGCGCCGCATGGATGGCCACGGCGGCCGGCTCGGTAAAGATGGCTTGCTCGTCGCTGAGGCCGGCGGGCACGGGCAGGAGGCTACCCGCTGGGGTGACGAAGGAATCGCCAAAGCCGCCACCCAGGGGATGGTGGTCCGGTGGCTCCGAAGCGAACTGGCACAGCACGCGGTGGCCCCGGGCACAGGCCGGGCACAACTCATCCCGGCCGCGGGCGTGACAGTCTTCGGCGCGGCCCCAGCGCACCACCCTCTGGCCCAACTGCAACCCGTCAACCGCATCGCCCAGCTCCACGACGTCGCCCACCATCTCGTGGCCCAGGTAGGTACGGCTGTGGGAGGGCAGGGCCAGCGGCGCCACATCCAGGCTGGCATCGAGAAAGAGCTGGTGCAGATCGCTGCCGCAGATGCCGCACAGCCGGTTGCGGACGCGCACCCAGTTGGACGCCGGAAGCGGCGGATCGGGCAGGTCGACCAGGCCCAGGGGCGAGGTGGGCGCAAAGTAGGCCCCCGGCCAGACCCGCCCCAGGAGACGGGTCACCAGCAGCCTATAGTCCGAGACGTCCAAGACCATCGTTCGCACGGGCCACCTACCAGATTGTGGCTACCGCCCCTACACCGGGCGGAACAGGAGAAGCAGACCTATGCCCAGGATGGCACCAAGCACGACGAGTCGAAACTGCTGGCGGCCAACTCGCGCGTCCAGCCGGGATCCAGCCAGGATGCCCACCGCCAGTGCCGGCACCGCCCAGAGATAGAGCCTGAGGACGGTCCCATCAAAGTGGCCAGCCACGAGGTGAGCCCCGACCACCAGCGTGGCGTTGACCAGGAAAAGCGCCTGGAGAATGGCACGAAACTCGCCCCGTGGCCACTGGCGTAGCGCACCGTAGACGATGACGGGCGGCCCGGGCGTGTTGTACGCACCGCCCAGACAGCCTGCCAGAAACCCAGCCGGGTAGACCCACCAGCGCGGCACCTGGCGCTCTGTCCTTGGGGCCAACAGGGTATAGGCAGCATAGCCGACCATGATCAGGCCCAGGACGCGGTTGACCACGGCTTCCTGGACGTTGACGAGGGCCCAGATGCCCACCGGCACGCCGATGGCCGTGGCCAGGCCCAGGCGAGCCAACTCCCGGCCGTCAATGGCCTGGCGGTAGCGGACCAGGTTGATGATATAGACCGTCAGGCCGGTGAGGGCCACCATGGGCGCCGCAATCCGCAAACCTACGAGCAACGTCACGACAGGCATGACCAGGATGGCAAATCCAAAGCCAGAGAGGCTTTGCAGGAGCGAAGCCAGGAACACGAGCGCAGCGACGAGCAGACCCGTCATACGCCTTGTGCGCTGCTGGGGGTCTCGGACGGCTCGCCCACCTGGGTCATCTGGTCGAGCACATCGAGTACCATGTTGTTCAGATCGCCCCGGTTGGGCAGGGTGGCCATCATGCCGTACATGGCTGCCGAGCGGGTGGGCACCTCGGAGCCCTTGATGCCTGTGACCGAGGAGGAACGGGCGGTGAGGGCGCTCATCAGGCGGGCAGGCAGGATGCGTGCCGCCAGCCCCACCAGGCCCACTTTGGCCGAGTCAGAGAGCCGCTGCCAGTTGAGGCGTCCCAGCTCCTCCACGGCTGCGGCCAGATCGGCCAGGAACTGGCCGGCGACCGCGGCGTGGGCGGGGGTCACCGTCAGGTGCAGGCTGGGAGGCAGGTGCTGCCGGTCAAGGTACCAGCCGCGCAAGGCCAGCTCATCCCCAATCTCGTAGACGTTGTGCCGGTCAGAGCCCAGGGCCAGGATGCTCATGGCCGGATCGCCCAGGACGTGAACGCCGTCTATGGCGGCGATGCCCTGTCGGAGGGTAGTCACCGTCTCCATCACCCTGCCGGCGAGCTCCAGGTAGCCCTCCAGGCCAAGGTGGTTCATAACCGCCCAGGCAGCAGCGATGGCCCCACCCGGGCGGCTGCCAGCCACCGTGGGCGAGGCATAGATGCCGCCCGGCCAGTCGGTGTAAGCAAAAAACTGGTGGCGTCGCAGCTCCCGGCTGTGGTAGAGGATGACCGACGCGCCCTTGGCGGCATAGCCGTATTTGTGCAAGTCGACCGAAAGCGAGGTCACGCCGGGGACCCCCAGATCAAAGTCAGGGACGGGGTAGCCGAGCCGGCGCACAAAGGGCAGCATAAAGCCGCCCACGCAGGCATCCACGTGGCAGAGAAGCCCGCGTTCTCGAGCGACGCCGGCCAGCTCGACGATGGGATCGACGACGCCCTGGGGATAGGAGGGGGCCGAGCCGACGAGCAGGATGGTGCGGGGGGTGATGGCCTGCCTCACAGCCTCGACGTCCGCCCGGTAGTCGGACCCGACCGGGACATGCACGGGCCGGACCGAGAAATAGTGGGCTGCCTTCTCGAACGCGGGGTGGGCGGTGATGGGCAAGACCATCTCCGGGGTGTCGTTGCCCGGGTCCTGGCTGCGGACCCACTCGCGCGCGGTCTTGACCGCCATCAGGATGCTTTCGGTGCCGCCCGAGGTCATGTTGCCGGCAGTCGCCTCACTGCCGCCCAGGATGCTGGCCGTCATGGAAACGACCTCAGCCTCGAAACGTTTCAGGCTGGGAAAGGCCATGGGGCTGAGGCCGTTCTCGGAGAAAAAGAGGGTATAGGCCTCCTTGAGGAATTCGGTCAGCTCATCGCCGGCATCGTAGACCAGGCTCCACGTCTTGCCCTCCTGCCACCGGGCATCTCTATCGCGCAGCTGTTCCATCCGCGATAGAACAGCAGCAGCGGGTGTCCTGGTTTGCGGCAAGGCGGTCATGGCGCCCCCTCTTGTGCAGATCAGCCTGAACGGCGGGCGATGGTCGTTGCCAGTAAGAGCCGGAGGACGGGCACTGCCTGGCCCACAACGTCGAGCGGCGATGGACCTCGAGCGGCAGAGCCTCCGGCCTCCACGGGGCCCATTATACCACCAGGTGCGCGCAACCACAAGTCAGGCAGAGAAGGCCCAAGGCGAGGGAAGCGGGAAAGGGAGAGGAACGTGAGAGCGGCAGGTTGGGGGCTGGATGCCGGCCGGAAAAAGCGGAGCCGGAGGGCCAGGTTGGAGTAGAATGTGGGCTGAATCAGGGCAGGTCAACCCTGACAGGGGGCAAAGGAGGGGATGCAGGCAGGCGCCTGCTGGCCCTCAGCGGTCGCGATCCATCACCATCCGAGCCCAGTGAAAGCCCTCCCGGAGCCAGGTGACGTACTGCTGCAAGGTCTGGCGATGGTGCGCGTCGTCTGCCATCTGGTAGATGCAGACCGTGCCCAGATCGGCGATCCGGAGGAAACCCGCGGCCACGAGCTGCTCCAGCACCGGCTCGATCTTGGCCGCTTCGCGACCGATACGAACGGCCAGGCCTTCGGCC
>JAMJFU010000090.1 GCA_023544525.1 Anaerolineae bacterium | reverse complement strand
GTTTCGGATATCGATGACACAGCAGCACGCCACCGTTGCCGAATTACGGCGGGCCATCAGCACCGAGCTGTTGATCGCCCTGGGGCTCCCCCGCGCGAGCCGGCTGCAGGCGGTGCTGCGACCGCTGGTCTGGCCCCCTGCCCACCGGTTCGCCCAGCTTGCAGCCGGGTTCGACCGCCAGGTGGCCCTGCAGG
This sequence comes from Anaerolineae bacterium, assembly GCA_023544525.1. Taxonomy (GTDB): domain Bacteria; phylum Chloroflexota; class Anaerolineae; order JAAYZQ01; family JAAYZQ01; genus JAMJFU01. The sequence goes on along the minus strand of JAMJFU010000090.1, from coordinate 12,669 downwards.
GCTGGTCAGCCGCTGCCCGCTGGGTGCTGCCGCGCTTTGTCGAGGGGGTACACGTCGTGGGGCAGGGGCACGTACCGGCCTCGGGCCCGCTGGTCGTCGCGTCGAACCACCCGGGCAGCTACGACGTGCTGGCCCTCTCGGCTGCCCTTGGACGTGATGACCTCAAAATCCTGGCCAGCGATGTCCCATTTCTGCGCCACATGCTGGCCGCTGCCTCGCACCTGATCTACACCGACACGGCTGCCAGCACAGAGGCGCGGCTGGGCGCTGCCCGGGAGGGTGTCCGTCACCTGAGGTCGGGCGGTGCACTCCTGGTGTTCGCCAGCGCCCAGGTCGACCCCGATCCGGCGCTGCTGCCCGGTGCTGAACAGGCCCTGGAGGGCTGGTCGGCGAGCCTGTCCGTATTCGGGCGCCGCGTTCCGGACCTGCAGGTATCGGTCGCCATTGTGAGCGGTGTCCTGGCCCCAGCCTGTCTCCGGCACCCGCTGACCCGCATCCGCAGGGATCAGCGCCTGAGGCAGTTCCTGGCCGAGTTCCTGCAGGTGGGCCAGCAGGTGCTCTTTGGCCGGCGCTTCGGGCTGGAGCCGACAGTCCGCTTTGCCCCGCCCTTCAGCGCGTCCGATCTGGACGCCGGGGCCGATGTCCGGGCGAGGGCCATCGACGAGGCGCGCCGGTTGCTGGCCGGACACTGAGCTTGGCGCTCCTGATCGCTCGCCCGGCTGCGCCCACGCGGACGCTGTTGGCCCAAGCAAAAGCTCCCCGGAGGCGGGAACCCGCCGGGGAGCTTTTATTCTGGGCCAGGCCGGGGCATGACCGGCGCTGGCTTTGTGCCTGGCGGGACAAGTCCGCGCCGATGGCTTCTACCGATGCTGGTAGTTGAAGCCGGGCAATCGCCGCCGTTCTATCCGTTTGCCCAGTACCTTCTCGATCTCGCGCACCAGCGGCTCATCGCCCTGGGTCATGAAGGTAAAGGCTTCGCCCGTGCTTTGGGCCCGACCGGTGCGCCCGATGCGGTGCGTATAGGCATCGACCGTGTCGGGCATATCAAAGTTGATCACGTGCGAGATCTCGGAGACATCGATGCCGCGCGAAGCTACGTCGGTGGCGACGAGGATGTCGTACCTGCCGTTGCGAAACCCGTCGATCGCCTTCTGGCGCCCGTTCTGCGACATGTTGCCCTGCAGTGCCGAGACGCGATAGCGGCGTTTTTCCAGATCGCGCGCCAGATTTCGGGCGCGGTACTTGGTCCGGGTGAAGATGAGCACGCGGCCTGTGGCCGTCTGCTCCAACGTGGCCAGCAGCAGGTTCTTCTTGAGAGCCTGCGACACGGGATATATGGCATGTGAGACGGTCTTGGCCGGGGCAATCACGCCGATCTGCACGGCGACCGGGTCCTTGAGGATGCTGTCGGCCAGTTCTCGGATCTCCTCGGGCATGGTGGCCGCAAAGAAGAGCGTCTGGCGGCGTGCCGGCACGAGCTTCAGAATGCGGCGGATGTCGGGCAGGAAGCCCATGTCGCACATCCGGTCAGCCTCGTCCAGAACGAGGACCTCGACGTGCGACAGGTCGATGCTACGGTCGTTAGCCAGATCCAGCAGGCGGCCCGGGCAGGCAACGACGATCTCTGCGCCGCGTCGCAAGGCTTCGACCTGGGCCTTTTTGCTGACGCCGCCATAGACGGTGGCGCTGCGCACGCGCGTTCTCTGGCCCAAGTCGACCGTCGCTTCGTGGATCTGTTCAGCGAGTTCGCGGGTGGGGGCTACGATGAGCGCACGCACCCGGCCGAGAGGACCTTGGGTCAGGCGCTGCAGAATCGGCAGAACAAAGACCGCCGTCTTGCCCGTGCCGGTTTGGGCTACGCCTAATACGTCGTGGCCCTTGAGCACAGCAGGGATCGCCTGCTGCTGAATTGGGGTAGGTGTGACGTACCCGGCTGCCTTGATGCCCGCGCGAATGCGCGGGTCAAATGAGAATTGTTCGAAATTCAAATTCAGTACTCCTTGACTGTGTGGAGCCAAGTCGCACTCTTGACTCTGATAGATTCAGCGATTAAGCTGTGTGTGGGTCCTGGCTGGCACAAAAACACCGCCCCGATTGCGTGAATCGGAGCGGTAAAAGATGCCAGACCGATTAACTTGACCAACAGCAGAGACTATACCAGCGAATGGGGTTTGTGTCAAATCCGACTGTGACCCTGATCCTGTGGGTGACCCGGACTCATCCAGAGCCCTTGCTGGCGATCGGCAGCGGTTTGTGCCATACTGCTGCAGAGATTTGACAGAACCTGGGTAATGTAGTATCCTATGGACGTAGGATGAGGTAAGAATCTGGTTCCGTCAAAGATGATGAGCACCCAGACTATTACAAGTCTGGGTGCTATTTCTATGTCAAGACCGGCAATGTGCCTTCCTCCTAACAAAATGTTTGAAAGGTGTAACATGTCTGAACGAACAACTGGAACCGTCAAATGGTTCAATGGAGCCAAAGGTTATGGCTTCATCGAGCGGGAGGAAGGCCCTGACGTCTTTGTCCACCACTCCGCAATTCGCGGCGAAGGCTACCGCAACCTGGAAGAGGGGCAGCGCGTCGAGTTTAACGTCGAGCAGGGTCCTAAAGGGCTGCAAGCGGCCGACGTAGCTGCGACTGGCTGGTAGGAGGCCTCATGACACAAAAAGTATATGTGGGCAACTTGAGTTACAACACCACCGAGAGCACACTGCGCACCCTGTTCGCTGAATATGGCGAGATCGAATCGGTCAACCTGATCACCGATCGCGACACAGGCCGGCCCAAGGGCTTTGCCTTCGTCGAGATGGCCACGGAACAGGCTGCCAGCGCGGCCATCAGTGGGCTGAACGGCAAGTCAGTGGACGACCGCGAGATCAAGGTAGACAAGGCCAATCCACCGCGCGAGCGCCGATCCGGCGACCGGGGACGCTCTCGCTGGTAGGACCTCGTGTAAGGGCATCGGACCCGCAGGGTACCGTGCACCGCCAGGTCGTGCACCGGCGGACTAGCTCATAAGCATTACGCTGCAGCGCGGACTAGAATCGGTCTGGTTCGCGCTGTTTGATTGACTGGGAGTGCCAGATAGACCCAGCCGAGCCTTGGAGCCGCTCGGCAAGGAGTGCAACCATGAACATCGTCACAGACAGCGGCGTAGACCTGCTCTTCCCCCCTGAGCGACTGGCCCGGTTAGACATCCACAAGGTGCCCCTGGTCGTCACCCTCGACGGACAGTCATATCGTGAGGGGGTGGACATCCAGCCGGAGGAGTTCTACCGGCTGTTGGTCGCTTCTGACAACATGCCAACCACCTCGCAGCCCTCAGCCGGGGAGTTTGCCGAGGTCTACCGGCGATTGGCGGCCTCTGATCCGGAGATTCTATCGATTCACATGAGCTCAGGTCTGAGCGGCACGCTCGACTCAGCGCGGGCGGGGGCCAAGCTGGTGCCGGAGGCGAACGTTACCTTCGTCGATACCAAGACCCTGTCTGCTGCTGCTGGCTGGCAGGTGGAGGCGGCGGCCCGCACACTCGAGGCCAACTGGCCCATAAAACAGGTTTTGGCGCTGCTAGAACGCATCAGCGCTGCGGGCGACAGCATCTACACGCTGGAAGAGCTCAAGTACCTGATCCACGGCGGCCGCATCAGCCACATGAAAGGACTGATCGCCTCGCTTCTCAACCTCAAGCCGCTGATCGGTGTGGAAAAGGTGAACGGCACCTACGCCCAGAGGGGCCAGCAACGAAGCTTCAAAGGCGCCCTCAGGGGCCTAGTCGATCTCATCGCGGAACAACACGCGCCTGGTAGCGCCTTGCAGGTACAGGTGCTTCACGCACAGAATCCCCAGGGCGCAGCGACGCTGCGCGAGCTTGTGGATCAGCGCTTTGAGTGCACCTGGCTGCCGGTTGGGGCCATGTCCCTGGTGTTGGGTGCCCATACGGGACCCAGCATGGTGGGCGTCGCCTATGCGCCTGCGGCAACCTTTGCCGATATGCCCTAGCGCATATCGAATGGCAGTTTGGGATGGGTTAGTCCGGCCAGCATCGTCAACCGGAAAGAGCCTCAGGCTGGTTCCGGGAAGGGGGGAGTCATGCAGTACTCAGTCGGCGACAAAGTGGTACATCCGCATCATGGCCCTGGATGGATTGCCAGCATAGAGAACTGGGAGCTCCTGGACGAGACCAGGCGCTACTATGTGATCGAGGTACCGGGCCAGGGACTGACCGTACATCTGCCGGTGCGCAGAGCTGAGGAGGTCGGCATGAGGCCCGCCATGTCCCAGTCCAGGCTTCCGCGCGTGTTGAGCGTGCTGCGTGGAAAACCCCATCTACTGCCCGAGGACTATCGCCTGCGCCAGGAGCAGGTAAGCGCCAGGCTCAGGACCGGGCTTGTGATTGAGCTGGCCCGGGTCGTGCGCGATCTTAGCTGGCACCGCGAGCTAGCCCATCTCACCAAAACCGACACCGGGTTGCTCAAGCAGGGGCGTGATCTCCTGGCCGCCGAGATGGCGTTGGTATCCGGCGACGCCGTCTCTGACGCGAGCAAACTGATCGAAGCTACGATGACCGCTGCCGTGGCGAGCCAACCGCACTAGATCCTGCCCTGGGCTTCCCCAGGGTCAAAACGACAATCGTCTCCACTGGGCTGCTTCCCACGCGTTAGCCCAGCAACAATCCCCTGCCCAACCCTTCTGTTACGAAATTCGTAGATCCTTGTCTGAATGACGTCGCATCCTATTGACATGTCTACGAAATTCGGATATAATATGAGAAGGGAAGATCATGCGACACCTCGACAAGGTCGATCGGGCGATTGTGGCGTACCTGCAATATGATGGACGGATGCCGTTCACCGAGATTGCGGAGGAGCTAGGGCTCTCAGAGGGCGCTGTGCGCCGCCGCGTCAAGCAGATGGTCGATGCCAATGTCCTCCAGATCGTCGGCATCGTTGAGCCACAATACCTGGACTGGCAAGCAGCCGCCATGGTCGCCGTCACAGTGGAGACGGGCGAGATCGAGGCTGCCGCGGAAGAGATCGCCAAGTTCCCCGAAGTTACCTATCTCTTCATGGCGTCGGGTGGTTATGATCTCTTCATCGAAGTCTATTGCCGCGACCGCGATCACTTTGCCGAATTCCTGAGCCGGAGGCTACAGAAGGTTCCAGGGGTGGAGCGGACCGAGACCTTTATGATCCTCAAGATGTACAAGCTCTCCTACCGCTGGGGCCAGTCGGAGGTTTCCGGGCCACCATCCGGCTAGCGGCTCTCGCGACAGAGGGCCACCAGCCGCGAAGGCAGGTCTACCTCCCAGAGGTATCACAGTCAAGCCGGGGTGGGGTGCATGCTCACTGAGCTTCTATCTTGGTCTGTTGCTGAACGGGTTCACGAAAGATCGCTCGAGATCCTGAGCGAGGTTGGTTTCTGTGTGCCTGAGCCTGTCGCCCTAGACCGCCTGGAGGGGGCCGGCTTTCCAGTAGACCGCGCAACGCAGATGGTCCGCCTGACCCCGGAATTGTTGGACGCGGCCCTCGATCGCCTGCCCCACGACGTCACCCTCTATCACCGTTCGGGACGAGAGGAGGCCGGCTTCTCCGCCGGGCCGCGGTTCATGGGTGCGGGTACTCCCGTCAACGTCCTTGACCTCCACACAGGCAGCCGGCGCCCTGCGACCCGGCAGGACGTCCGCAATCTGGTCAGACTGCAGGATGCCCTGCCCCAGGTGGACATCGTCCGGCCGACGGTGACGGCCACTGACTGCGGCGAGTACTCCGACCTGGTCGAGATCGCGGAGCTCCTGCGCGGCACCGGCAAGCCGGTCGTTCACCGCACGCTGGCGCCCGAGCGCGTGGACGCTGCGGCCGAGATGCTGGCCGCCGTCGCCGGCGGAGAGGACGCCTTCAGGGCGAATCCCAACTTTGCCACCCTCTACTGTCCCATCAGCCCCGGCTATTTCACGCCCGAGAATGTGGGCTGTATGCTGCGCTGGGCAGAGCACGGCGTCCCTATCACCCTCTTGAGCATGGCCATGGGCGGCGCATCGGCGCCAGCGACCCTCCTGGGTGAGCTGGTGGTGATCAACGCAGATATCCTGGCCTGGATCGCCGTCCTGCAGATCCTCTATCCAGGCCTGCCACTGCTCTACGGCAGCGTGTCGGCGGTCCTCGACATGCGCACCGGCTTGCTGCCGCTGGGTGCCCCCGAGCGGGGCATGGTGAATGCTGGTGCGGCGATCATGGCCCGCTACTACGGCCTGCTTTCCATGTGCGGTGGCCTATCCTCTGATGCCAAGGAGCTGGATGCCCAGGCTGGCTTTGAGAAGGCAGTCACTGCTCTTCCGCTCCTGTCCGTGGGTGCGGACATTATCTATGGTGTGGGTGCCACCGACGCGGGTTCGTCGATATCCTACACCCAGATGATCCTGGACGACGAACTGATCGCCGGCCTGCGGCGCCTCATGGAAGGGATAGCGGTACATGATCTCGACGAGGAGGTGGCGCTGATCAAGGAAAAGACGCCGCGCGGCAGTTTCCTTGGTGCCAGGCACACCCGCCGTGTGTTTCGCGAGCATTGGTTGCCCAATATCCTCAGTCGCGAGAGCTACGAGACCTGGCGGGCGAAGGGGGAGACCATCGAGCAGGCATGCCGGCGCAAAGCCAGCGAGCTGCTGGCCAGTCACAACCCCCCGCCTCTCTCAGCCGGGGTGGAGGCAGAGTTGGAGCGCATTGTCCGGCGCTATGCCGGGCCCGGATTCCATTTTGGCCCATGAGGGTCCAGGGGGGAGAGATGCCCAACATCCAGCCCATCCGATCCAGGTACCGGTTCGAAGTCCTGTCGGGCGATCAGGTGCGCGCCATCCAGGATGCCACGCTAGAGGTGCTGGATCAGGTGGGCATCCACATACCTTCGCCCCGGGCGCTGGATGTCTTTGCCCAGAACGGAGCGGCGATCGATGCTGAGCGGCAGATCGTACGCCTAGCGCCCGACCTGGTGCGCCAGGCGCTCGCCCAGGCACCCCGCAGCTACACGCTGGCGGGCCGGGTGCCCGGCACCGAGCTATACCTTGACGGTGCGGCCACGTATGCCGGCACCGATGGTTGTGGTACCCAGACGGTCGACTTCGACAGCGGTGTTCAGCGCCCTTCGTGCAAAGACGACGTGGCCAAGATGGCCCGTGTGTCCGACTATTTGTCCTCGGTGTCGTTCTACTGGCCCATGGTCAGCGCCCAGGATTTCGGACCTCTGGCACCGCTGCACGAGTTGGATGCAGCCTTCAACAACACCGTCAAGCACGTCCAGTCTGAGACTGTTATGGGCCAAGCCTCGGCGCGGTACGCCGTCCGGATGGCGGAGGTCATTGCTGGCGATCGTGCGCGGCTGCGGGCCAACCCGCCGTTCTCCATGCTCATCTGCACCATTGCGCCACTGGCCCAGGACAAGGAAGGCATCGAAGCCGGTATGGTCTACGCCGAGGCAGGCGTGCCGGTCGGCTTCATGGCCATGCCCAATATGGGCGCCACCGCGCCCGCCGTGCCGGGTGGTGCTCTCGTCGTCGGCAACGCCGAGGTGGTGGCAGCCATGGTCCTTATGCAACTGGTGGCGCCCGGTGCCCCGGTCTTTTACTCACTGTTGGCCTCGGTCATGGATCCGCACACGGCCGACTATATCGTCGCCATCCCCGAGAAGTATCTGTGCAACGCGGCGGCCGTGCAGCTCGCCCATGACTGGGGGGTGCCTGTGCTGGCGGGTGCTTTTGGCATGGACGCGGCCGAGCCCGCAACCTGGGAGCTGGGCCGTGATAGTGTCTATACCGCGCTCATGGTGCCCCTGGCTGGGGCAGACATGATCACGGGCGGTGGCATGCTAAAGGCGTCGACCCTCCTGGTCCCGGAGCAGCTCATCTACGACGACGAGATCTACCACACGCACCGGGTCCTGCTCGAGGGGATCGAGACGAGTGCCGAGGCTCTGGCCGTCGACGTCATCCAGGCCGTTGGCCCACGGGGGCATTATCTGGGCCAGAGGCACACCCGCCGCCATCTGCGCGACATTTGGATCCCGGCCTTGACCCACCCGCGGCCCGCCGCGCCGGACCATGCCCAGACTGACATCCGTTGCCGGGCCAAGGCGCAGTTGGACCGGATCCTGGCCGAACATCAGCCGGAGCCGCTGGAGCGCGCCGCCCAGGACGAACTGCGAGCCATTCTCGAGGCTGCCAGGCAGGAATCGGGGGCCTGAGCCAGATCAAGACGAAATGCGAGGAGGAGGATGCCATGTCGGATGAACTCTATGACAAACTATGCCAGTCGGTCGTCGACGGTGAACCGGAGGAAGCCGCTGAACTGGCGCAGATGGCCCTGGATCAGGGCCTCGATCCGCTGGACTGCATCAACCGCGGCCTGACGCCTGGTATCGACCGCGTGGGCGAGCTCTTTGCTACCGGCGACTACTACCTTCCAGATCTGATCATCGGGGGCGATGCCATGAAGGCTGCCCTTGCCGTGCTCGAACCGGCCCTGACCCAGGGCCGCGAGCGTCAGATCGTAGCTCGAGTGGTCCTCGGCACGGTGCAGGGCGATCTGCACGAGATCGGCAAGACCCTGGTGGGGACCATGCTCACCGCCAACGGCTTCCAGGTGACCGACATCGGCGTGGACAAACCGGCCAGCGAATTCGTCGCTGCCGTCAAGGACAGCGGATCAACACTGGTGGGCGCTTCGGCACTGCTGACCACGACCATGCTCCACCAGCAGGACGTCATCGAAGCACTCAAAGAGGCCGGCCTCCGCGACAAAGTCAAGGTCATGGTTGGCGGCGCACCCATCACCGAAACCTGGGCCGACAAGATCGGGGCCGACGGCTACGCGGAGGATGCCATCTCCGCAGTCGCCCTGGCTAAGAAACTGGTGTCGGGCTAAGGGAGGCTGCCTGGACCGGGGGAGCCCAACCACCAGGGCTGAGCCGATCATCGTGCGCTTATGTGGTTGAGTAATGGAGGTCCTTCTTGGTAAACGTGGAACTGCACTCCGATTTCGGGAAAGGAGGTGGTGCCTGGGGTACCTGAGCCAAGTGGTGGACCTGCGCGGAAACCCTTGGTGACGCAACTGGACGAATGAAGGAAAGGAGGAGCGTAATGTTTGGTAGAAGTAACAACACTGCTCTGGCATTGGTGCTGGTCTGCATCATGTTGGTCATGAGTGTGAGCGGCTGCGGCCCCACCGAAGAGCCAACCCAGCCACCCGAGCCGACGGAGGCGGCGGTGCAGGAGCCGACGCAAGCCCCTGAACCGACGCAGGCCCCTGAAGCCACGCAGGCACCCGAAGCCACGCAGGCACCCGAGCCGACACAGCCGCCGGAACCAACCGAAGAACCCCCAATGGCCGAGGAGATCAGCATAGTCATCGCCATCCCCGAGGACCCGGCGGGCTTTAACGGCCACGTGAGCGACACGGGCTACGAGCAACTCATGATGGAGTTGGTCCTGGTGGGCTTGACCGACCTCGATCCGGAGGGCAACTTCTTCACCGAGCTGGCGGCGGAAATACCGACGCTGGAGAATGGCGGCGTGGTCATGGACGAAGAAGCCTGGACCATGGACGTGACCTGGACCCTGCGCGACGACGTGTCCTGGGCCGATGGCGAGCCGGTGACCGCCGACGACGTGATCTTTACCTGGAACGCCATCAGCGATCCCGAGACAGGCATCTGGGCCGAAGGCGTAGACTATACCGACAGTATCGAGAAGGTGGACGACTATACATTCGTCGTCCACTACAACACCGTCTATCCCAACTACCGGATCCAGTTCGGCGGTGAGAACTTTGCCGTCTGGCCGGAACATTACTGCGATGCCGAACAGGGCTATGTTTCCTGGGACTGCAACCGGCAACCGCTGAGCAGCGGTCCCTTTGTTCTTGACGAATGGGAGATCGGCGATCACCTGAGCTTCAGTCGCAACCCCAACTACTACGAGGAAGGCAAACCCCACATCGACCACGTTGACGTCCGGATCGTTCCTGAGCGGGCTGTGATCAAGACGATGATGCTCGCCGGGGATGCAGACGTGTTCATGTGGCTGACGGCCATGGAGGCCGATGATCTCTTGGAAGCACCCAGCACGGATGTCAGCTTTAGCCCGACCAGCCGCTGGGTCATGCGTCTTATCCCCAACCTGGCGGCCAGGGGTGAGCTGGACCCGGTCGCCAACCCACACCCCATCCTCTCCGACGTACGCGTGCGACAGGCCATCCGCATGGCGATCGACGTCGATTCTCTCATGGAGGAGATCTTTCGGGGCTACAGCGAGCCGATGTGGACTGAGTTCTTCCGACCGCCTTACGAGTGCGACATCCCGCAGCCCGAATACGATCCGGAGGGGGCCAAGGTGTTGCTCGACGAAGCGGGTTGGACTGACGAGGACGGCGACGGGATCCGGGAGTGCCATGGCTGCCTCAACGCCGAAGAAGGCTACGTCATGTCCATGGAGAACATGATCTATGCAGAATTCGGTGAGGAGCTGGAACTAGCCCAGCAATTGGTGGCCGAGATGTTGCGTGGGATCGGGATCGACCTCGAACTTAGCATCATCGAGGGCACCGTACTGTGGGCCGACTATGAGAGTGGCGGCATCGAGCAGCAGGGTGACTTTGACCTGAACATGTGGGATGATGGTTATCCGGGCATCGACCCAACCGACCATCTCTGGTTTTACTACTATTCCTCCGCTGCCGAGCCCGACTATGGCTGGAATGTCGGCCGCTATATGAGCGAGGACTTTGATGCCTTGCTGGACGAGGCCTATGTCCTCGACGAGGAGTACCGTAAGGATGTCTTTTGCCAGATCGCCGAGCTCCTGGACCAGGAGCTGCCGCAGATCCTACTCTGGACTGTGTTCGACGCCAATGGGTACTCAACACGCCTGGAAGGGATTCAGTCCTCTGTGAACGACCTGGTGACCTGGAACGTCGCCGACTGGCGGATCGTCGAGCCCTGATCAAACGTTGGGCAGGGGTAACCTTCCAGGTTGCCCCTGCTCTACGGAGGGTACCGTGGGACGTTACATAATCAGGCGGATGCTGCAGGGCATCCCGATGCTCTTCCTGTTGAGCGTCGTGCTCTTTACGCTGGTCAACATCACCCCTGGCGGGCCGTTGGCTGGGCATGGCCGGTCCCGCCATGTGAAGCCCGAGAAGGCTGAGATGCTCAAGCGGCAGTTCGGCCTGGATCAGCCGATGCCGCTGCAATACGTCATCTGGCTGATCGGCAATGACTGGATGAAAGTCGACGCCGACGGCGATGGCCTGGCAGAGAGCCGTGGTGAGCGCCGTGGCATCCTGCGTGGCGATTTCGGCTTCTCCTTCCAGACCAGGCAGCCGGTCCTGGACGAGATTGCCCAACGCCTGCCAAACACCATCTACCTGATGAGCATCACGCTGATCGTGGTGGCCATCATTGCCATCCCCATCGGCGTGCTCTCGGCCGTGAAGCAGTACTCCATCTTTGACATCGTCGCTACGACGTTCTCTTTCATGGGCCAGGCCATCCCCGAGTTCTGGCTGGGCATGATCCTGATCCTGGTCTTCTATGCCTGGCTGCAGAACCCGATCACGGGCGAGCCTTTGCTGCCTCCAGGGGGCATGAAGTCCCTGGATGCTGGCTTTAACCTGTGGGACCGGATCCAGCACCTCATCCTGCCGGTTACGATGGGCATGGTCGGTTGGGTGGCCTGGTATTCGCGCTTCCTGCGCTCGGGCATGCTCGACGTCGTCCACCAAGACTATATTCGCACCGCCCGAGCCAAGGGGCTGTCGGAGCGCCTGGTGATGTATCGCCATGCCCTCAAGAACGCCCTCATCCCCCTGGTCACGATCTTTGCGCTCGACCTGCCGTACATGTTCGCCGGATCCCTCTATGTGGAGTTGATCTTCTCCTGGCCAGGCATGGGGCGACTTTACTATCAGGCGGCAACCAAGCGCGATTACCCGATGCTCATGGCCGTCCTGATCATTGCCTCGGGGGTCACCGTCGGGGCCAATCTGATGGCAGATATCGTGTACGGCCTGCTCGATCCCCGGGTGCGCTACGACTAGCTGAGATGGACGATGGCTGACAGGACAGACATGGCCGACCGAGTCTCCCGCTGGGAGGATGGGACCCGTGCCCACGAGACCATGGCCACTATGGTCTGGCGCCGGTTCCGCAGACATCCCGGGGCCATCGCCGGGGCCATTGTCTTGGGCATCATTATCCTGGGCGTCGTGCTTGCACCACTGTCGCCCTACGATCCCGAGGCCTCGGACATCTCCAGCCGCCTGGAGCCGCCTTCGCTGGCGCACCCCTTCGGCACCGACGCTCTGGGCCGGGACCTGCTGACCCGCTGCCTGTATGGCGGGCGCATCTCGCTCACGGTGGGCTTTCTGGTGGTGATTATCACCCTGGTCATCGGGGTGCCGGTCGGCGCCGTCGCCGGGTTCTTTGGTGGTTGGCTGGACAACGTCCTCATGCGCATCACCGACGCGGCGCTATCCCTGCCAGCTCTGATGGTCCTGATCCTACTGAGTGCCATCCTGCGGGAAATCGAGCTGCCCTTCGTCGAGAGGAATAATGTCATCACCATCGCCATGGTCATCGGCGCCCTGTCGTGGATGACCGTGGCCCGCCTGGTCAGGG
>JAMJFU010000008.1 GCA_023544525.1 Anaerolineae bacterium | reverse complement strand
GGCCAGGAGTTTGACCTGGCCTGAGCGAAATGCAGGAGCAGGCCCGGTCCCCCAAGACCTGTTGATAATCCAGCCCGCGCCATCGAGTTTTCGGCGGGCAGTGTTCTATGGTCCTCGGCTGCCCTAGATTAACAGGGTGGCGATCCCCAGGAAAAAGAGAAAGCTGAAGGTATCGGTCAGGGCGGTCACAAAGGCAGCGGAAGCCAGGGCCGGATCGACCTTGATGCGCATCAAGCCCAGGGGCACGAGGACGCCGGCCAGGGCTGCGACAAGGAAGTTGAGCACCATGGCCAGGCCGACGGCGATCGAGATCACCCACTCTCCCTTCCATACCTTGCAAAGCGTGTGAGAAGAGACGAAAATGTCAACTTGCCGAGGAAGCAAAATGATGGTATACTCTAGCCACTCTTACGTCAACCAGGGTGAAATTATACACCCTGATACTAGCAAAATTGTTTATTTTGTGGTATAATCTGGTAGGTTGGTTATGAGAGAACCAGGCCTGGGTATGGGCGCGAAGCAAATGGATGATCTGTATTGCCGGATTCGACGCTGGAGACTGACGCTTCCCGCCCTGCTGTTCCTCGAGATCGCCAGGCCTTTCAGCTTTCTGGCAAGCCAAGGCTTGTTGTTGTGCCAGCCACTGCTGAGTTACCTGGTCGACGAATCGAGCATCGCGGGCTATGCCGAGTTGCTGGCCGATAGGGAGAACCTTGACCGCCTGGTAGCGCGGCTAGAGGAGCGCGAACCAGTGCGTGACCCGGAGGGCGAGGAGAAGGGCTGATGGAAGCGATCGGGTTGGTCCTGCTGTTGTTGCTCTTGCCATTATTGCTGTTCCTGGTGATAAGGGTCAGGGCGGGCAAGGCTGGAGAGCTGCGCCCTCTACCCGGGATGGAGGAGCTACCAAAGGCGGTGGGACGATCGGCCGAGACGAATCAGCCTCTACACGTGTCGGTCGGTGTAGCCGGCGTTGGTGGCGCTGCCACCGCTGAGACGTGGGCCGGCCTGGCCCTCCTTTCTGAGCTGGCCGAGCAAGCCGTAGCCAGTGATGCACCCCTGATCGTGACGGTTGGCGACCCAACCGTCCTGCCCATTGCCCAGGACATCCTACGCCGGGCCTACGCGCGGCACGGGCGTCCCAACGGCTATGATCCGACCCAGGTCCGCTTCATTGCCCCTGTCCCCCTGGCATATGCCGCAGGCGTGATGGGCCTCTTGCAGAGAGAGCCATTGCGGGGCAACGTGATGGTCGGCACATTTGGGGACGAATATTTGCTGATGGGGGAGGCAGGCGCACGCAAGGGAGTGCCACAGATCGTCGGTTCCGCAGATCCGAGGACTCTGCCCTTTGTCTATGCCACGGCCGACGAGCCCCTAATCGGCGAAGAGATGTTTGCCAGCAGTCCCTATGTTGGGCGCGGACCGCTCCAGGTTGCCAGCCTCCTGGCGGAGGACTGGGCCCGGTGGGCTATTATCGCCGCTATCATCGGACTGGCTATTCTCAAGATCCTCGCGTGAGATCAAGGAGCTGGCCATGGCTGCTTTGAAACGAGTTGTGCCGACCGCGATTGCCATAGCCGTGGGCCTTCTGGTTCTGGTTGCGGTGTTTGGCTCGATCCCCCTGGTAGATGCTGTCGCTGTCTATCTGATCGATGCGGCGGTGATTGTCGCCGCCTTTGCATTCTTTTTGGGATTGCTGAACGTGCTTCGGGTCCATGGCCGCAAGATCCGCGAGGGTGGCGCCAACAGCCTCTACAGCTTTGTCTTGTTGGTCGCCTTGCTGGTGGTGCTGGCCCTGGGCCTGCCGCCTCTCGGCAACCAGCCGTCGGGGCCCTCGCAGCCGGCGGTGCAGTGGATCTTTCAGAATATCCAGTTGCCGGTCCAGGCTGCTCTTTCGGCGCTGCTGGTCTTTCTGATGATCACTGCAGGATACCGCCTCGTGTCGCATCGCAACCTGGAGTCGGCAGTGATGCTCCTCGTGGCCCTGCTGGTATTGGTGGGGCAGGTGGCTGCTGGCCTGGTGCCGGTGCTGGTCGACGTCAAGGATTGGATCCTCGACGTTCCGACAATGGCCGGGGTGCGAGGCATCCTGTTGGGCGTGGCACTGGGCGCAGTCCTGACCGGCATTCGTCTCTTACTGGGCGTCGAGCGGCCCTACAGCGATTGAGCACGCGTTTCTCTTTTCCTCCAAGGGAGTGATGCTGAGATGATCTACTGCCCAAGATGCGGAACTGCAAACAGGGAGGGGAGCAAATTTTGCAACGACTGTGGGCAAAAGCTGGGTACCCATACGCGCATCAAGTGCCCTCACTGCGGGATCATGAATTCGGTGCAGAATGTGTTCTGCGACGAATGTGGCGGGCGCCTGCTCCCCGCACCGTTAGACGCTTCAGGGGCAGAGGTGGGTCCGCCCATCAAGGGGCTCTCGCTCCCGACCAAGGCCTCAGCCCCTGAGGAAGATGCGCCGGATGAAAGCGAGGCGCCCGAAGCTGCAGGGGATATGCCGGCGTGGCTGCGGGCGCTGGGGGACAGCTGGTCAGACGAGCCGGGCGCGGGGGCAGCGAGGGAAGAGGGCGACGAGGGAGACGAGATCCCCGACTGGCTCCAGGATCTGCGTGCTTCTATTCCGGCTGAAGAGCCAGGCGAGGGACAGGGCGCAGACGACGATGTTCCAGATTGGCTGCGCGAACTGCGCAGCCCGGCAGAGAAACAAGAAGCAGAGCTGCTCGCACCTATCGAGGGGCACAACGAAGGGGAAGATGCATGGCTGGAGGATGCTGAGCAGGTTGAGGAAGAAGCCGGAGCACAGGGCCCCGAGAGCGGAGGAGGGGAGTTGCCCGACTGGCTGGAAGCAGCAAATGCCTCTGGGGAACAGGGGGAAGAAGGGGAAGACGAAGGCCCGGCCTTTTACGCGGAAGGAGAAGCGGAGGACGCGGCTCCCGATTGGATAGACGAGCCTGAAGAGCAAAGGGAGCCCCCTGTCGCCGAAGGGGAGGGGGCCGGAGCTCCGGAGTGGCTGGCCGCGCTGGGGCTGCCCGAGGAGGATGAGGAAGAGGGGATGCCCTTCAGCGCCGAAGAAGAGGCGGACGAGGATGAGACCCCGGCTGGGCTGGACGACGAAGAGCCGGAGGTCCCCGCCTATGAAGAGGAGGCAATGGCAACCCCTGAGTGGCTGGTAGCCCTCGGGCTTGTGGGAGCAGTGGAGGATGAGGCGGCAGCCTCCGGCCATGAGGAGCCGGTCGAGGAGGAGCCGGCCGAAGAGGAGACGCTCGACTGGGTGGATGAGGAAGAGATCGAGATGTCCCCTGAGGCAACCGCCATGGCACCGCCACCTGATACGTTGGGGATGCCCGAGGCGGAGCTTCCAGATTGGCTGGAAGCCCTCCGGCCTCCTGAGGCAGAGGCGGAGGTGCTGTCGGGGGAGGAACTGGCCGAAGCGGGGGAGGTGCCCGACTGGCTGGTGCTGTCTGCAGATGACATGGAGGAAGATGAGGGTCTGGCCAGAGCGGATATCCCAGGCTGGCTCCTGGCCCTCAAACCCCTGGAGTTGCGCGAAGAGGAGGATCTGGAGGAGGAAACGCCAGAGGTCGAAGAGGTCCCGGAAGAAGGGGGCCTGTTGGCGGGACTGATCGGGACGCTGCCCGTCGAGATGCTGATCGCGCAGCCCAGGGCAGTGACAGCTACTGGAGGGCCGGAGCTGCCCTCCGCTGATACCCCTCAAGCGCGGCTCTTTGCCGAAATCGTGCGCAGGCCGCCCGAGAGCCCTCCCAAGCCGATGGTCCAGGCCGAAGTCCCACTGATCGCTCGTTTGCCCCTGTGGATAATTTACCTGGTCCTGATCGCGGTTGTCACGGTGCCGCTGTTGATCGGCGAGCCGGTGCTGGTTCGCCGTGCGACTCCGCTCCCTGCGGAGCAGAGCCTCTACCAAGGCATCGAGTCGCTGGAGGCAGGCTCTCCGGTGCTCGTAGCCTTTGATTACGACCCCACGACCAGCGGCGAGATGGACGTCCTGGCCCGCAGCATCGTCGGCCACCTGATGGACCGGCAGGCGCGCGTGGTAGCCGTCAGTTTGCTTCCAGCGGGCCCGGCCACAGCCGAGATGGTGCTCGATGAGCTAGCACAGGGCCGTGCCGGTGACGCCGATGGCCCAGACCTGCTATATGCCAATCTGGGCTATCTGCCGGGCCAGGTGGCGGCGGTACGGCTCCTGGGCGAGTCGATAGAGCAGGCGCTTCCTCGTGATTTTCAGGCCACACCCCTGGCCGAACTCGAGGTTGCGGCAGGGGTGACCGACGTTCAGAGTTTTGCGCTCATTGTCGAGCTGGCCGCAACCCAGGATACCCTACGTTGGTGGATCGAGCAGGCTGGCACGCCCTACGATGTGCCCCTGAGTGCGGGGGTCAGTGCCTCGGTGGAGCCCATCGCGCGGGCCTATTATGAAACAGAGTCGCGGCAGCTCGAAGGGCTCATCGCCGGGGTGCCGGGTGCGGCCGAGTACGAAGCCCTGGTCAGTGGCGAGGATGTCCTCATCGGGCCGACAGCCGTGCGGCTGGATGCCCAGCTGGCAGGGCACCTGGTGTTCGTCCTGGTGCTGGTGGTAGGCGCTGTAGCCCGATCGACGCGACGCAACGCCGGAAGGGGGCAGTAATGGAAGCAGCTCTGCTCGACACGGCAGGCACCGTGGTTGCCATCGTGCTGACCCTCTTTGTGTTCAGCTACCTACTGGGCGATAACGTGCTCTATCGTCTGGCTGAGCACCTCTTTATCGGAGCAGCCGTCGGCTATGCCGCAGTGGTCGCCTTTCACAACGTAATAGCCCCCAAACTGGTCACTCCTTTGGTTACTGCCCTGGCCGGCGGGGATTGGGACAGCGTGTTGCTCCTCGGGATCACGTTGGTCCTTGGGCTGTTGCTCCTGACCAAGCCGATGAAACGGCTATCCTGGTTGGGCAGCTTGAGTGTAGCCTTGTTGTTGGGCGTCGGCGCGGCACTGGCCATTGGTGGAGCGCTCCTGGGGACCCTCATACCCCAGGTGGAGGCAGCCTCAGACGTGATGGGCTACACGGACCGGTATGGTCCTGGATTAGGCTTGTTCAGTGGCCTGGTCGTCCTGACCGGAGCCACAGGTGTCTTGCTGCACTTCTACTTTGGTGCAGGGCGGGAGGGACGGCTGGTGGGGTTGCGCAACAGCCTCGTCCGGGTGTGGGGCGGGGTGGGCCGTTGGTTCATCCTGGTCACGTTTGCGGCCATCTTTGCCGCCACATTTATGTCGCGCCTCTCCGTGTTGGTAGGTCGGGTTCAATTCCTGCTAGACGCTGTGCGTGGTCTTTTGGGAGGCTGAGGCATGAGCCAAGACTTTCGGACCGTGGAATCGATCCTCGCCCTCGACTGCGGCAGCACCACGACCCAAGCTTTGCTGTTGGATCGGGTCGGGAAGGAATACCGCCTGGTGGCGCGGGCCGAAGCCCCCAGCACATTGGGAATCCCCTGGAACAACGTAATGATCTCTGTGCGACAGGCGGTCAGTGACCTGTCGCAGGTGATGGGCTGGCCCCTCATCGACGAGCGGGGGCAGATCATCACACCCGAGCATCAGCTGGGGGGCGTCGACGCCGTGGTGGCTATCACCAGTGGCAGCGAGCCGCTTCGTGTGGTGCTGGGCGGCGTCATGCGAGACGTGAGCCTGGCCAGCGCGCGGCGTGCCCTGGCAACCACGTATACCACCATAGAGGGGCTTGTGTCGCTGGATAGAGCGGATGGGGATGGACACGAGCTCAACTATGATCTGCAGGGGCAGGTGCGGCTCATCCACGAGCTTGTGCCCGACGCCATCGTCTTGGTTGGCGGCATAGACGGCGGGACGGAGCGACCCATCCTACGGTCAGCAGAGGCCATGGCGCTCGCCTGCTCCACGTTGCCGCAGAACAACTGCCCGCCCATCATTTATGCTGG
Organism: Anaerolineae bacterium; assembly: GCA_023544525.1. Classification (GTDB taxonomy): domain Bacteria; phylum Chloroflexota; class Anaerolineae; order JAAYZQ01; family JAAYZQ01; genus JAMJFU01. Next base: position 35,631 of record JAMJFU010000008.1, on the reverse strand, counting down.
CAATGCTGACCTGCGGCCGCAGGTGGCCCAGGTTGTCGGCTCGGAGGCCAGCCTGCGGGCGGTGGAGAATGTGCGGCCCAGCCTGGATCTGGAGAATCTGGGGCCGCTGCAGGCCGAGGTCGAGGAGCTCTACCGCAACCGCAAGCTCGAACGGCTGCCTGGCTTTGGCACATTGGCCGCCTGGAGCTCGGTGCAGGTCTTGCCCGCAGCCAAGGCCTTTGCCTATTCGGTGCAGTACCTGGCGCGTTTGGACGGCATCAACGTCCTGGGCGTCGATGTGGGTGGAGGTTCGACCACGCTGGCATCGGCGGTGGAGGGCCAGTTCCATCTGGCGGTGCGCAGTGACCTGGGGCTGGGCTGCAGCGCAGGGCGCATCTTGGACCACATAGCCATGGAGATGGTGACGCGGTGGTTGCCTTTCGAGATGGAGCCAGAAGAGGTGCTCAACCTGCTGAGCAACAAGTCCTTGCATTGCCGGACGGTACCTCAGACACGGCGGGAGCTGCTGCTGGAGCAGGCGGTGGCTCGCGAGATGCTGCGCTTGACCCTGGATGAGCTCAAACCCCGATGGCCAAAGGGCTCATCCTACCTGTATCCAGGCCTGTTGCCCAAATTCCACCTCATGGTCGGTGGCGGTGGGGCGTTGGCCAATGCGCCGCACTATGGACAGGCAGCCCTCGTACTCCTGGACGCGCTGCAGCCGGTTGGCGTCAGCGGGCTGGCCCTGGACAAGGCCCGGCTCTTGGGGCCACTGGGGAGTGCGGCGATGGTACAGCCCGCGCTGGCTGCCCAGGTGATGGAGCGCGACGCCCTGCTGAACCTGGGGACGGTGGTCGCACCTGTTGGCACGGCCCGCGAGGGCGACCTTGCCTTAACCTTCAAGATCGACTATGATGACGGTCGCTCGCTGCGGGTCGAAGTCCCCTACGGCTCACTGGAAGTGATCCCTCTGGCACCGGGACAGACAGCTGACATGGAGCTCCGGCCCACCCGGCGCTTTGACGTTGGCTTGGGCATGAGAGGCCAGGCCGGCACCACCAAGGTCGAAGGTGGCCTGATGGGCATCATTATCGATGCCAGAGGGCGTCCTGTGGCCATCCCGGACGACCTCGATGAGCGCCGGGAAAAGATGCAGCGCTGGTTATGGGATGTAGGTTCCTGACCGATGGAGAAACGCCGATGTATTATCCTCTAGAATCGTGGATCACACCGCTGACCACCATCCGGCGCGAACGGCTGTTGCCAGTAGCAGGAGAGGTGCTGGTCGGTTATGGCGAGAAGGTGGGGCCGGCCGACGTGGTTGCCCGCTGCCAGGTGCGGGGCCATATGCGTGTCGTCGATGTGAGCCGGGCACTGAGGGTCGATCGAAAGCGTGCGACCAAGTATGTCCACAAGTCACCCGGCGAGACGATCCAGGCCGACGAGGTGCTGGCCGGACATGGAGGGCTCCTGGGTTCGCTGCGAAGCAATGTCCGATCGCCCGTAGAGGGGCAGATCGTCGAGATCCGCGATGGCCTTGTGGTCATTGAGGCGGCGCCTGCCACGCTTGAGCTCTCGGCCCATCTAAAGGGCCAGATCAGCAACGTCATGCCCAAGCGCGGTGTGGTCATCTCTGCGGTAGGGACCTTGATCCAGGGGCTGTGGGGGACCGGTGGCGAAGCAGAAGGGGTGCTCAAGCTGCTGGTTGACAACCCGCAGAGCCCGCTTCGAGCCAGTTCGATCGACGTGAGCTGTCATGGGACGGTCATTGTGGCTGGCCACATTCTGGATGAGAAGGCCCTTGAGCAGGCTATAGAGGCCAAGGTTCGCGGCGCCATCGCCGGCAGCGTGAGTGCAGGGCTCTGCCCGTTCCTCCAGTCGCTGCCGTTTCCGGTGTTGATCACCAATGGATTCGGCAGCATGGCCATGTCGGAGCCGGTGTTTTCGCTGTTGCACGCCAGCATGGGCCGCGAGGCGATGATTAGCACATACGAGCCCGGACGCTGGGGCGGCAGGCGTCCCGAGGTGATCATTCCACTGCGGGTGGAGGATGAGGTGCCCTCGCAGGATACGGGGCCCCGCCCATTAAAGATTGGCGATCGGGTGCGGATCTTGCGCGAGCCCCATCTGGGAGCACTTGGCAGCGTGACGGCGTTGCCCAGGCTACCCTATACGGTAGAATCGGGCGCCAGGCTGAGTGTCGCCGAGGTCGAATTCCAGGACGGGGACACGGCCATGGTCCCGCTGGCGAACGTGGAACTGATCCGCTAGATGTTCAGGCTGGCACTGGATGGCCTGGCTGTGGTATTGAGGGATCATGGGAAGCCGGTGACTGGACAGGCATGGTAGAAGTGACAAGGAGGGAGGAGTATGTCCCAAGGTTTCCGTGAGATGCTGGCTAATCGGAGGTTTGCTGTCCCGCTCATAGTTCTTCTGGCATTTTGTTTTCTAGGCCTTATTCTGGTAGGGATTGTGCTCGTCCTCAGGCCAGGTGAGCCGGCTCAGGCCGGGCCGGTGGCACAGGTCACCACGGCAGTGGCGACCACGTCCCAGCCGGCGACCTCAACGCCATCACCGACGGCGACACGTACACCCAGGCCCAGCCCCACCCTGGTGCCCATGGGCACGGTGGGCACTTCTGGGACGGGAGCGTCCAGCGCAACAACGGCTCCAACGGCCAGCGCTAAAGCGTCGCCGGCTGCTACCGCTACCACCGTTTCGGGAGGGAGCGCCGCAGCGCAAGAGACCGCCACGCCTGTCGCCCAAGATGGTGAACTGGCCGATACGGGCCTGGGCTGGGGGCTGATCATATTCTCGGGGGTGGGACTGGCGGCCCTGCTGGCCGGGGCGAGACGGCTCAGGCTTGCCGGATAGTATCCGGCAAGGCTTCCAGGGGCGGTGGTGGGCTCTTGCCCTGGCCCGCGTTGCGCCATGCTCTCCGGCGATTGGCGTTTCGATCCAAGGCCGGCTCGAGCAGCGTGACGGACCACGGGCTTGCCTTCTACCCTCTCCTGGGATGAACGCCTGGCCCGCCTGGGCGTTATAAGGGTGTAGAAAGGCTGGGCCAAGGACTGCTTCTTCCTCAACCGAGGTCTCTATTCTTGGCTAGAAGGCGAATATGCTACCATTGACGCTGCGCCATGAAGATGGCGCATATGTATTGCAGAGGGTTGTCGACGGTGACTGCAGTGCAGTGGTCGGCGTCAGCAATACCGGAAAATCCCATCTATTGCGATCGCTGGCGGACAGAGATGTGCAGCGCAGGCATCATGCTGAGCATTTTGCCGGTCACGTGTTTGTCTATGTCGACTTTAACCTGATGTTGGAGGCGACAGAGCAGGGATTCTACGAGCTGATCCTCCGCAGTCTGGTGGAGGAGCTGGGGACGCAAGATCCCGAAGCCAGCTTTATGGACCGGCTGCGCAGCTCCTACCAGACCCTGGTTGCCCCGCCCAGCGCATTTCAAATATCCCTCAGCTTCAGCGAGGGGCTAATGGCGGTGTGCCAGGGCACGACCAGGAGCCTGGTCTTGCTCTTTGACGAATTCGATGAGCCCTTCGAGCAACTCGAAGGGCGGGTGTTTCTAAACCTGCGGGCGCTCAAAGACAAGTACCGGCGGCGGGTCGGCTTTGTAACCGCCACCAACCGGCGGCTGTCCAGCATCCGGCGGGGACGGGATGTCGACGAATTTGTAGAACTTTTCGAGCCGTTCACTCGTTTCCTCGGCCCCCTGCCAAAGCCGGACGTCGACGAGGTCATCGATTGGGTGGCGACCCAGGAGGGTTACACTTTCGACGACGAGGACAAGGCCTTTCTCTACCATCACGCTGATGGCCACCTGGGGTTGCTCCTGGCAGTCTGCCGGGCGTTAGGAGAAGTGACCGGCGAGCCGGTGCGGGATCCGGGCCAGGACTGGCTGATCCACCGCCAGGTCCGCGAGCAACTGGATCGAGATCTCAACGTACAGGGAGAGTGCCGCAAGCTGTGGGATGACCTGACCGAATCGCAGCGGGATGCCTTGATGGGTGTGGTTGGTTCCGAGAAGGATATTGACAGCCGCGCCATCGAATCCATGCGCAATAAGGGTGTGATCCGCCAGGGGGAGGAATTGCTCTTCTCACCGGTGTTTGAAGGATTCGTCCGGCGCCAACGGCTCACCCGGCGCCGCCGCTACGAGGGGGTGCAGGTAGATGTCGAGGGTGGGAAGGTCTGGGTGGACGGAGAAGAGATCCCCACCCTGACCGAGTTGGAGTACCGGTTGTTGCTGCTGCTGTACGGCCAACTGGAAAAGATCTGTGACAAATACCAGATTGTCGAAGCGGTTTGGGGCGAGGAATACATCGACCAGGTGGATGACGCGCGCATCGACAAGCTGCTCAGCCGGCTGCGGGCCAAGGTCGAACCGGATCCCCGGAATCCCCGCTACATCGTTACCGTGCGGGGCCGGGGCTACAAGCTGGTGAAGCCCTAGATGCACGCGCTCGTCAGGCGGCTGTCAGCAAGGGGTCATGCAGGCCTGGCGGTACCATGATAAGATGGGAGCACTGGAGGCCGATCTGATCGGCCCCGAGAGAACGAAATCTGAACCGAACAGGAAGGGATGACGAAAAATGGCGAGTCTGCTGAAGAAGGTCCAAACTCTGATCTCCGCGAATCTGCACGCCATGGTCGATTCGGCACTCAAGGCCAACTCGCTGGCCGTTTTCGACCAGTACGTGCGCGAGGTGGAGGACAACCTGGAGAACCTCGAGGACGCCGTCGCCACGGTTGGCGGTGAACTCAAGACGCTCCGCCGCAAAAAGTCGGATCTGGAGCAGAGATCGGCTGAGTTAGATCGGAACATCGACATCTTTTTGCGGGAGGGCAAAGAAGACCTGGCCCTTGCCGCCCAAAGCAAGCTGAACTCGATCGACCGGCTTTTGCAGAACTATGACGAAATGCTCGAGCGCCAGGAGACCGAGTTCCAGAACCTCAAGGATGCCCGCCTTAAACTCGAAGCCAAGCTGACCACGGTCAAGCAGGAACGAGAAGAACTTCAGGCCCTGCTAGACCTGGCGCGGTCCAAGGAGATCACGGCCAAGGCGATCAAGTCCCTCGACGATCTGATGGGCGCGGGCGATGAGGATGTGGCCCGAGTGGCCGAAGGGATCCGGGCTCGTCTGGATAAGGCTTCAGCCCGCAGCGAGATGCTCTCCACCAGCTTGGAGGCGCAGATGGACCAGGTGTTGGAGCGGAGCACCCTGGAGGCCCAGTTGGCGGAACGAAAGGCACGGCTTGGTTTGGACTAGCGGCAGAAGCAGCTCTTTGCCGTGCGACGGTGAAAGCCCCCAACGCCAGTTGGGGGATTTCCATAAGCACCGACGATGCGCCCTACGCAAGCGCTGGCGTAAAAGGATGAAGGTATGAAGAGAACACGTATCATCTTCTTTGTAATCATTGGCCTGGCGGTCCTGGTTGTGGCTGGTGGCCTGATCTGGAGCCAGCTCGGCAGCGAGCCCGATCCGATTGTACCCGAGACCGGCAGCGGCCCACTGGAGGTACAGATCGTCAGTGCGCTGCCGGTGGCGGACTGGGTGCAAGAAGCGGCCCGGCAGTTCAACGGAGAGAATCACACGCTGGACGGCCGGCTCATCCAGGTCACCGTCACGCCCATGGATGGCCTTACAGCCAAAGGGCGCTACGACCGGGATGAGATGGAACCCTTCCCGACGGCCTGGATCCCCGACAGCCGGTACCTGGTTGAGCTGGTCAACGCCGCCTACAAGGAGCGCCTGGGGCGTGATGTGTTTCTCACCGATGGCGAGTACCGCACCCGCCCACTGGTCATCTCCCTGTTGGCTTGGGGTATCTACGATAGCCGGGCCTCTGTCCTGGAGCAGCGATTCGGCGAGATCTCGTGGCAGGCCATCCACGAAGCGGCGATCGCTCCGGGTGGATGGGCTGAGCTGGGAGGTCAAAACGACTGGGGCTACTTTAAGCTGGCCATTTCGAACCCACGAAAGAACATCAGTGGTCTGGCAGCGATGGTAGCCGCAGCGGGCGAGTACTATGACAAGACCAACATCAGTGTTGAGGACGTGACCAGTCCCGAATTTCAGGGCTGGCTGGGCGAGATCATGAGCTCCATGAGCGATCTCTCGGGTGGGACCTACACGGTGGCGGACCTGGCCCTCTTTGGGTATACGACGGGGGACGCTGGCCAACTGCTGGAAAGCGACCTGTTGGTGAACATGCAGGGCATCCAGACCCGTTGGGCCGATCCTCTGCGCATCGTCTACCCCGAGTACGTGACCTGGTTTGATTTCCCCTTCACGGTGTGGATGGGGCCAGAGACGACGGCACAGGAAAAGAACGCGGCGCTAGAGTTCGAGGAGTACCTCTTATCGGCGGAGGTCCAGGGCAAGGCGCTGGCCTACGGCCTGCGGCCGGCCAACCCCGAAGTGCCGGTGACCGGCGAGGGCAGCCTGTTTGAGCAGTGGGAAGAACAGGGTGTTGTGGGGGTGGTGCCCCGGACGACGGCCATGCGGTCGCCGGACCGGGATGTCCTGCAGGCACTGTTGCGCTGGTTCGATCTCAACGTCGCCGGGCGCTGAGGGACGGGACGGTTATTCGCCGGCCACAGGTCCTGCTCAACGGGAGCCTGGGCTTGGCATGAGGGAAACAGAGAATGGCTAGAGGTCAGAGAGGTCGTACTTCCTCCAGCAGCGTGCGGGTGATACTAATCATCCTGATCGCCGGCCTGTTCATGGTGATCGCTGTCTGTTGCGGTGCCTATGCGCTCATCGGCAACCTCCTGGAGGACGGTGAGCCAACCGGCACGATTCCGGAATCAGCCCTGGTGGTGGCCTACTCGCCTGAGAAGGAAGTGGTCTTTCAGGCGCTGGTGGACGGCTTCAACCAGCAGGCTCTTGAGACGCCTGATGGGGAGGCCCTGCAGATCGAGACCGTTGTGCTCAGTCCTGAGGCGATGATGACTAGCGTGCTGGAGGGCGAAGCGGTTTTCCACGCGATGGCGCCCGATTCTTCGATCTGGCTCGGCCAACTGGACGAGGAGTGGCGCGCTCAGACGCAAACAGAGGCCCTGGCCGTAGGTGAGACGGTACGCTTTGCCGTGAGCCCGGTGGTCATTGCCATGTGGGAGGATGTGGCGCGCGAGATGGGCTGGCCCGAAGCCCGGATTGGCTGGCAGGATCTGTTGGGCCGGGCCCAGCTTGACCCGGATTTCCGCTGGAGCCACCCTGCCACAAACTCGGCCAGCGGTCTCCTGGCCACCCTGGCCGAGTTCTATGCGGGGGCAGGCAAGACCCGCGGCCTGACCATCGAGGACGTGCAGGCCCAGGAGACGCTGGACTATGTGGCCGCCCTGGAGAAAACGGTCCGCTACTATGGCGAGGGCAACGAGCCTGCCATCATCCAGCAAGCGTTGAACGAGGGGCAGGCTTTTTTGGATGCCTTTGTTGTTCAGGAGCAGATGGTGGTCTACTTTAACACCCACAGGCAGGAGCAGCCCCGGTTGGTTGCCATCTATCCGGTGGAGGGCGCTCTGTGGGAAGACCATCCACTGGCCCTGCTGGAGACGCGCGACCTGACGCCGCTCCAGCGCCAGGCATTTGCGCAATTCCGCGACTACTTGCTCTCGCCGGAGGCGCAACAACTCGTCCTCCGCCACGGCTACCGGCCAGCAAATCTGGCCACGCCGCTGAACAGCTCGGGCTCGCCGCTGACCATAGACAATGGGGTGGACTGGACCCAGCCCGAGACGACGCTGCAGGTTCCGAACGCGGCAGTCATCAAGGTTGTGCGCGATGTGTGGTGGTATACGAAGCGGCACACCAACGTCTACCTCGTGGTGGACACCTCGGGCAGCATGAGGGGCGAAAAGCTGGGGCAAGCCCAGCTTGCCCTGGAGGCTTTCTTGGAGCAGATCGAGGGCGACGTGGAGAGGGTGGGGCTGATCCAGTTCGCCAGCCAGGTGAATACCCTGGTGTACCTGGATGAACTGGGCAACAATCGCGCGGCGTTAGAGAGCACGGTGGCCGGCCTGCGTGCCGAAGGGGACACTGCTCTGTTGGATGGTGTGTACGAAGCCTACCAGCGCCTGCAAGATCTGGGCGACACGGAGAGGATCAATGCCGTCGTGGTCATGACCGACGGGCAGGAGAACAACTCGGCCATCAGCCTGCGCCGTTTGGTGGGGGAGCTGGGTGAACAATCGCCGGTCCCTGTCGTCGTCTTTTGCATCGGCTACGGGGATGACGCCGACGTCGCCACCCTGGAGGCCATCGCTGAGCCGACTGGTGGGCAGGTACGCGAAGGAAGCCTGGAGACGATCCGCGACTTGTACAAGATCCTGTCAACCTACTTCTGAGCTCATGGCCAAAAGCAGCTTTCGAGACGAACTGGAACGCAAGGCGGCACGCGCGATTCTGCAACGCTCCATCTATCGCTGGGAGAGTGCCGTTATCATTGCCCTGACGATGACCCTGTCGGTTCTGAGCCTGGCAGGCGCCGTGCCCGCTTTCTTTGGCATATGGGAGTGGTGGTTCTGGCTGATCTTGGGTGCCCTGGGTGAGACGGCGCTGGTCTGGAGCAGCGTCAGAGATCCCGAGTTCCGCGCCCGGGCAGTGGCCGAGATGTTTCGCGAAAAGTTTGACGCGCGCGAGATCAAGGATACCACGTTGCGGGCGCAGGCAGAGAAGGCGTTGGAATACAGGGACCGGATCGACGAAGTCATCGACCAGGGACGGGAGGGTGTGCTCCGGGAGCACCTGATCGATGTCAGCCGCGGGGTGACTGACTGGCTGGAGAACGTCTTCCGGCTGGCTCGCCGCCTGGACGCGTACGAGCGCGATGCCATGATCCACCAGGATCTGCAAGCGGTCGAGCCGGCCATCGAGAGCCTCAAGAAACGGCTAGCGGTGGAGGACGACGACACCGTGAAACGCCAGATCAGCCAGGCGATTGCCCAGAGACAGATCCAGAGAGACAATCTGCGCAAGCTGGAGAACGTCATGGAGCGGGCCGAGTTCCAGCTCGATAGCACCATCACAGCGATGGGCACGGTCTATTCCCAGGTCATGATCCTGGGTTCGCGAGACGTGGCCTCTGGGCGGGCACGAAGGCTCCAGGAGGATATTGCCAACCAGGTGCAGGCCTTGCAGGACGTCGTCCACACGCTGGACGAGGTCTATCAGGCGGGCGCGGACCCGCTGGGGCTTGGCCTGAGCGCGTCAGAGCTATCGAGCCTGCCAGCGGCGGGCCAGCAGGGTGCCGGCAAGCAGTCCCGGCAAAAGGGCAACTAGGCCCGGACCTGGCTCGGAGCAGCACGGCCAGTGAGAAACGGCCTCCGGTGGCCAGACTGTGGTGGAATGGGAGACGAGGTGCAGATGATGAAGAGTGCGGTGAGACCAGCCATCTTGTGGTTGTTGGTCCTCAGCCTGTTGGTGGTGGCCTGCGGGGGTCCTGCAGAGCCGGATAAGGGCGAGGTCATTGTCTATGTTGCCGTCCCCCTGTCAGGCTTCCAGGCCAACGGCGGGCAGACGGTGTTGGGTGGCGCGCGCCTGGCAGCCGAAAAGATCAACCGGGCGGGTGGGCTGCTGGGTTACAAGGTAACCGTAATCGGCTTGGACGACGAATCGGATTCGGATATAGCAGTAGATATCGCCGGAGAGGTCGAGGCCGCGGTCAACGAGGGCAAGAACGTCCTGGGCGTGATCGGCCACCTGAACAGCGGGCAGACCCTCGCCGCTATGGAAGTATATCAGGGCCTGCAAGTGGTCATCATCACGCCGACAGCCAGCGAGGTGAGCCTGACCCAAAAGGGTTATGGCAACTTTTTCCGGGTCAACGCCAACGACACCACCCAGGCCCGCGTGGACGCAGCGTTCTTGGTCAATGACCTGCAGGCCCAGCGGGTGGCGGTGATCTACAACGACGATCCCTATGGCCAGGGCTTGGGCCAGCTCATCGCCGACGAGCTGCAGCGCCTGGGCAGCGAGGTCGTCCTGAGCCTGCAGGTAGCCGTTGAGCAATCGACGTTTGCTGAAGAGATCCCCCAGATCCTGGCTTCGGATCCGGATGCCGTGTTCTATGCCGGGTACGAGGTCGAAGCGCCATACCTGCGGCTGGATCTGGTCGAGGCTGGTCTCGACGTACCCTTCCTGGCCAGTGACGGAGCCTTTCTTGCAGCCACGATCGACGAAGCGGGGGTTGCAGCGGAAGGGATGTACGTATCGGCCTTTGGACCCCGTCCCGAGGCGGTTGTCGATGACACCTGGATCCGGGAATACCAGGCTGTCGAATACAGGAATCCGGACACCTACAGCATCAACGGCTACGCAGCGATGGAAGTCATGGCCGAGGGTGCGCGTGAAGCGAGCAGCCTGGAGGCGGGCGAAGTGGCGGAGGCTATCCGCAGCCTGGCCGGCGTCGAGACGCCAATGGGCAACCTGAGCTATGATGCCCAGGGGGATCTGGAGGAACAGCGGATCTATGTCTTCCAGGTGCAGCAGGGCGACTGGGTACAGGTCTATCCCTGATCGGCACAGCGTTCGGCCTGGCGTGAAGAAAGGTCGCCCCGCTTGGGCGGCCTTTGTCATTCCTGGCGACGGGGGATCCGCGCCGAACCGGCTTTAGCGAGGGTCAGGAGCGGCCGTCTCTGCCGTTGCCAGTATCCTCTGCCTGAAAGAGGTCGGCGCGAACGTGGCGCGGGATGAGGACGGTCAGCGCCCTGGGCACTACCTCGCACTCCAACGGGGTGGTGCCCAGAGGTTCCCCATCCACGTGGATGGCCATTGGGCTGTCCGCTTCGACGTGGATCGTCCGCCCCCTGTAGAAACTGTGCCGAGGGTCGCGGACGTGCAGTCCTGTGATGACGCCCAGCGCGGTCCTCAGGGCGGAGCCAAAACCCGTGCCGGCAAAGATGCTTACATCCAGCAGACCGTCGTCCATGCGGGCGTCAGTGGCGATGCGGACCTTGCCGCCGTAGAGCTGGGAATTGCTGATGACGACGAGGATAGAGCGGCGGTAGATCCGCTCGTCGTCGATCCAGATGCGCGTCCGGGTACCGACCATATTCGAAGCGACCGTAAGCCCGGCGACGATGTAGCCCAGGGCACCCAGGCGACGCTGCCGGCGCGAGCGAGGTTCCATGGCATAGGTCACTTCTGCGTCGAGGCCCAGCCCTGCCCACTGCAGGAAATACCGGCCGTTGGCCCGTCCCAGGTCAATGCGCCGCCGGCTGCCAGGCACCAGGGCCTTGACCGAATCGACCAGGGGTAGCAGGTGAAGCGGTGAGCGGGTCGGCAGCCCCAGTTCCTTGGCCCAGACGTTGCCAGTGCCACCGGGCAGGACGCCCAGGGCCACGTTGCTCTCCGCGAGGCCGTTGACCACTTCGTTGATGGTGCCGTCGCCACCGATGACAAGGACAGCGTCGAGCCCTTCCTCCCGTGCCTGTCGAGCCAGGGAGGTCGCTTCACCTGACCGCTCGGTTTCGTGCGCGGTGGTTTCCCAGCCGTGCCTCTCGAGGTGGTTGAGGACGGTCGGCACCTCGTGCCGCACGTCCCATGGACCAGATGTTGGATTGAAGATCAGCTTGCATTGCATGATCTGCCCTATTGGCCCCACTGTGGTGCGGTTGCTCGCCCTCCACGGTCTTGACGAGCTCGCACGCCTGCCACTGAGAGCGACGGACGGCGGGCTAGCACCACCAGACCTGGAATCATTCGGTTTGGCGGGCACTGAGCGCATGGTCATTATACCAGACCTGCCCACCTTCCGCCAATCGCGTTTGTCACGAGTAGGGAGTTGGTGTACAATAGCCGGGAGTTGGGCCGGGAGAGCAGCGGTTGGAGCCCTACAGGGCAGCAGCATGGTCGAGAACGAGACCACATTCTGCGCTCCCGTCTACCGGACCTCCCATGTAGAACGCGTAGAAGGTGATCTTTGATGAGCGTGCAGGGCAGCATGTTGGGCGCAGGGACCGTGCTGGATGGCCGCTACCACTTTCGTTCGGAAGGGGTCGCCCTGGATGTGGGCATGCTGTATGAGGCTTACGACCTGCAGGGCGAGCGCCAGGCGGATGTGGTCGTCGTGGCTCTCCGGGCTGAAGATCAGCACGAGGCGCTGGCGACGCTGGAGAAGACCCAGAGCTCGCTGGGCGAGTTGGCGGTGCCTACGCTCGTTCTCTACGAGGATGTTGGCACGGTAGAAGGGCAACCCTACGTGGTCCGGCGCCACCTGGAGGCGGAGAGCCTGGCCGAACGGCTGTGGCGTGACGGGCCCCTGGACGTTCAAGATACTGTCCATATCGTGATCGGTCTGTGCGAGGCCCTGGCACCTGTGCACCGCTCTGGCCTGGTCCATGGCAGCCTCGCGCCCTTCAGCGTGTGGTTGGCACACGAGGCGCAAGACCTTGGCGGGCCGGGACCGGCGGTTATGGTGACCGATGCGGGGCTGCTCCCTGCGCTACGGCCGCTGCAAAGCGCTCCGGGCCAACCCTGGGGTCGCATTCCATATCTCACCCCCGAACAAGTGGCAGGCGAGTCTGTCCATCCAACCTCGGACGTCTATGTCATCGGTTCACTCTGTTATGCGATGCTCGCCGGCCGCCCTCCATTTCGCAGCAGCGAGGGTGCTGTCCTGGCCCTCCAGCACCTGCACCAGGACCCGCCCTCCCTGCATGTCCTGGTGCCGGATGTCTCGCCCCCCTTGGCCGAGATCGTGCAGAAGGCGTTGGCCAAGGAGCCAGCAGCTCGCTACAGAAACGCCGGCCAGTTGGCGCATATCCTGCGCACACAACTCCGGGTACCGCCATCGCCCAAGCCGGCTCCTCCACCTCCAATACTCACCCAGCCGGCGGCAAGCGACCGGCTGGTAGTCCCAGCGCCATCCCGGACCCGCCGGCCGGCTGTACAGCCGGTGGTCCGCAATTACGAATTTATCGAGGACGAGGCCTGGGTCGAGCCACGCGAGGGCGTGGACAAGCTCTTGATCATCTTGTTTGTCGCCGCCATGCTGGCCGTGCTCGGCCTGGTGCCGTTGTGGCGTGCGGTCTATGAACGCTATTCGGCGCCGCCAGCGCTGCCCACGCCGGGTTCAGAGCGGTGGCCCGCCCCGGATCCCGGCGACGCCATGCACGACCTGGCCATCGTCGGGGACGAGATCTGGTATGGGCCAGAGTTCTCATCTGGGCTGATACAGAGGTTGGCCGGTGCTCGAGGGCTTGTGCGCCAGGGGACTCCTCTGGGTGCCTTCGGGATGTGGCAGGGCGTGGTCGGGTCCCAGGGGGCTTCTGGATCGGGGGCGATACCGTACTTGTCAGGGCCCCCAGCGGAGTTGGATGCTCGTGCGATTCTCTGGTATAATAAGGAGTCAAGCCAGAGCCTTTCCAGATCCTGACGGTGCCTGGGGACAGGCACTGCCCAACGCGAGATAGCGGTTTGGGCGTCTCAGCTCTGGAGATTGACCTGTTTTGGGAGTCGAGCTTACGGGCCGATCTGGGAACGTGTGGTAAACTGAGGATCGAATCAGTTTCGGAGGCATAGGGTGAACGTGAATTGGCGTGGAGCGCTCATATATCTGCTCATACTCGTGGCAGCAGGCGCTCTTATCGTCGGCCTTTTCCCCGCCGGGAATACAGCGGACGAGATCCCCCTTTCCCAGTTGGTGAACGACATCAACGCGGGACGGGTCGAATCCGTGGTGGTCGAAGACAACGAACTACAGATAACCTACAACAGCGGCAATGAGGTCGTCTCGCGCAAAGAGACGGGTGTCGACCTGACAGAGACGTTACTTGCCCTGGGAGCCGAGAGGGCAGCGGTGGAGAATGTGGATCTCCAGGTAGAGCCAGCAAGCCCATGGAGTGATTGGCTGGCGATCCTGGGTAGTTTCCTGCCCTTTGTCTTCTTGGCGGTGCTATTCCTGTTCCTGATGCGCCAGGCTCAGGGCACCAATAACCAGGCCCTGTCATTTGGCAAGAGCCGGGCCCGGATGTTCACGGGCGAAAAGCCGACGGTCACCTTTGACGACGTGGCTGGGGTGGAAGAGGCCAAGCAGGAGTTGGCCGAGGTTGTCGAGTTCTTGCGAGAGCCTCAGAAATTCATCTCGTTGGGCGCGCGTATCCCCAAGGGTGTGGTGCTCATGGGGCCGCCTGGCACAGGCAAAACGCTGCTGGCCAAGGCCGTCTCTGGCGAGGCGGGCGTGCCCTTCTTTTCCATCTCTGGCTCCGAGTTCGTCGAGATGTTTGTCGGCGTGGGCGCAGCCCGGGTCAGGGACCTATTCGACCAGGCCAAGCGGAACTCGCCGTGCATCATCTTTGTCGACGAGGTCGATGCCGTCGGCCGCCACCGTGGCGCCGGCCTGGGCGGCTCGCACGATGAGCGAGAGCAGACCCTGAACCAGATCCTGGTCGAGATGGATGGTTTCGGGACCGATACGAACATCATTGTCGTCGCAGCCACGAACCGGCCGGACATTCTGGACCCTGCCTTGCTTCGGCCGGGTCGTTTCGACCGGCGGGTCGTGCTTGATCGGCCAGACATCCGGGGCCGAAAGGGCATCCTCGAAGTCCATGTCCGCGGCAAACCGCTGGCCAAGGACGTCGACCTCGAGGTGCTGGCTCGAGGGACCCCTGGCTTTGTCGGCGCAGATATTGAGAACCTGGTTAACGAGGCCGCGATTCTCGCTGCCCGGCGCGATAAAAAAGCCATCGCTATGGAAGAGTTCGAAGAATCCATTGAGCGGGTCATCGCTGGGCCGGAGCGCAAGAGCCGTCTGATCACCGACGAAGAGAAGCAGATCCTGGCCTATCACGAAGCGGGCCATGCCCTGGTGCAGAACAAGCTGCCCAACTGCGACCCGGTCCACAAGGTCTCTATTGTCGCCCGGGGCATGAGCCTGGGCTACACACTGGCCCTGCCGGAACAGGACCGCTACCTGCATACCCAGGACAAGTTCGAGGATGATATCGCCGGTATGTTGGCTGGACGGGTGGCAGAAGAACTGGTTTTCGGCGAAAAGTGGACCGGGGCACACGATGACCTGGAGAAGGCGACCAAGCTGGCGCGGAAGATGGTGACTGCCTACGGCATGAGCCCCAAGCTGGGCCCGTTGACCTTCGGCGACCGGGATGAGTTGGTCTTTCTTGGGCGCGAGATCGCCGAGCAGAGGAACTATAGCGACGAAGTGGCTGAGGAGATTGACCTCGAGGTGCGCCGCATCATCGACCAGGCGTACGATCGTGCCAAGGGCATCCTGATCGGCTACCGCGACAGGCTGGAAGTGGTCGCTCAGCGCCTGATCGAGATCGAGACGCTTGAGCGGCAGGAGTTCGAAGCCTTGGTCGCCTGAGTTTGGCTGCTCTGGTCCTGCTACAAAGAGCCCTTTCCGTGTTTTGGGAAGGGCTTTTTTCTTTCTCTCATTTGACAAGCTGCCAAGGGCTCTGGTATAATATGTCCCGTTATGCGCAACATGGTTGCGTAATTCGAGACACCCAAGTCTCGGAGGAGCTGAAAGGGGTGGCCTCAGCGTTGGCGGAGCGTAGCAGTTCGGGCGTACAATCGGTGGAGCGGGCCATTGCCATCCTCAAGTCGTTCAGCATCGACAAGCCGGAGCGTGGCGTCGGCGAACTGAGCCGCGAATTGGGCCTGCACAAAAGCACCGTATCCCGGCTGATGACCACACTGGAGAGGGGTGGCCTCCTTAGCCGCAGCCCCGAGAGCCAGCGCTACCGGCTGGGCATCGATCTTTTAGGCCTGGCCGCGCACGTGGCAGGCTATATGGATCTCCGGGAGGTGGCGCGTCCTTATCTACGCCGTGTGGCAGACGAGTGCCAGGAGTCGGTCAACCTGGTCGTCCTCGATGTGTCCGAGCGCGGCGGGCAACGCCGTGCCCAGGTAGTGAACCTGGAACAGTTCGTCCCACCTACGCGCCAGGTCAAGAACATCGGCCGGGTGGGCCGGCGCATGCCTCCCCATTGCACCGCGGCCGGAAAGGTTCTACTGGCGTACCTCCCTCCAGAGGAACGGGAGCAGGTTCTTCCAGACGTTCTGGAGGCATTCACACCTCACACCGTCACCCGCCGGGACCACCTGCAAGTGGAGCTGGCCCGAGTGCGACAGCAGGGCAGCGCAATCGTCCAGGAGGAGCTGGAGGAAGGGCTGAACGCGGTGGCGGCTCCGATCCATGACCACACGGGATCGGTGATCGCAGCCGCCAGCATCGCCGGGCCCGCCTACCGCCTTACCCCGCAAGAGCTTCCGCAGCTCGCGGCTCATCTCGGCAAAGTAGCGGCCAGGATCTCCCACGATATGGGATTCACAGCATAGGTCCGAAAAATACAAGAAACGGGAGGGCAAAATGGCAGATATTCTGCAGCAGATCGCATCGAACCTGTACGACGGTGAGGACGAGGTCGTCGCCGAGTTGGTCCAGAAGGCGCTGGACCAGGGCATGGGTGCCAACGAGGTCCTGCAGGGCGGCCTGATCGCCGGCATGGACGAGGTGGGCCGTGATTTCAAGGCCGGGGACCTCTTTGTGCCCGAGGTGCTCATCGCCGCACGGGCCATGCACGCCGGCATGGGCGTGCTGCGGCCGTTGCTGGCCGAGGCCGACGTGCCGAGCGCGGGCAAGTACCTGATCGGCACGGTGAAGGGCGACCTGCACGACATCGGCAAGAACCTGGTCAAGATGATGCTGGAGGGAGCCGGCTTTGAGACGGTTGACCTGGGCACGGACGTGGAGCCGCAGGCCTTTGTGGAGGCGGTGCGGGAGCACAAGCCCACGTTGATAGGCATGAGCGCGCTGCTGACGACGACGATGGTCCAGATGCGGGCCACGGTGGATGCCCTGGAGGAAGCCGGGGTGCGGGAGTCGGTCAAGATCATGGTCGGAGGCGCGCCGGTGACCGAGGCCTTTGCCCAGGAGATCGGGGCGGATGCCTACGCGCCCGATGCCGCCAGCGCAGTGGACGTGGCCCGCAGCCTGGCGGGTTAACAAACGGAACAGCTGTGCCGACCTAACCGGGCGGCGCCCGATGCCGCCAGCGCGGTGGACGTGGCCCGCAGCCTGGCAGGATAGGACGCTTGTTGGGGGAAAAGATGAACCGAGTCTCGGTAAGCTACGGAACAGACGAACGCTCGATCAATGTAGAAGAGAACAGCTCGCTCGGAGAGGCGATCATTGCCACAGGGCTGCCGCTGGAGCAGCCCTGCGCGGGTCGCGGGAGCTGCCTGAAATGCAAGGTCATCGCCCAGGGAGCTCTCAGCCCTCTCGACGAGAAAGAGTTGGAGGGGCTTACCGAGGCAGAGAAGGCAGCCGATTACCGGCTCGCCTGCCGGGCGCGGGTGATGGGCAGCGTGACTGTGACGTTGGCGCCCATCATCGTCTACTCTAACAAGATCTTTCGGGCCTGCAACGACCACAAGCGGGCCGGCGTGCCGCTGGGGCTGGCCGTGGACCTGGGCAGCACGACGGTGGCGGCTTTCGTCACGACCCTGGACGAGGGACGGGTCTGCCTGGGCGCGGCGGCACTCAACCAGCAGACTGCCTTTGGGGCAGACGTCATCTCGCGCATGGCCGCGGCCCAGGCCGGCCCGGGGTCGGCGCAGCGGCTGTCGATGCTGGCCCTGTCGTCGATCGTGCAGGCCATCGACGCGCTGAGGCTCTCACCGCGGATCAAGGAACGGATCCAGAAGGTGACCATCGTCGGCAACTGTGCCATGCACCACCTGCTGCTGCGCTATCCCGTCGATACGCTGGCGGAGCTACCCTTCCAGCCGTATGCCAGGGGCGCGGTGCGTGACGGGCACGAGCTCTTTGGCGACACCTTCCCCAGCGGGGCGCAGGTGGCCCTGCCTCCCCTAATCGGCGGCTTTGTCGGATCTGACGCGCTGGCCTGCCTGGCCTACTACGGCTTTGACCGGGCCGACGGCCCGATGGCGGCCATCGACCTGGGCACCAACGGCGAGGTGATGGTTACCGACGGCGAGCGAGTCCTGGTCGCTTCAACCGCTGCCGGCCCAGCCTTCGAAGGGGTAAACATCTCTTGTGGCACGCGGGCGGTGGATGGCGCCATCGTGAGCGTGACGGCCGACGCGCAGAACGGGCGGTTTGCGCTGGAGACGATCGCCGATCACCCCCCGGTGGGCCTGACCGGATCGGGCCTGCTGGACCTGGTCTGCGAGCTGCGGCGGAACGACGTCGTGGACCGCACCGGCCGGTTCGTGCGGGATCATCCGGCATTCGGAGCACGCATGAGCCAGGACGAGCGCGGCGTGCGACGGCTGCTCATCACCGAGAAGGGCGTGGACCTGCGCGGGGCCGAGGGCCTGGAAGACGCCACCCAGGTGCCGCTGTACCTGACCCAACACGACGTCCGCGAGCTGCAGAAGGCCAAGGGCGCTGTCCGGGCGGCGACGGAGGTGCTCATGGCCCGCCTGGGACTGCAACCCAACGACCTGACACGCATGATCTTGACCGGCTCGTTTGGCAGCCAGCTCAGCGTCGAGGCGGTGGTAGGCTTGGGCATGATCCCGCCCGTCGATCTGGAGGTCGTCGAGCCGTCGGCCAATGGTGCCGGTTTTGGGGCAGCCCTCTTTTTGAACGACGAGGAGTTTGCCCGTGGCGAGCAGATCGCCGCGGCGGCAGAACAGGTTGACCTGGACCTGGACGCTGACTTTAACCGGCGCTACATCGAGGCGATGGAGTTTCCCGGCAGGCAGCCGGAGTGAGTGAATCCGCCACGGTCGAAGAGGGCCGGCTACCGGTCAGCTCGGAGCTGGTCGGTGTGCTGGCCATGGTGCTGGCCTCGGCTGCCTTTGGCACGTCAGGCGTCCTCGTCAAGCTCATCGGGGCCGAGGTCGAGATCTCGGCCCTGGCGCTGGCCTTCTGGCGGGACATCACCACGTTCACCGTCCTGCTGACCGGCCTGGCCATCTTCCGCCGGCGCTGGCTGCGGATACGGCGGGCCGATCTGCGTTGGCTGGTGGGCCTGGGCGCCAGCCTGGGCATCTTTCACGTCTTTTGGAACCTGGCCGTCTTTGTAAACGGGGCCGCTGTCGCGACGGTCCAGCAAGCGGCCATGCCGGCCATCGTGACCATCGTAGCCTGGTTCCTGTGGCGCGAGTCGCTGACCTGGCGCAAGATCGTGGCCATCCTCCTGACCTTCACCGGCACGGTGCTGGTCTCGGGTCTCGACGTCTTGGGCCAGGTCCAACTCTCCGCCGGTGGGCTGCTCGTAGGGCTCGGCGTCCCGATCAGCTACGCTAGCTGGACGCTCTTTGGCAAAAAAGTCAGGGAGACGTACAACCCGCTGACCGCCCTGACCTACGGCTTTGGTGTTGCTGCCCTGATACTGCTGCCGTTCCAGGCCTTCACGCCCCAGCCCTGGCCGGTACCCGGCCAGACCCTGACCTGGTTTGCCGCCCTCATCATGCTGTCCACCATCCTGCCCTTTGCCGCCTATACCTTTGCCCTGGGCAGGCTTCCAGCCAGCGTGGCCAGCATCCTGGCCATGAGCGAGATCGCATTCGTGGCCGTGTACGCCTATTTCCTGCTGGGCGAGCGACTGACCCCCAGCCAGGTGCTGGGGGCGGGCCTGGTGATCGGCGGTGTGCTGCTGTTGTCGTGGCGCCGCCGCAGGCGGGTGGGCGTGGCCCGCGGGCAGAGGAAGGTGTCAGGCCAGGACATGGGCAGCGGTACCCGGCAGGCATAGGCTCGTTGGGACAGGGCGGACGTCAGATGGCCAAAGAGGGCAAAGGCAGCGCGGCCAAGACGGGGCCTATGCGCGTTTTGTAGGAGAAGGGCATCCCCCAGGACCTGGTTGCACCCCCCAATTCTACCATTAAGTGAACAGGATTACTTGACACCCCTTGACCTCTGTGGTAGAGTGGAGACGGACTAGTAAACGGAGGTCAGAGTTGGACACTAGGAATTTGATGCGCTGGGCAGTCTATTTTGTGCTGGCCGCGCTTGTCGTGGTTTTTCTTTACAACCAGTTCTCGATGAACCAGCCGCAGCCCGAGGTGATCTCGCTGCAGGAGCTGGCCACCGAGGTCAAACAGGGGAACGTCGAGCGGATCCAGATTGAGGGCGAGATCCTCCAAATCGAGTTGGCGGACGGCACGGAGCTGCTCTCCCACAAGGAGGAAGGCTCGAATCTGGCCGAAATCATGGCCAACTTGGGGGTCAGCACCGAGATGCTGAGCCAGGTCGAGGTCGAGGTGGCCCCTGCCAGCGGCCTCTTTGGCTGGCTGGGCATCCTCAGCTGGGTGCTGCCCCTGATCCTGGTCAGTGCTTTCTTCCTCGTGATCTTTCGCCAGGCCCAGAGCAGTGGTAGCCAGGCCATGTCTTTTGGCAAAAGCCGGGCACGCATGTTCTCCGGCGAGAAACCAACGGTTACCTTTGAGGACGTGGCTGGGGTGGAAGAGGCCAAGCAGGAGCTGGCCGAGGTGGTCGAGTTCCTCAAGGAGCCACAGAAATTCATCGCCCTCGGCGCCCGCATCCCAAAAGGCGTGATCCTGATGGGTGCCCCGGGGACGGGCAAGACGCTGATGGCCAAGGCGGTCTCGGGTGAGGCGGGCGTGCCCTTCTTTTCCATTTCGGGCTCGGAGTTTGTGGAGATGTTTGTGGGCGTGGGCGCCAGCCGCGTGCGCGACCTGTTTGACCAGGCCAAGCGCAACTCACCCTGCATCGTCTTTGTGGACGAGATCGACGCCGTGGGACGGCACCGGGGGGCCGGCCTGGGTGGTTCCCACGACGAGCGGGAGCAGACGCTGAACCAGATCCTGGTCGAGATGGATGGCTTTGACACGGACACCAACGTCATCGTCGTCGCCGCAACGAACCGGCCCGACATCCTCGATCCGGCCCTGTTACGGCCCGGCCGCTTTGACCGGCGCGTGGTCCTGGACCGGCCAGACATGACTGGACGGCACAAGATCCTGAAGGTGCACGTCCGTGGCAAGCCGTTGGCCCGTGACGTGGACCTGGAAGCGCTGGCACGCCAGACGCCGGGCTTTGTCGGAGCCGATATTGAGAGCCTGGTCAACGAGGCAGCCATCCTTGCTGCGCGGCGCAACAGAAAGACCATCGGCCAGGCCGAGTTCCAGGAAGCGGTGGAACGGGTCATCGCCGGGCCGGAACGCCGCAGCCGGGTCATCACCGACGAGGAGAAAGAGGTGGTGGCCTATCACGAGGCCGGCCACGCGCTGGCCGCGGCCAAGACGCCTGAGGCCGACAAGGTCCGGAAGGTGACGATTATTGCCCGGGGCATGGCCGGGGGTTACACCATGATCTTGCCCGATGAGGACCGTTACCTGGCCAACAAGGCCAAGTTCGAGGCCGAGCTCGTAACGATGTTGGGGGGACGCGCCGCGGAAGAGGTGGTGTTCAATCGCGCCACCACCGGCGCCAGCAACGACCTGGAGCGCGCGACTGAACTGGCGCGCAAGATGGTCGTGGAATATGGCATGAGCAGTGAGTTGGGACCCCTGACCTACGGCGAGCGGGAAGAGCTGGTCTTCCTGGGGCGCAGCATGTCGGAACACCGCAACTATAGCGAGTCGGTGGCGCGCAAGATCGACAGCGAGATACGGGCCATCATCCAGGTGGGCTACCAGCGCGCGCTGGCCATCATGAGCACGCACCGCGAAGTGCTGGACACGCTGGCAGAGCAGCTGATCCAGAAGGAGACCCTGGGCGAGAAAGACGTCGAAGCCTTGCTCGCCGGCGTAGCGGCCTGAGGCCGGGAACAAAGAAGCCAAGAACCGGTTTGGGCTTTCCTGGAAGCGGGCAACTTCCAGGAAGGCCAGCAGGGGTAGACAATGAACAACAGCATTGAAGCTAAATACGAAAAGAGTGGCTATTACTATCCCAATCTCATCGCCCGGATCTACCTGGAAGCCATCCAGGAGATCATGGGCCCAAACGGCACCAAAGCTCTCCTCAACCTGGCCGGAATGCGGCACCTGATCGACCACTTCCCGCCGGGCAACCTGGCCAAGGAGTTCGATTTCGCCGATTTTGCCCACCTGAACGAGGCGATGGAGATGATGTACGGCCCGCGCGGCGGCCGGGCGCTGGCTCTGCGCGCCGGGCGGAAGGCCTTCGACCAGGGCCTCAAGAACTTTGGGCCCATGGTGGGCGTAGCGGACCGGGCCTTTCGACTGCTGCCCCTGAAGCTAAAGATGAAGGTCGGGCTGGCAGCCATGGCCAAGGCCTTTAGCACCGCCAGCGACCAGATCAGCTACGTGCGCGAGGCAGACGATCGCTTCATCTATGTGATCGAGCGCTGCCCCGTCTGCTGGGGCCGAAAATCGGATGGACCGATCTGCCACGCGGCATTGGGCATCATCACCGAGGGGCTGGATTGGGGCAGCGGCGGCCGGCGATTCAAGATGGCTCAGGTCACCTGTGCCGCGGCAGGCGACCCCTCCTGCGATTTTGTCATCTATAAGGAACCGATCGACTAGCGAGTCACTGGCATGCGGCAGTTGCCGGCGGAAGGCTCTGCCGTGCCCTGTTTGGGGATCGGGATGCATGACCCTGGCCCAGGGGTCGCCGGCATCCCGTTTGTCTTTTTGAGCGGGGGACTAGGGACTGGGGATCAGAGATTAGATATCTGAGATCGGTGATGGAGGGCTGGGTTTGGGAGGGAGGACGGTGAACCGGCGACGCTGGTACCTCTTCCTGGCACTGGGCCTGGGGCTGGTGGCCGTCTGTGCCCTGGCTGTCTGGGGGATCGCGGGCTTTCTGTGGGACGGGGCAAGCGAGGAGCCGGATGAGCCACCGCAGGTGCAGGCGCCGCTGGAGCCTACGCCGGCAACGCCCCCCGCGCAACGCCAACCAGTGGCACCCGAGATGGAGACGCTCCAGGCACTGGCCGGTGCCCGGCTGCCAGCGCGGGATCCGGTCGATCTCGCCTACCGCCTGGGGGGTCTGTCGCAGACAGAGGACGTGCCCCAACCCAGCGAACCACCCGCGTATGAGCCCGGCGACCGCAAGGTGTTCTGGGTGCACGAGATACAGGCCAATAGCTACTACACCGCAGCCGCCAGGCTCGAGTATGAAACCCCCCACGCCTACTGGTGGGTGGCGGAAGGGGTGGAGGTATCACGAGGGGCTCTGGAGCGCTCAGCCCGCAACTTTGAGGAGCGTACCTACCCCACTACGCGGCGGTTGTTCGGCTCGGAGCCCAACCCAGGCATAGACGGCGATCCCCACGTCTACCTCTACCTGGGACAGGTACCCGGCGTTGCCGGTTATTTCTCTGGGCCCGACGTCTACCCCGCGCGGATCCGGCCCCATTCCAACGAGCACGAGATGTTCTACATCAACCTGGACAACGCCCCGCCAGGCAATGAGTATTTTGACGGAGTGCTGGCCCACGAGTTTGCGCACATGATCCAATGGCAGATGGACCGGGACGAGGATACGTGGGTCAACGAGGGCCTTGCAGAGCTGGCTTCACTCCTGAACGGCTACGACGTGGGGGGATCCGACCTCCACTTCCTGGCCCGGCCAGATACGCAGCTGACCACCTGGCCCGAACTGGAGGACTCGGGCCCACACTATGGTGCCAGCTACCTGTTTCTGGCCTACTTCCTTGAGCGGTACGGCGAGGAGGCCCTGCGCGCGCTGGCGACGGAGCCAGCCAACGGCGCCGCCGGCTTTGAGGCCGCGCTGGCCAGGTTCGATCCGGGGCAGACCTTCGACGAGCTGTTCGCAGACTGGGTGGTGGCCAATTACCTGGATGGCAGGGAGGACGCCGCTGGGATACCGGGGTATGCCAGCCTGAGCCTGGAAAATCCGAGCCATAGCGCCGACCACCGGACCCACCCCACCCAGCAGCGGGCATCGGTGCAGCAGTATGCGACTGATTATGTCTTGTTGGAGGGCGAGGGTGACCTGCAGTTCAGGTTTAGCGGCAGCACGCTGGTGCCACTCGTCGGCAACGAGGTCCACAGTGGCAGGTACCAGTGGTGGACGGTGCGGGGCGACGAGGGTGATGCGACTCTGACCCGGGCCTTTGACCTCGGCGGACTGTCACAGGCGACCCTCCAGGCCTGGATGTGGTACGACCTGGAAGAGGACTATGACTATGCCTATGTAGCGGTCTCGGCGGACGCGGGCGAGACGTGGGCGCTGCTGGCCAATGAACACACCACGGTCGCCAATCCGGGCAGGGACAGTTATGGCCCAGCGTTCACCGGACGGAGCGGCGGCGGAAGCAGCGCGGCCTGGGTCGAGGAGGTATTCGACTTGAGTCCCTATGCGGGCCGCGAGATCCTCGTTCGCTTCGAGGTGGTCACCGACGAGACTGTGACCCGCCCGGGGCTATGCCTCGACGACCTGAGCATCCCTGAGATGGGTTATGCCGACGACGTCGAGGGCGGAGACGGGGGCTGGCTGGCAGAGGGCTGGCTGCGGGTGACCGAAAAGGTACCGCAGCGATTTCTGGTCCAGGTGATCTCGCTAGGGTCCAGCCCGCAGGTCGGGAGGATGGTCCTCGACGAGGGGAACCAGGGAGAGGTGACCCTGCGCGGGCTGGGTGCAGGCGTCGACCGCGCCGTGTTGGCCATCTCGGCCATGGCGCCTTTTACGACGGAGCCCGCGACCTACAGCTACGAAACGGCACCCACTAGTCCTGAGGGCCTTGAAGCTCCTTAGAACCCAAAGCCGAAGCAGCGCGGATGACCGTATCAACAGCCACCTCAATGGGTATCTTGTCGGTGCTGATGACGAGGTCGTAGAGGCTGCTGTCGAGCCAGTCGACGTTGTAGAAGCGCCGCATGTAGCCTGCCCGCTGCTCGTCGGACTGACGGACCCGGTGGGCAGCCTCCCGCCACTTGACCTCCTCCCGCTCGATCACGTTGTACACACGCGTCTCGAAGCGGGCGATCACCTGGACGTGCAGGACGTCGGGCTTGTCGCGGAGGATCATCTGGCCGCCGCGGCCCACGATCATGGCCTTGCCCTGGGCCGCCTGCTCCAGGATGACAGAGGTGGTCAGGTCAAGGTAGTCTCGCTGCGGTACATAGTCCGAGGTCGGAGCGGACCGCAGCCGGGCCAGGGCGACCTCCTGGCTCACGCCCTCGAGCATCATCAGCTCCTGGACCCGCTCCTCTTGCGATTCTTCGGACCGTATCGAGGCACTGGCCACTGCCGGCAACTTGGGCCGTGCGCCCAATATGTGGAGGGTGCGGGCCAGCCGCCCGGCCCGCGCTTCAAGGGCTTCGACCGCCTCGGCGTCGACCCCGGCCTCCCGCGCCACGGACTGGAGGATTTCGCGGTCCAGGTAGCGCAGGTTTAACTCACGGGCGACCTCCAGAGCAATATACGAGCCCATGCTTCCCCGCTGACGGGAGATGGTGATGACTGCCATCGCCGGCCTCCTTTCGTTTCTCCAGCAACAGCACAAGCCTAGATCCAGTATATCAGCCTGGCGAGGCGGTGTCAAGAGTATTCTCGCGTTTTTCGCGCCTGTGCAAGAAGCTGCCCTGCTCCGTCCCGGAAGATCCCAGCCCCCGGAAGATTGCACTGGAACCCGCCACCTGAGGCTGCCCTGCGTTTTTTGCGATGTGCTCTCGACAGTGGTAGAATGCGCCCGCCCTTATGCGGCAGCGAGCAGGGAAAAACGCAACCATGCTGGCGACCTGGTGACAGCTGACCCTTCGCTCAATCATCGACCGCGATGCAGGGCTGAACTTTGAGCAGAAGACCGAACGTATCCAGTGCTGTACCGGCGTTCGATATCCCCTGGTCGCGTTGGTCGCAGCTGTTGTCATCGGTCCTCCTTCTTAGTTATGTCGAGTTTTCTGGGACTGGCCTGCTCTACCCCCTGGCCCGCGGCGCGCGGCCGATCGTCCTGTTGGTGTTCTCGTGGTTCCTGGCGTACCGCGAGAATCAGCCGCCAAAGGAGGTGGAGCGCCGGCACCTGAAGCGCTCGCTTGTGGTGCAGCGACAGGCAATCCGTGCCAACCTGGAGGCCACTCCGCTGGTAGACCCACGCCTCGTCAGATCAAGGTGGGCTCAAGGCGACGCACTGGTCCGTGGGACACCCGGCGGCCCTGGCGTGGTGGAAGGCCCAGTGCGCGTCGTTCTGGATGCATCGGCATTCGGCAAGCTCTGCCCGGGTGAGGTGCTGGTTGCCCCCTACACAAACCCAGCGTGGACGCCCCTCTTTCAGCGTGCAGCGGCGGTCGTCGTGGACAGCGGCGGGCCTGCCTCGCACGCAGCCATCGTGGCCCGCGAGTATGGCATCCCGGCGGTCATGGGTACGGTGACCGGCACCCAAACGCTGAAGGAGGGCGAGCGGGTGCGCGTGGATGGCAGCCAGGGGGCAGTGTATCCAGTGGGCCAGGATCAGCAGTGATACGCTGGCCGCCAGCGGCTGCCGGAGCGTAGGACCGGGGATTTCCTATTCGCCTCCATGGAGATCGACCCTTGTAGCAGATATACGGGTAGACACGGGCAGATTTGCTCATCTGTTCCCCTTGTGGTATACTTTCCCATCCCATTACACGGCTCCTGAGCCAGATCGAGCTTATCGCACTGGCTGAGGGGCCTGCAGGGAGCTACCTCAGTTCCCCCCAGGAAGAGCAAGGACGGGGCCGTCGCTTATGGCAATGCAAGGTCGCCGAATTGGGTTTGCCGCAATCGGCGGATGACAGGTTCGGAAGGGACGCGAACACGGAGGAACGACACGCTGCTTGGCCGTGCATCGCAGCACAGCACTATGTGGGTACCGACTGACGACGAGAGACAAAGCTCGCCCGATGCGAGCGGGTGGTCCAGGGGCGGCCACATACACTCAAGCACTCACCAAAGGAGGTTGACCGTGCTCAAGCAGGCACATCATCGATTCACCGCTTTTTCGATCTGTTTGGCGTTTGTCATGCTAGCAGTGGCCCTGGTGGCCAGCCAGGCTGGCACCGTGGCCCGGGCCGACGAGGCCCAGCCGGCCGAGGGATGCGCCGGCGGGCCCGAATTCGACGGCGTTCCCTTGGACCAATGCCACGTGGAGACGTTCGAGGTCGGCGGTGAGGCAAAGTCCATCACCGTCTGGTACACGCTGGACCAGACGCCCAAGAAGGTCGACCTGGACGATGGGCCCGGCACCAACTATCTCACACGGACGCACGGGCTCGACAGCGACAACCAGGCCCAGCATGGTGCAGCGAAGGGTCGTGAGGCGTGGGAAACGTATTTCCGCGTTTTCAACAAGAGCCCCCGTGACACCGGCCCCAACTGCGGCGGCAACATCGACGTGTGGGTATACGATACACGCCCGGGTCCCAGCCATGCGAAGTGGCCGGATCGCAGCGACGACTGCATTATTGTCGTCAGCACCAGTGAGCTGCGTGGGGACCCGCGCTATGCCTTCTACCACGAATTCTTTCACTACCTGCAGTTCGCTTACGATGACGGCTGCTACGATTTTCAGTACGCCACTGCTGTGCGTGGGATATGGGACGGGAGCGACGAGTTCTCGGAGGGCTATGCCGACCTGGGCACGGACATCATCGACCAGAGCAAGGACGACACATGGTTCGACGACATGATCCACCACCACCGTAACTGGCGCAGCATCTACCACGAGAGCTACTGGAACCTGTTCACCAAGTACTATGCCGAGCAGGTCGGCTCTCAGTGGACGACGGCCGATCCAGAGTATCATATGGATGCCGTGCGGGAGCACTATGAGGAGTGCGACGCGCAGGATACGATGTATGTGCTGGAGGAGCTGGTGCCGAGCCTGACCGGCGGGACGCTGACCATGGAGGAGTTGGTCATGAACTTTTTTGCGGCCAACTATACCAACCGGTGGGTCAGTCCGGATCCCGACCTCCAGCTGGCCTACCCGGAGCTGTACTATGTCGATCACGACCCGCCCGACTATGGCTTCGTCCGCTACATCGAGAGTGTCAACCTGACGGGCAGCGAGAGCTGGCACGGCGATTTTGTCCTCACAGCACAAGAGGATGCCGTCTACAACAGCAATGCGGGCGACACAATGACGGTTACGCTGTCGCCCATGCCTCAGCCATGGGCGGCCTACTACTACCGGGTCTATCCCCAGGCAGGTTGCGACTATGTCACCGCCAGCGTCAAGGGCGAGCCCGGTGCCCGGCTGGGCATGAGCCTCATCGCCTACAACGCCAATCCCAATATGGCCGACTATTTCAAGCGCTACTCCTGGATCGGCGAGTCGTTCAGCCGCACTTTCCACCGGCAGAGCAACAACTTTCCCGTCGCCGCCATCGTCAACAGCTTTGACTCGATGCACGAGTACGATGTCAGCTTTGACTGCGTGGTGCCCACGGTGAACATCCGCGAGCCTCGCCAAGTGGACTTTGCCCTGGTGGGGCTTCCAGCCAGCCCCAGCACCTTCCTGTTGCGATTTGAGGTGTCAAGCGGCGGTTCGCCGGTACGCGGGCTGACCGAGTCCGACATCGAGGTCTGGGTCGGCGGACAGGCGGCGTCGCTCGTGGCCGGCACCTTCCAGGAGGTCGGTGAGGAGTACTGGGCCATCGTCCAGCCACCGGCCGTCGGTGCGGGAACGACTTGGGCTGAGGTGCAGGTGATCCTCAACGGAACCATCGGCGACAGCGAATCACAGGCAGTTCTCTACGTTGAGCCGGGCCACAACGACATGGTCCTCCTGTTCGATGCCTCCAGCTCCATGGATATCGAGGGAGTGCTCGGAGAGGGCAAGCGCTACGAGAACGCCCAGAAGGCGGGCACCATCGTGGCGGACTTGCTCAGGGACGGTGACAGGGTAGCGGTCATGGATTTTTCGGCCATCGGCATCAGCGATCCGACCTACGACATCCGCACCCTATTGTCCCTCACTCCGGTGACAGTGCCAGATACTATCGACGACGCGAAGGCGGCCATCGATAACATCTCGCCCCGGAATCTGACCCCCATTGGGCAGGCCCTGGTCGAGGCCAAGGACGAACTCGCGACCGCGACCGGCAGCATGAACCCCCAGACGATTATCCTGTTGAGCGATGGTGAAGAGAACGTACCACCTTTGTACGACACCGTCGCGGCCGAGTTGGACGCCTCGGGCGTGGTGATCGACACCATTGGCCTTTCGGACGAAGCCGACGAGGACCTGATGGCCCGCATCGCAGCCGAAAACTCGGGGACGTACCGCCATGTGCCGACATCATCAGGCACGGTCCGTGGCCTGGACGAGTCGCAGCGTGCCCAACTGCTGGCCAGTGGCGTGCCGGAGGAGACGGTCTCGGCCCTGGCCACGACGGTGCTGCCCGGGCCTTTGGGTCTGGACGAGGTCTATGATTACCTTGAGACCAAGAACCAGGGCGCCTCGCGGCTCTTTGTGCAGCACTACACCGGGGTGGCGCTCGACCAGTGGGTAACGCGCAGCCTATACGTGGATCCGAGCGCCGGGCAACTGCGCCTGGTCGTGGGCAGCAAGCAGCCCCATGGCACACCGGGCAACTACCGGTTCGTCGAGGTCAAGCCACCCGGCTCTAGCGACTGGATCGTCATAAGTGGTCTGGGAGGTCCTGATCCTTTGCCGCTTGGCTGGAACGTCCGTATATCGACCTATGACCACGTCATCGTCATTGACAATCCAGACCCCGGCACTTGGGGCATACGCACCAAGGGCTATAACTTGAATATGGCCCAAGCCCCCCAGCAGACCGCCACGTTTGACTTTATGCTCAGCGGCTCGGTGCAGTCCGACATCCGCCTGGAGGGTCGCTTCCTGGCGCCAGTCGTCGACAACCAGGGCCTGATGGGCGACCATGTGCCCATCGTGGCCACGTTGCTGGCCGATGCGGGCGGCGTGGCTGGCGCAAACGTCGTCGCCGTTGTCGACAGGCCCTCGGGGACCTTCTACCTGAACCTCCACGACGATGGCGAGCATGGCGACGCCTCGGCGGCCGATGGCATCTATGGCAACGTCCTCCGCCAGACCGACCAGGGCGGCACCTACAACGTGCGCATCGTGGGCGCCTGGCAGGAGGGCGGCACCGGGGACTGGCTGACGCGTGAGTGGTCCGGCGCCTTCTGGCTGCGGAGCATCGAGGACGCGGCCGACGATGCCGATGGCGACAACATGCCCGACTGGTGGGAGGCGGCCCACGGGCTCGACGTCACGGTCGATGACGCCCATCTGGACCTGGATATGGACGGGCTGTTGAACATCCACGAGCTGCAGGTCGGTGCCCACCCAAACCAGGCCGACTCTGATCATGGCGGCGAGAACGACCATTCAGAGGCGGGGCACGGCCGCGATCCGGGCGACCCATCGGATGACACGGTGGAAAAGCTCGGCGTGGTCACGACCGTCGTCTACAACGGCACAGTCGTCGTCTTCTGGCCCTATGCCGACGCCTTTGGCAACATGCAGTTGTGGGTATCCACCGATCCGGACGACAAGGGCAGCGCGATGGACATCGGCACGACCGGCGTCTATACCTTGACCGGCCTGGCCAACGACCAGACCTACCACCTGCGGCTGGTGCCGGTGGGCCTGGACGGTCTGGCCCTGGGGGCCATCACGCCGCCTATGCCGGTCATGCCCAAAGCCGACCCTGACGCGCCCAACGGCTCGATCCTGATCAATGGCGGGGCGCGGTCGACGGCATCCAAGGCTGTGATCCTCGAGATCGCCGCAACGGATGTGCCGCTGGATGGGCCCTCGTCTTCGGCGAGCGGAGCCGTGGCGAACCGCTGGACGGAAACCTTGAACGAGGTGAGCGGTGACGTCGAGATGCGACTCTCAAACGACGAATCGTTCGCGGGCGTCACCTGGGAGCCCTACACATTCCACAAGCCGTGGACGCTGGGCGAACCCAGGTTCGGAGTCTACCGGGTCTATGCTCAATTCCGGGATGGCGCCGGGAACCTCTCGACCGTGGTGTATGATGATATCCAGGACGCGGGCAAGCTGTACCTGCCGCTCGTGGTCAGAATGCCGTAAAGCCGCGCTGCAGCAGGAGGGTCGGCGGGGCGATATCGCAAGTACCGGTGACCCAGGGGCCCGCGCTAGCTGATGCGCGGGCCCCTGAATCGTCCCGGCCAACGACCAGTACCGTAGATTGAATTGAACCCTTAGCCGCCGGTCCGGGACCTGATGAAAGCCGTACCTTCGGCAAGCAGATCCCCGTGATCCTCCGGCGCCCCCAACTCCCGGATCAGGCGGGCCGTATGCTGTCGCAGCAGCGCGTCCGCCTTGGGCCGGCCGCGGGCCTGCCATTCCTCCAGGGTGAGCTTGGGGAAAAATCGGCTTTGATGGTACGCGTCACGGAAGCCCTTGAGCGTCAGGCGGGAGGTCAGGAAGCTGGCGCCGGGGCCCAGCTCGGCGATGTCGTCCAGCCCCAGCCACTCCTCGCCAAGCTCAAAGCCGCGGGCAAAGATCCGTGCCTGCTCGATGATCTCATCAGCATAGACAATCACCGTCGGTGAGAAGGCCTTTGAACCCAGGTTGTCGCCGACAAAGGGCACCAGCCCCACCTTGCCCGCACAGCTCACCAGGTGATTCAGCCACTGGTGGCCCGCTGCGATGAGGTCCGCCCCCCAGCCCATGCCGCTGCCCGACGTGCCGCAGTGGGGTATACCATAGTAGGCCATCATCTCGGCGCAGGCCAGGTCGATGACATAGCTGCGCGGATCATAGAAGCTACCCATGCCCTTCATGTCGAAATAGGCGGGCAGGCTGCCCAGGAGGATCGGCGTGCCCTCTTTGATCAGCTGGCTGAGCACCAGGCCGGCCAGGAGCTCGGCGTTCAGGAGGGTGAAGGTGCCGGCCGGGGTGATGGGCGTGGAAGCGCCAGCCATGCCATAGTTGGAATAGATGCAGGGCATGCCCCGCTCGGCTGCGGCAAAGAGCTTGTCCACGGTGCCCCGGTTGATGACCAGGGGGCTGATGGGGTTGAGGTAAGGTAGCACGAAGGGCTTTTCGCCCAGATCGCCGTGCAGGTGCTCCAGAAGATCCAGCACGGGGGCAAAGGCGTCGTCATCGGAGACCAGGATGGCCAGGGGTTTGGTCGTGTTGGCCACCATGTCGAGGGTCGCGTACAGGTCCGACACCTGCGCCGGCACATCCTGGACGATGCCGACGGTGGAGATGACGTCGTAGCTATCCAGTCCACCGCCCAAGCGGACCATACTGGCCATGTGCTCGCGGCGGAAGAGCTCTACCTCGTCGGTCTGAGGATCCTGGTAGTAGAGGGCGGTGACGCCGATGCCAAAGCGGGGCTCGCCCGGCAAGCGGAAGGCCAGGCCCCCGCGACGGTTGAACACGTCGACGCTCTTGGGAGCCACGTGGAGAGCCCAGCCCACGGATTCGGGCGACAGAAAGACGCGGTCGCCGTGCACGCCTGAAGGGCCCAGGGCCCGGGCAAACAGCGCCAGTGCCCTGGGGGAATCGACGCGGATCCCCACGGTGCCGAGAATGTCCAGTGAATATTCGTGGACCTGCTGGAGCTGGTCCTCGCTCATAACCTGGATCGACGGTTGGACGGTGCTCATGGTAGGGCTATACCTCCTTGATGGTCATAGTTGTGCCAGGCCTGAGGGCGCACGCCGTGCGTCCTGACCAGCGGCGGTTTTCGGGAGCCAGGTCTAGGCCAGGGCTACTTCCTGAAGCTCGATCAAACTCGAATCGGTGGCGCCCAGGCCGAGCTCCTGCGCCGTGCGCAGGTGGCGCGACCGCTTGATGACAAAGCCACTGTCGGCACCCTGGGCCTCGCGGCGGCGGACGATGATGTCCCGGCTCACCGTATCGAGGGCCACAGGGTCAAATGACAGGAGCAGGGCGTTCTCGCGCTCGGGACGGTTCCAGTCCCTCGGGCTAACCTGCAGCGCCGCCCCGACGACGAGGCGGGTCTTGGCCCGGATATTGGGCTGTGCGTTCAGCTCGGCAATGGCCGGGTCACAGAAATCACCATGCAGCGCCCCAGGGCGGTCCACCGAGCCGTAGTGGTTCTTGAGAGCGGCACTGATGCCAGCGGTGTCATGCTGCTTGGGCGTGGGCAGGTTGATCAGCGCGTCGCAGGCATCCAGCTCCTGGAAGAACTTGATCGACGCCTGGCTGAGTGCTGCCTGGCTGCCCTTGCCCCGGGCACCGTGGCACTGCAGGCCAGGGCCCCCCTCATTCAGCTGGTAACCGGCAGATTCGAGCTCACGGTCCGTGCGATCAAAGATGAGGATATTCTCTGGCGGGAGCCCGGCATCCTGCAGGCGCTGGGCCACGGCATAGGTCACCGCCGGCTGGGTCGGCCCCCCGTAGGCAATGCAGTTGACCTTGAGCAGGACCTGCTCCTGAGGTGCAAAAAGCGCCTGCCAGACGGCGGTTACGTCGCCTACGCTGGTCAGGGTACGCAGCCCCTCGTCCAACATTTGGAGCACGATAGCGGCATCTGGCTCATCGCCGGCCCAGACGCCGCTGTGGCGCACGATCACGACGCGGCTCGTCTCGGTCTCGGGCCAGTGGCGCAGCAGGGTATCCCTGGTCAGGGCCGGGGTAGGCGTCGTCGTGGGCGCCGGCGGGCTCGTAGCGGTGGCCGGAACAGGGGTATAGCTGGGACTGGGCACGACTGCGATCTCGGCAGTGTCGCTGGGCACCGGTGTGGGCGAAATCGGGGCCATCGTGGGCGATTCTGTGGGCGATTTGGCGGGCGATACGGAAGGGATAGGTGCGCTGGTGCTGGTACTGGCTGCGCCAGAGACCTCATCCGGAGTGGGGGACAGCTGCCCTCCGGGACGGCAAGCCGCCACCATACTGGTCACAGCTCCCAGGAGGAGGCTGACAAAAGCGCGGCGAGAGACCCTGGGCTCGCTAGTGGCACTGCTCTCCGCTTCCCTGTGTGCTCCGTCTACGCTCAAAGCAGATGTTCCCTTTCCTGCGCGCTTATGTCGATGCCGAGCCACATATCACCTGCGGCCCGGCACCGTGGTGCAACAGTGCGTCCTCCAAAAACCGGCTCCAGACCGGATTGGGCTGGCAGATGCGCCGCATCGTCTCGGTCGCCTCTGCCAGGGGGACACCGCGCCGTAGCACCCGGTAGAGCAGAACAAAGCAGGAGACGCGCATGTTCAGGGCGCAATGGACAAACACCTTCTGGCCCTGGCAAGCCTGCATGGCCTGGAAAAAGCGATCCAGGTCCTGGAGAGTGGGCGACTCCCAGACCACGGGAATGTGGACGTAGGCCATGTCCTGCTCCCGGACGAGTGCCGCTTCGTCTGGCAGGGCGTTTGTCGAGTCGGGCATGGCCAGGTTGATCACCACATCGTAGCCTGCCGCCCGTATGGCCTGGAACTGCTCGGGCCCGGGCTGACCAGCTGTACCGAGGTCGTCGCTGACGGGAACGAAGTTGAGGATCTGCTCGAGTTCTCCGATCACGGTTGCTCCCCACGCTGGCTCAACCAGCCAGATCCAGTACCAGGACAGACAGAAGCCGGGTAGCGATGGCCAGCGCCCGTTCGTCGATGTCAAATTCGGCGGTGTGATGCCCCCAGCCGCCCAGCTTGGCGCCGATGCCGATGTTCGCGGCAAGCCCGCCGTTCTCCTGCACGCGGCTCATCATGTAGGTAAAGTCCTCACTGCCGCCACTGGGCTCTGGTTCACGAAGTGACAGGCCGCCCAAGGCCTGGATGGTAGCCTGAACCTGATCCCTCAGCGCTGGGTCGCTGTCCGCGCTCTGAGCGCCGCCCATGGTCCGTACCTCGAGGCTGCAATCGTGCATGGCGGCAGCTGCCTCCAGGATGCGCTGCGCATAGCCGAACACGTATTCGTTCAGCTCCGTGGTCTCGCCGCGGGACTCGATGGACAGGTGGGCAAGGTCCGGGATCACGTTGCGCCCCGTTCCCGCCACCAACCGGCCAACGTTGATGCGGGTCTTGCCCTGCCGGTGGCGAGGGATGGCCTGCAGATTCAACACCGCGGTGGCTGCGGCCAGCAAGGCATTCTTGCCCTGGTTGGGCACGCCTCCGGCGTGGGCTGGCGCCCCACGGAACAGGGCATCGAACTTGGTCGTGGCCAGGAATCCGCCGCGGCCCGGATCGACCTGGCCCACATCCCAGCCGCTGTAGACGTGCAGTCCAAGCATATAGTCGACGTCATCGACCACGCCGGCAGCGACCATGGCTCGGGCGCCGCGTACACCCTCCTCAGCCGGCTGGAAGACCAGCTTGACGGTGCCCCGCAGACTATCGCTCAAACGGGCCAATACCTCGGCGACCCCCAGGCCAATGGCGGTGTGGGCGTCGTGACCGCAGGCGTGCATCGCCCCTTGGTTTTCTGAAACAAAGCCCTCTCGCACGGGCCGGTGTGCCGGGTCCTGGCTCTCCACCAGGTCCAGGGCGTCCATGTCAAAGCGCAGGCCCACCGTAGGGCCATTACCCTGGCGCAGCTTGCCGACCACGCCGGTGAAACCCCCCTTGAGCGCCTCCAGGTACTGCGGATCGCCGCCCTGGGCCCTGGCCCGCTGCCAGTGCTCCTCCAGGACACCAGGCTCAGGCAGGCCCAGGCGCTCTTTGTCGCGCAGGACATCGCGGCCGGCGCTGACCTCGTAGCCCAAGCCTTCCAGGGTGCGCGCGACAAGGGAGGCAGTGCGGAACTCGGTCCAACCCGTCTCGGCGAAGCGGTGGAAGTCACGGCGGTTCTGG
>JAMJFU010000089.1 GCA_023544525.1 Anaerolineae bacterium | reverse complement strand
GACAAATTCGACTCGAGGTACGCGACGTTCGGATTTAACGACACGGCGAACCTCGACGAAGGTGCCATGTGGCCGACCTCATTCGCGCTGAAGGAGTTGACTCCCGCCGTAGAGGCACAGATCGGTGCGCTCGTGAGGAAAGCGGTGAGCTGAAGACTAAACGGAAAGGTGAGGGCGCCTGGATCGCGTGGTAGCCCTTATGTGATCTAGGCAGGTGGGGTACGATGGTGGAATGACCCCATCCATACTGATGGAGGAACAATGCAAACCCAACTCAATCCGTACCTGAGCTTCAGGGACAATTCCCGCCAGGCGATGGAGTTCTATCGCTCGGTCTTTGGCGGGGAGCTGACAATGAATACTTTTTCAGAGTTCCACGCCTCGGAAGACCCCAGCGAAGGCGACAAGATCATGCACGCCATGCTGGAAGCCGAAAACGGCATCACGTTCATGGCTGCCGACACACCGAACGAGATGGAATACCGTCCCGGCGCGAGCATCAGCATGTCGCTCAGCGGTGACAACGAGAGCGAGCTGAGCTCCTACTTCGAGCAGCTTTCGACGGGCGGCGAGATCACGATGCCCCTGGAGAAGGCGCCCTGGGGTGACACATTCGGGATGTGCACGGATCGATTCGGCGTGAATTGGATGGTGAACATCACCGGGCAGGCCAGCCCTTAGGGTGCAAGGCGCCTGAGAACTCGATGGAGCTGACCCGGCCAGCTGAGACGTAGCGTTTTCTAGGTGTGTCGGAGCGCTGGCCGGGCGGTTCGTCTCGCGGCCGTTAGGACATTAACAGCGCCTGCCGGCCAAACTAGGGGACCCTGCGGATGGCGACCAGTCCACCCAAACGGCAAGTCGCAATGCCAAACAGATCGGTCATAGGCTGGCTGCTTGACTCTGATCCGTCGATCCGCTGGCAGGTGATGCGCGACCTGATCGGTGCGCCAGCGAATGAGGTCGCGGCCGAGCGAGCGCGCGTCGCTACCGAGGGTTGGGGAGCGCGGCTGCTCTCCCTCCAGGGGGCGGACGGGCAGTGGGGCGGTGCGGCGTGGAACCGCGGGTGGAACTCGACGATGCACGTCCTCATGCTGCTGCGGGAGATGGGTCTCGATCCTGCGAGCGACCAGGCGCGCCGCGCGGTGAGCCTCGTACGTGACCGCGTGACCTGGCAGGGTTGGTCGGCCTATGAAGGCAATCCCTTCTTTGCCGGCGAGGTGGAACCCTGCATCAACGGGCAGGTCGGGGCGGTCGGCGCCTACTTTGGCCAGGACATCCAGGGCATTGTCGACCGGCTGCTCGGCGAGCAGCTCCCCGACGGCGGCTGGAATTGCGAGGCTCCGAACGGCTCAACGCGGTCGTCGTTCAACACCACGATCTGCGTGCTGGAGGCTCTGCTCGAGCATGAACGAACGGGCGGAGGGACCCCTGAGGTGACCGAGGCCCGTCTCCGCGGGCAGGAGTACCTTCTCGAGCGCCGGCTCTTCCGGCGGCGGTCCACCGGCGAGGTGATCGAGCGAGATCGCAAGGGCGGCGCTTTGTGGTCGCGCTTTGCCTTCCCGACGTGGTGGCACTATGACGTGCTGCGGGGGCTCGAGTACCTGCGCAGCGCTGGCGTCGCGCCCGACGAGCGCGTAGCCGAGGCGATCGACCTGGTCGCGTCCAAGCGCGACGACGACGGCCGGTGGCTGCTCGAGACCCGGTATCCTGGCGTGATGCCGGTCGAGATAGACGAGGGCGAGGGCCGGCCGAGCCGGTGGATCACGCTGCGCGCCTCGCGGGTGCTAAACTGGTATTCAGCAGGTGACTGACGCATCGGCTCCTGCGCTGCACTATGCTTTCACACCCCCCAAGAAGGAGGTTTGCTTCGATGTCGTTGCAGGAGAACAAGAGGATTGTTCGCGAGCTTGTGGAAGAGGTTTGGAGCAAGCACCAACTCGAGAAGGTTGGTGAGTTTATCACTGGCGAACTGCTGGACGAGGCTGTTGAGCATACCCGCCAATTTCTCGGCGCGTTCCCCGACGTACAAGTTACGATCCAGGATCTGATTGCCGAAGGCGACAAGGTGGTCGCACGTCTGCTCGCTACCGGAACGCACACGGGGCCGTTTGCAGGTCGACCTCCGACTGGCAGACGGGTCACGATTGCTTCGTTCCGGATGTACAGACTGACCAATGGTAAGGTCGTCGAGAGCTGGGCGATGCAAGATCGGCTGGGCTTGATGGAGCAGCTTGGGTTCGTTGAGTCAGCGGGAAGCGTCAACTGGGCCGCCGGAGATAACGAGCGTTCGGAAGAGGGCTGACAACGATCTGCGAGCTCGAGCACCGACAGCGGCACGAGGCGCCCGTCATGACCTGCTCTGCCAACCGGCAAGGCGCCCTGTGTGGGCCGGGCCCAGTCCCCTCAGTCTGCTTCCGCTTCGTGGGGCCACATTACTGTAGCCCCGCCGGGCCGCCATTTCTTCACTTGACAGAAAAGAGTGTCGGCTGTATCATATCCTCATCGTCGGACCTGCACCGCATTCGGCCAGCTCAGTAGATCTCAGGCATCATGGTCAGAACCTGGCATTCGTGAAGCCCAGATATGCTACACTGAAGCCATCCAGTATGGGGACACCAATCAATAGTCCGGACTAGCTCGGTCTACTCCATAGCTGAGCGGCAAAGCCGACATCAGCTGTGGAGACTTCCAAGGGAGATTTCGATGACCCAGAGACCTGGGCATAGGGGGTTTCGGACCTTTCTCGTCATCTGGTCGGGACAACTGGTCTCGCTTACGGGTTCTGGTCTCACAGGGTTTGCGCTGGGTGTGTGGGTCTACCAACGGACCGGCTCGGTCACGCAGTTTGCACTCATCTCATTGTTCACGGCGCTGCCGGGGATCGTGTTTTCGCCCCTAGCTGGTGCACTGGTAGATCGTTGGGATCGTCGCTGGGCCATGATCCTTAGTGACGCCGGGGCAGGGTTGTGCACCTTGATTGTTGCCCTGCTTCTCGCGGCGAACCGGCTCGAAGTGTGGCAAATCTACATTCTGATGGCGCTCAGTTCAACGTTCAGTGCTTTTCAGTGGCCTGCCTATTCTGCCTCAATCACTCAGCTTGTCCCGAAGGAGCATTTCGGCCGCGCCAGTGGCATGGTGCAGTTAGGAGAAGCGTTTGCTCAGATTGCGTCACCGACGTTGGCTGGTGTCCTGATCGGAGTGATCCGGGTTGAGGGAATCATCCTGATCGATTTTCTGACGTTTATCTTTGCCGTTGTCACCCTCTCTCTTGTGCACGTTCCCAAGCCCAAGGCCACTGAAGAAGGAAAGGCAGGGCAGGGGTCCCTCCTCCGTGAGGCTGCCTATGGTTGGAAGTACATTCGCGCTCGGCCTGGACTGTTGGGCTTGTTGCTTCTGTTCGCAGCCACGAACTTCACTTCGGGTATCGTTCAAGTGCTGTTCACGCCGTTGGTGCTAAGCTTCACCACCGCTGCCGTGCTCGGGACGATTCTGTCTATCGGTGGACTGGGCTTTCTGGGCGGCAGCCTCACGATGAGTGCCTGGGGAGGTCCCAAGGTCCGGGTCTATGGTATCTATGTGTCCTTGTTGCTCCAGGGTGTTGTCTTGTTCGCAGCTGGCTTTCCACCGCAGGTGACGGTTCTCGCTGCTGCCGCCTTCTTGTATTTCTTCAACCACCCGATCGTCAACGGCTGTAGCCAAGCGATTTGGCAAAGCAAAACTGCGCCGGATGTTCAAGGGCGCGTGTTTGCCGTACGGCGGATGATCGCCTGGTCCTCGCTCCCACTCGCATACCTCGCGGCTGGGCCCTTGGCTGACCAGGTCTTCGAGCCGCTGCTGGCTGAAGGTGGCGCTCTCGCCAGCAGTGTTGGTCAGATCATTGGTACCGGAGAGGGACGTGGCATTGGGCTGCTCTTTATCATCCTCGGCATCGTTAGCCTACTAGCCACGGCGGTGGGTATTCTATATCCACGCTTGCGACAGGTAGAGACAGAGTTGCCTGACATCACCATCGATGGCGACGATAGAGCCAGTGAGGTGGGGACGAGTCTAGAGCCCAGTGAAGCCCCGCCTGCTGGGCTAGAGCTTTGAAGAGAGGCGCCACTTCAGGTCTGTGCAGGCACTCCTGGTTTGGTGCCGCACGCAGTGGAGGTAGTGGTCCATGAGATCCCCAAATCGCACTGGGGAGTTGCCGGAGAGCCGGCATCGGAGAGGCTCAAGGATGAATCACCGCCCCCGTAGCGCTTTGCTGGGCGGTCCACGAGTCGAATCCAACCCTTGGGCTCATGCTGCCCCTGCAGCGGCACAAGCAGGGGTTGGTGACACGGCGCCCGAACTTCTCCGTTGGGCCGCACTTAGCGGGGCATAGCCAACGTGGCACCAATAACGATTGTGAACGTCGGATACCGCTCAACCAATTACTGGGTTGTCAGTGTGGGCACTTCTCGTTTGCTCGTCGATATTGGCTGGCCTGGGACCCTGGGGACCATGAAGGCCAACCTGGCGAGGATGGACGTGCCTCTCCGTGAGATCCGCTACGCACTGGCCACCCACTACCACATTGACCATGCCGGTCTTGCCGAGGAACTGAAAAGGGAAGGCGTTCCCCTTCTCGTACTTGATGTCCAGGTTGATGCCATCCCGATCATGAAGACCTGGACAAAGCCAGAGGACAACTACGTCGACATCACAGATGAGGGCAATGTCATCATCTCATTCGGGCAGAGCCGTCAGCTTCTCAGCGAGATCGGGATTGCCGGAGAGATCCTGCACACCCCCGGCCATTCCGATCACTGTGTCTCGCTCCTCCTCGACGACGGCTCGGCCTTTACGGGGGACCTCCCGCCGGAGGCCTATGCCTTCGACAACCCTGTCGCGCTAGTTACCTGGAGGCTGCTCCGAGCACGGGGCGCCAATCGGGTCTATCCCGCACACGGTCCCATAAGGTCGATAGACGCAGCCCCAGGCAGTTGATGAGTGCTGCCGGTTTCTGATTCGGTTCGGGGAGTCACTGTGGGCATAATTAACGTCATCTTAACGTGACAAATCCCCCTCCGTGTAGTATACTTTTGTCTACAGTCAAAGCAGCTGTGTAAAACCCTGCGTTGTTTCTTCTTCGATCGAAGCTCAATATCCACTTACCGAATCCATGGGGCACTGGAGGCCTGGACTTCCAGAGGCTCTTGGCCCGAGCCTGTGGCGAGCTTTTCACCCAGGTTCGGTGCCAGTGCCCTACCCTGTCGCGAGGCTGCAGTGCCGTTACGGGGGCGGAGGGATGGTGTAAACGTGCCCGACTCGGGCTCTAGGCGCCATGGGGTGCACCCATGGACCTGCTCGGAAGGAGGTATCGCGTGCCCGGCGGCTCATACAGCATGGAACAGGTTCTGACCATACTTGGGGAAAGCCCGGCGCGCATCGCCGAGCTTACAGCCGGTCTGGCACCGTCTCAGTTGCATGCCAACCCTGAGCCCGGTGAGTGGTCCGCCAACGATGTGCTTGCCCATGCAGAGCCATAAACATGAAAATCGAGTTCGACGGAAGAATCTGGTACTGGAAGGGACCTGCCCCATGGTTCTTTGTGACCATGCCGGCGGAGGACAGCGGCTTTCTGAAAGCCATGGCAGGACACGTGACCTATGGCTGGGGGGTGATCCCGGTACAGGTGCGGGTTGGCAAGACTGCGTGGCAGACCTCCTTGTTTCCAAAAGATGGCCGCTACCTTGTGCCCATCAAAGCGAGTGTCCGGCAAGCAGAACATCTTGAGGAAGGCGACAACGTGACGATTCAGCTCAACGTTCGCCTATGAACGAAAGAGCCCATCCTACCCTTTGACTTGCCCGGCCAGTTCCTCCAGCCGCCGCTGGTCGTGGACGACAAACTCGGTGCGCGTGATATCGATCAAACCCTCGTCGGCGAAGCGGTGTAGGAAGCGGCAGGCCACCTCGCGCGTCGTTCCAATGCGTGCGGCGATCTCGTCCAGGGTCAAACTGCGAGGGATTGGCTCTTCCTCCAGGCCGGCGGAGAACTCTACCAGAAGCCGCGCCAGGCGGCCGGCAACGGGCTGAAAGGCCAGCTCCTCTAGCACTGTGCTGGCCCGCTGCATCCGCTGGACCATCAGACGGCACAGCTCCCACAAGATGCGCCCGTGGGCCAGCAGGATCGGCTCGATGTTCTGCCGTGACCAAAGGTACACACGCGCGCGGCCATGGGCTGCCAGCAACGCTGGCAGCGGGGCACCCTCTTGAAAGAAGGCCGGACCCCAGAAGAGATCCCCTGGGCCGAACGTCGTGACCAACAGGCTGCGCCCCTTGCTGGACGCCTTGACCGCATCGATCCGCCCTTTACCCACCAGGAAGAGGCAAGGCCACACCTCGCCTTGCAGGGCCACAATGTCCCCCTTCTCCAACTCGCGCGCGAGCGAGTGCCCGACCAAGAACTCGCGCTCCCGCTCGCCAAGCGAAGCAAAGACCGGATGGGCACGCAACCGCTCTTCCAGGGTCATCATCGATCCGACCATCCTTTTTTCACATGCCGCTATGTCCAGCAGTATACTACATCCGGATACCTCGGGCAAATCTGGCTCTTCCCCGCTGTGACTTGCCTAAAGTTCAAGACCTCCAGCTCGGATTGTGCTATACTGAACATGGCAAGCCGGCCTGTGCTCTCGAGGGAGAGGCGACGTCACTGTAGGCGATGTCCGTGATGAGAAGCTACCTGCTCTTCTGGCTAGTGCTCATGGCTGCGCTCTGTGCTTCGTGCGACCAGGGCGTACCAGCCAAGGACCGCCCTTACTGCCCGCGGGCGACCGGCACGCCCCACTACTTGGCCGTCCCGCCGGATATGCTCCCCACGCCCCAGCAATTCTCCACGCCGAGCCAGATTGAGATCGGGGGCAGAAGCGTGCTCGTGGACAGGCTCGTGGAGGGCCCGCTGTGCAACGGCACCTGGAGCGGAACGGTGTATGTCACCTGCAACGTGCAGGTCTATCCCTGGCAGGAGCAACCTACATTCCTGCAAGACTGCAACCTGACGATCGAACCTGGCACCGTGGTCTATGTGGCCGACCATGGCGATGAGCCCTACTATAAGGGCTGTACGTGCCATACCGGCCCTGAGGAGCCATGAGACTTGGAAAGGACACGAGTATGAACAAACAGAGTCTGCTTGGAGCGGGCCTTGGCATCGTGGGCGCGCTGATGGGGATCATTGGCCATTTCATCCTCTTCCAGAAATGGTATTTCGTGGGGATGAACACGCCGTCCGCGGAGCCAGGCTGTGAAATCCTGCTGGAGACGATCCATCCGCTGATGGCCGATCTGGGGCTCCTCGGCGGCGTACTCTTTGCCGTCAGTGCCTATGGGTTCCTGACCAGCAGGAACTGGGCCTTCTTCCTCTCGGTGCTTGCCGTCGTCCTGGCACTGCTGGGCAGTTGGTTCGTCAATGTGCCCTTTATGGCAGCGGGACTGCCGCCCGTCTATTTCCCCCTTTTCTGGCCCTACCTGGTGCTCTACTTCCTGCTCGTCAAGGTCGTGGGGGGAGTCTCGTGGAGCCGGGTCCTCCTGGCGCTCCTTGCTGGCATGGCCTATATCACCTGCTGGATGAACGGTGTTGCCAGCACGAGTCGGATGATCACCATCGGAGCGCCGATCTTTAGCCTTGTGCAGAAGCTGCACTGGGTGGCCATGCTTGGCTGGGCTGTAGTGACGGTAGGGGTTATCTTTAAGCCCCGGGAATGGACTCGCGTCGTCGGCCT
The DNA here is from genome assembly GCA_023544525.1 of Anaerolineae bacterium. Lineage (GTDB taxonomy): Bacteria > Chloroflexota > Anaerolineae > JAAYZQ01 > JAAYZQ01 > JAMJFU01. Next base: position 5,340 of record JAMJFU010000089.1, on the reverse strand, counting down.
CGTCGCCGGCACGGCTGAGCTTGTGGTTGGGATCCCCCTGGCCATTGAAACTGGCGGGGCACTGGGAAGGTTCTCCCTCTTTGCACTGGCTCCGATCCTGTGCCTGGTCCTGGTGGTCCTCTTCATCTGGCCGGGGCTCTGGCTCAAACTCACAGCAGAACCGCCTGCACCGCCGGTCACCGAGTCCGCTATGCCAGCTGCGCCAGTGCCCACCGGCAGGTGAGCGGGCGAGAAGCTGGAGGCAAGGAGGTGACTCTCGGCACGCTGGTCTTGATGCTGTAAGTCGTCAGCATACGGCTACAGGACACTGAGGCGGGACGGCAGATCTGGCGCCGCCTGGAAGACCTCAATGTCCTCCTCGATGCCTGCCGAACCGGGTTGATCAAGGAGGGCCAGAGCATAGGCTGACCTAGCTTCAGCAGTAGACCGCGCTGCTCGCCCTGGAGACCGCACGGCAACCCCTGGTGCTCAGCCCGGGAACTGGCATGAGCCGCCTCGCGGCTAGCGATCCCGGTCAGCCTGCCGTAGCACAGTCACCAGCCCCTCCCGATCTCCCGGCGCCACGCGGTGATAGATGGTCTGTGTGGGGAAGGGCATACTTATGCCTGCCTCGCTGAGCGCCTCGTAGAGGCAGGAATTGAGCTTGTCCATGATCCGGCGCGTTTCGACATAATGCTCGATCCAGCATCGGACGCGGAAAATGGCCGCCGAGTCTCCGTATTGGATGAACAGGGCCTCGATCCGTTCCTCCTTCATGACCCAGTCCTGGGCCCGCACCGCGTCGATCATCACATTGCGCGCATACTCGAGGTCGGTGCCATAGGCCACGCCCACATGGGTCTCGACCCGGTAAACGGTGCTGGGGCTCGAATGGTTGACCACCAGGCTCTTGCCGATCACCGAGTTCGGGACCACGACCATCCGGTTGTCCCGCGTCCGAATGCGGGTACTGCGTAGCCCGATCTCGGTCACGTCCCCCCATGTGTCCAGCTCCAGGATCTCGATCCGCTCCCCGACTGAGAAGGGGCGATCGGCGATGATGGCGATGCCGGAGATGGTGTCAGCCAGTGTTGCCTGGGCCGCCAGTGCGATGGCCAACGAACCGATGCCCAGAGTGGTGACCATGGCGCTCACGTCCACGCCCAGGTCGCTGAGAATCACGATGAGGACGATAACCGCCAGCAGGATCAGGACGATCCGGCGGACAAAGGGGACGATTGCGTCGCCGATCCTGGCATCTGTGCCTTCTGCGAGCCTGGCGCCGTACCATTGCAGGACGTTACTCACCAGCCTATGAAGGACAAAGTAGACGGCCAATGCCCACAGGACAAAGATGAGGTCGTCGCGCTGATCGTGCCAATCAGACGGCAGAAAGGAAAGCTGGTCCAGCGCGGCCTGGAAGGCCACCAGGAGGACAATCCAGAACAGGGGCATGCGCAATGCCTCGAGGAGCATGATATCCAGGCCCTCTCGCCCGCGCTCCGCGAGTCGGCGTGAGACCCTGGCCAGGACATAGATCGCCACTCTGGCCAGGACAAAGCCCGCCGCTAGGATAAGTGCCGCGATGCCGATGTCTCGCCAATGGGCTGAACTGATTCCGAGGAAGGTCATAGGTATCTCCTTGTGGTGAGTATGTGAGAAAAGGTCGACAGGTAAGACTCGTGCCCGATGCAGCCTTGGTCCAATCCCTAACCGTCCCTCTCTGAACCGGCGGCGGCAAGATGTGCCGCGACGAGGGCCAGGATCGAGGCGCCGTACACCTCCAGTTTTCGTGCTCCGATGCCGTGGACCGACAGCAGTTGCTCTGAGGTGGTCGGTTGGCACGCGGCGATCTCCTGTAGCGTGGTGTCGTGTGCTACTGTGAACGGCGCCCTCTTTTGTTCGTGGGCCACCTGCTTTCGCCAGGCACGCAGGCGCTGGAAAAGCTCCTCGTCATAGTCCGGGAGCCCTCGCTTGCTCCTGGCCACCGGCGAGGGCCGGCCAGCTACTGCACGCCTGGCAGCGCTGTCAGAAGTGCTCTGGCAGTTGTCGCAGGCCGGGCAGCGATCGATCTGCCGTCCGCCAAAATAGGCACTGACAAAGCCGTGGCGGCACAAGCGCGTATTGGCGTAGGCCATCATGGCATTCGCCCGGGCCTCCAGCCCGGCAGCATGATCGGCCAGCAGGGCTTCCACTCGTTGGCGGGAATCGGAGGGAGGGCGTGGCAGGGCCAGGAGCATGTCCCGGCCAATGCCCCGGTATCCGAGCCAGCCAGCCCGATCCCATTCCAGCAGCTGGTTCTCCAGGGCGCGGATCTCCAAAAGGTCTGCGAGCTCTGGCTGGCCTGCCGCGGCCTGCGCCAGCTCCACCAGGTCGCGGGAGACGGTCTGCCTGGGGCGCAGCCTGGCCAACCCGACGAACGCGGCAAATACCTCAGAACTTCCTTGGGGCGGGCGGTTGAGGCTGAGGCTCGCCGTGCGCGGGAGGTCAAAGCCTCGCCATAGCAGCTTCGCTGTCTCCAGAAAGTGCACCGCCACGCGGATGGAGGTTGGGTCCGCATCCAGATCCCGCTCCAGGTCACCGACCGCTACCAGGCCTGCGTCCCTTCCTCTCAGGCGCCTCTGGACCGCGGCATACACTTCACGTAGGAAACCGCGCTGGATGGCATCCTGGTGCAGCCAGCGTGTAAGATTGCCCTTGTCGTGAGAGGTGTGAAACAGGATGCAACGGGCGGGCAGGCCATCTCGTCCAGCTCGACCCGCTTCCTGGTAGTAGTTCTCCAGCGCCTTGGGCGGGCTGTAGTGGATGATAAAGCGCACGTCAGGCTTGTCGATGCCCATGCCAAAGGCTATCGTGGCTACGACGACGCGGGCCTGGCCGGACATGAAACGATCCTGTGCGGCCGCCCGGTCTCGAATACCGGCGTGGTAGTGGATGGCCGTGACGCCGTGCCGGCGCAGCATGCTGGCCAGCTGCTCGCAAGCATCGCGCGAGTTGGCATAGACGATCCCGCTGCCTTCGATCTCCTGGCAGAGGCTGAGCAAGGCTATATTCTTTTCGCGCTTCTTGCCCAGCTTGATGCCTTCCAGGCTGAGGTTTGGCCGGTGAATGTCGGTGGCTACCAGTTGCATCCGTCCCAACGCAGATTGGATGTCGTCCTGGACCCGGGGGGTGGCCGTGGCGGTCATGGCCAGGATCGGGGGTTCGCCCAGTTCATGCCATGCTTTGGCGATGAAACGGTAGTCGGGCCGAAAGTCGTGTCCCCACAGGCTCACACAGTGGGCCTCGTCCACGACGAGTAAGGATACCCCTGCCTGCTTCAGGGCATGGAGGAAGGGGCGTTGGCGCAGCCGCTCGGGTGCGGCGTAGACGAGCTTGTAGCCACCCGCCGCAGCCCGGGACATCCGCTCGTTGAGGGCCAACGAGTCAAGGGTGCTGTTGAGCGTCGTGGCCTGGCAGGCAACGGACTCTGGCAGACCGTCGACCTGGTCCTTCATGAGGGCGATGAGGGGTGAGACCACCAGGGTGGTGCCCGGAAGGAGCAGGGCCGCCAGCTGATAGCAGAGTGATTTGCCCGCGCCCGTGGGCATGACGGCCAGGACACTCTCGCCCCGGAGCACGGCGGCGATGGCCTCGGCCTGGCCAGGCCGGAAACCGTCGTGCCCAAAGTGCTGGACCAGGGCAGCCAACAGCCGGCTGTGCTCGCCGGGCGTCAGCTCCGCGATCTTGCTCAAGCCAGGTGGGGTGCCGGGTACGGCGGGGGCACTGTCACGAGGGAAAGCGCCGCCGTCAGGCGTGATGTAGGCCAGCCCCACGGCGGGCCGTAGCGCCTCCAGATCCTGGCTTTGCTGCTCTTGGAGTAGTGCGGCTGTAGCTTGGGCCTGGGCGCTTTGGCCGTCGGCCTGGTACAGGCTGCCAAGCAGCCGCAGGAGCGCTGCCGGGGGTGCTCGCCCCGATGTCTGGGCGCGGGATACCGCGGTCCGTGCCCACAGAAGGCCTTTGGCGATATCGCCGCGAGCCTGCCATAGACGGGCCCGCCCCCAGGCAGAAGCCGTGGACTCGGGCTGGAGCGCCTGTTGCTGGTCGAGTGCCCGTTCCGCCCCGGCCCAATCGGTGGCAGCAACGTTCACCTCGGCCAGAAGGCCCCAGGCCGAGACCATGCCGGGCATCTGCGTTGTGAGCTCCTGGGCGATCTCTTGCGCAGCGAGAAGGTCGCCCAGGCCCAGGAGCGCCTTCGCTTCCAGGATCCTCGAAGCGTTCGAGACCTTGAGCTCGTGGCGGCGAGCTATGGTTGCCAGTGCCAATTCTGGCTTGTCCAGGCTTGTGTAGACGCGGGCCAGGTTGTCATGGGCGGTCAGGAGGTGGTCATGGGTCTCCAGGAGGCATACGAGGCAGTCGCGCGCGGCCTCAAAGTGCTCCCAGCGGATGAGATAGGCAATGAGGGCATTCCGCCCCTTGGCGGGCAGCTGGGGTACATCCCCAGGCTCCAACTTCAGTGCGTTAAGTATTTCTGAAGTCATGATCCTCGCTCACAGATTATCCCGGTCCACGACGACCTGATAGTCAGGCACTGTGTGGACGCCGATGACAATGCACCAATAGCCGCCCTGATGCGAGCGCGTCAGCCCAGCGGACAGATAGACCTCCTGTATCCCAAAGCGGACTTCTAGATCGCCCATGTCAAAGTCGACCCAGCCGCCGTCTGGAGGGAGCCAGGACCGGCCCAGGGCGCGCCACCTCAAGTCGGTCACGGACAGGCCACCCTTGGCATGCGAGCCAAGATAGCGCTGGCCGTCCAGGCCGAAGGACAGCCGGGCATCGAACTTGCCGCTGTAGGCATCCAGCCGGAAGCAGCCCTTGATCCACTGCGGTTGAAAAAGGCAGAGAGAGCGTTCGTGGTTGCGCAGGACCTGGTCAGGGTCCGTATCCTGATACGTGCGCAGAAAGTGGCTCCGTCTTTCGCCTTGGAGGCGCCGCACCACCTTTGGGCGCTGGCGAAAGTCAGTGATCCAATCTTCGCTGTGGGGTGGATCCGGCTGGGGCCGGAGCAGGGAGAACTCGACGACGTCGAAGGGCTGCAGAAGTTGCCCCTCAGCAGTGGTGATGTCACCCAGCAGGATGTGACCATAGTCGCGCACCGGGCGGACCCAGCGCAGGCGGGTGACCGGATCGGGTTCGGCAGTCATGCCTGCAACGCACACGCCTCCCAGCATCCTGGTGACTGCCAGTAGCAGCACTTCTTTGACAGCCATAATGAGCCTCCAATTTAGCGATAGGCTTGGTGACAGGCTCAGATGAGGTGTACTACCTCCAGGCCTGTCAGACGTTCTGCCCACCACTCGGCTATCAGGCGGCGATGGC
>JAMJFU010000088.1 GCA_023544525.1 Anaerolineae bacterium | reverse complement strand
AGGATAAACGTCGGGCTGACACGGCCCGAGCACATGACCCGGATGACGCGCGTGGTGGGTGGATACTGGATGCGGCTCACGCCAGCCAGGTCAGCCCCGGCGTAGGAGCACCAGTTACAGGCAAAGGCTATGATTCTCGGTTGGAAGTCGTCCATCTCAGTCTCCCAACGCTGCCTGGATCATGGCTGTTATCTGATCTCCTCTGAAATGGGAGGCCTGCATGGCCCCAGTCGGACAGATCACCGCACACGCGCCGCAGCCCTTGCACAGCACCGGGTTGACCCGTGCCACAGTCCGGCTGGCTGGCTGGCCTGGTTGGTCGTAGCGGCCCCCTGCTCTGTCCAATACGTGGAATTCGATGGCGCCAAACTCGCACACCTCGGCGCAACGCTCGCACCCCCGGCACAGACGCTCGTCGGCGATAGAGACCACCCCTGAGGAGCGGACCTGTTCCTTAGATAGAATGGTCGCAGCCCGCGCAGCCGCACCCAGGGCCTGGCTGATCGCCTCGTCGAGATGTGCCGGCCAATGCGCACTGCCACACAGGTATACACCGTCGGTGGCAAAATCGAGAGGGCGCAGCTTGACGTGGGCTTCCAGAAAGAAGCCATGCTCGTCGACCGGCACTTTGAGCATCTGGGCCAATTGGCGTACACCTGTTGGTGGTACCATGGGAGTGGACAGGACCAACATGTCGAAGGGGATGCCCAGCTTGGCGCCCAACATCTCATCGTGCACGATCACCCGAGAGCCGTCCAGCTGTGGAGGCTGCTGAGGCGTGTAGCGGGTAAAAATGATGCCCATGTCACGCGCCTGCCCGTAATAGTCCTCAAAGTGGGTGCCGTGCACCTCGATGTCGCGGTACAGGATGTGGACCTCTGTTTTGGGATTGCGCTCTTTGAGGAGGATGGCATTCTTCATCGCAGTCAGGCAGCACGTACGGCCGCAGTAGGATCGGGACGGCTCCCGGGCACCCACACACTGGATGATCACCACAGAGCGCAGCTCTCCGCTCGCAGCTGGCAGAGCTTCTTTCTCCACCAGCAAGCGCTCAAGCTCCCCTTGGGTTAGCACCCTGGGATCCTGGCCGTAGCCGTAGCTGCCGGCGGGCTTGAGCTCCACTGCACCCGTAGCGACGACGATGACCCCAGCCTGCACAGGCAGGTCCATCCCAAACTGCCTACTGTAGACCGTCAGCTCATAGTTGCCGATATAGCCCCGTATTTCCCGGATCTCGGCTGAGGTCAGGACATCGATGTGAGGATTGTCGCTCACCTCAGAGATGTGCCGGGCTACCAGATCCTGCGCGTCGGCGTGGGTGGGGTAGAGCCTGTGCAGGCTGCGAGCCAGACCTCCCAAATGCGGCTCGCGTTCGATGAGCGTGACGGCAAAGCCGCGGCGGGCAAGGCTGAGCGCTGCCGTCATGCCGGCAATACCGCCGCCGATGATCGCTGCGGCCGGTTGGACTGCCAATTCGCTCTCCACCAGGGGCTCGAGGAGGGCAGCCTTTGCCACGCCCATCCGGATGAGGTCTCTGGCCTTGTTGGTGGCTGCCACACCGTCGTTCATGTGCACCCAAGAACACTGGTCGCGGATGTTGACAAACTCGAACAGATAGCGATTCAGTCCCGCCTCTTCGCAGGTGGCCTGGAACAGTGGTTCGTGGGTGCGTGGGGTGCAGGAGGCAACGACCACCCGGTTGAGTGCCTGCTCGGCGATGGCTGCCCGGATCTCGGCGAGGCCGGCGTCGGAGCAGGTGAAGAGGTTATCTGTGGCCAAGACGACGTTCGGCAGCTTGCGGGCCGCCTCGACCAACGCCGGCACGTCCAAATAGCCGGCGATGTTGTGACCACAATGGCAGACAAACACGCCGATGCGTGGCGATGAGTCTGCCTCCTCTTCCGGGCCGTGGCCAACACCCCGCCGGCCGCGGGTGGGGTCCAGCCTGCCGTACATACCTAACGCATCCCTTCTATTCATGCCAGAGCGAACTCTGCAGCGCGCGCTGCGGCTGCACTGGCCTGTGCCACCGATTGGGGGATATCTGCTGGCCCCAGGCAACAGCCGCAGGCCACGATACCTGGCCTGGATGTATCGACCGGGGCCAGGGGATCTGTTTGCACAAAGCCAAAGTCGTCCAGCCCAACATCAAGGATGGCCGCGACCTGGGGCGCATCCCGCGCAGGCACCAAGCTGATGGCCAGGACGGCCAGGTCTACCGTCATCCGCTCCGGGCGCAAGGTGTTTTCGTGCTCGTATTTGATGATCGGGTTATGGTCCGCGTCCTCCAAGATCTGGGCCACTCGCCCGTGTACAAAGTTGACGGCATAATCCCTTGCCGCACGATCTATGTATTCACGGAACCCCTTGCCGGATCCACGCAGGTCGGTGTAAAAGACGTGGGAGTTGACCGCTGGATCGTGTTCCCAGGCCAGGACGGCTTCTTTGGTCGAGTGCACACAGCAGACGGTGGAGCAGTAGCGGTTGTGCCGCACATGTCGAGAACCCGCGCATTGGACAAAGCCGATCTTTCTGGCTGGCTGGCCGTCGGATGGGCGCAATAAGTGGCCGCCCGTCGGGCCGGAGGCGCTGATCAGCCGTTCGTACTCGAGCGCTGTGATGACATTCGGGTAGCGGCCATAGCCATACTGGCTCAGGTGAGAAGCATCGTAAAAGTCGTAGCCAGTGGCGACGACAATGGCGCCTACTTCCAGCTCGAACTCGCTTTCTTGTTGCTCGAAATCAATCGCGCCGGCCTGGCAGACCTTCTGGCAAAGGCCACACTTGCCTCGTGTCAGGTAGGTGCAGTGCTCGGGATCGATGGTCATCACCATGGGCACTGCCTGGGGAAAATGGAGGTAGATGGCTCGACGCTGGTTCAGCCCTAGATTGAACTCGTCCGGCACCTTCCGCGGGCACTTGAGCGCACAGTCACCGCAGCCTGTGCACAAGGTCTCGTCCACATAGCGGGGGTGCTTTAGCACCCGTGCCCGGAAATCGCCGGCCTCTCCGGTCACGGCCAAGACCTCCGAGTAGGTATGAAGCAGGATATTGGGATGCCGGGCACAGTCGACCATCTTCGGTGACAGGATGCAGGTCGAGCAATCGTTGGTGGGAAAGGTCTTGTCGAGTTGCGCCATCCGGCCGCCTATGCTCGGTGTGCGTTCGACGAGGTGAACCCGCAGGCCCTGCTCGGCCAGGTCCAGTGCAGCCTGGATGCCGGCGATCCCTCCCCCGATTACCAGAACTTCCTTCACGGTCCTTCCTTTCCCTCTGGCGCGATCTGCGCTGATAGCCAGCAACGGAGAAGCATGGCTCACTCACTCCCGGCTAACTGGGAGACAAAGGCCTGCACTTCCCGGACCAGCGCCTCGCTGGCCCCGGCGTGCACCTGCAGGAACTTGAGCCGGTCTCGCTGAAATCCAAGCAGCTTGGCCAGCTTACTGACCTCTTCGAGTAGCTCAGCTGCCCTCCGGCTCCCAAACTCGTAGTGGCATTCCTCTGGGGTGCAGCCAACGAGCATGACGCCGTCGGCGCCTTTCTCAAAGGCCTTGAGGATGACGCTGGCGCTGACCTGTCCCAGGCAGTCGACTTTCAGGGGACGGGCGCCTGCGGGGTAGTGGAGGTGCTGCTTGCCCGCTGCCTGCAGACTCTCGTGGGCATTCCAATTGCAGGTAAAGATGACGACCTTCGGCTCCCTCTGCACGCTACGCTCCCTAGGCCAGGATGGCCTCTAGCATCGCCTCAATCTGGGCGCTGGTCGGATGTCCTGTAGCGATTGCCCCAGCCGGGCAGCGAGCTGCGCAGATACCGCCGCCCCGGCAGATGGCTGGATCGATCCAGGCGACCATGCCCTCGCCCTCACCCTGAAGCTGGATGGCACCGAACTCACACACTTTTTCACAATCGCCGCAGCCCCGGCAGCGTTCTGGGTCGACCCAGGCAGACATCGCCTCGGGCCAGGATGCTTCCTGGCCCAGCCAGGCGGCGGCCCGGGCCGCGGCGGCCATGCCCGCGATCACGGGATCAATGCCAGGTTCACAGACGAAAACGCCGGGCCGGTGGGTGTCGGCGCAACCCCACTGGAACTGGGTCCGTGGCTGCCGGCCCGGGGTATCAAATGCTGCGTTGATCCGGGTGCGCTCCTCCTCGTCTCGGGGAGCCAACACCAGGGCAGAGCCTTTCCACAGCCTTGAGCCGTTGTGGATCACGGTGAAGTGGCTTGGTGTCTGCCGGATCTCTCTCGGTACGCTTCTGAGCCTGAGTGCCTGTATCCGTTGGGCAGACAGCGCCCCCTGGCATACGGTCGCCGATGGCCCACTACCCACGATCAGGACGGTCTTTTCCAGCGATAACGATGCGCGCGGGCGTACGATGGATAGCCGTGTCTTGGCCACGGCGGCTGCGATCATCGCGATCGCTGCCGCTGTGGCGGCGTCTGGATCGTCATCGTGAGCCCAGGCACACTGCTCGCGGATATTGACGAATTCGAACAGAGGGTTGCCCCGGTCAAAGTGACGTCCCAGGAGATTGTCCTTGCAGCGAACGCGTTGGTAGGTACAGCTATAGCAGACCTGGTCTACGGCACAACAGGAACAGGCTGCCAGGACGACGCGGTTGAGGTTGTGATCGGCCACGGCCTGGTAGATGGTATCTGCGGCTTCTGGCGAGCAGGATTGGACCAACACCTGGGTGTGGGCCACTCCCTGCTGTTTGGCACACTGCTCCTGGACGGCACTGGTATCGACGATATCTGATATCTGCCCGGAGCACTGACATACGAACACCCCGATACGGGCGGCACCCACCGCACTCATGACCGAGTCGGGCTCCCCGTTGGTCTGCCGCTCGGTGAAGAGCTCCATCATGGCCCGCGCTGCTGCTGCCGACCCCGCCAGAGGATCGGCCGGGCTGACCTGGTAGATGCCCGGCTGCCCCTTCTCCCCGTCCTGGTTTGCCGGCCTCAGCTGGCCCAGTACATGCTCCCGGTCTTGAGGCCGATCGGCCCAGATGATGGCGCCCACCTGCAACGGGACAAACTGCTCCAGTTGGCTGTGTACGATGGCGTTGGGCTCGCACACGGCTTCGCAGGCCAGGCACTCAGAGCACGGCCCACACATCAGGCAGCGCTGTGCTTCAGCGATGGCCGTCTCGGCATCATAGCCCAGTTCTACTTGCGCATGGCTGTGCATGCGTTCGGCCATCGGGATGGTGGGCGACAAGTGGCGCGGTTTTGGTACCAACTCCTCGGGAAGCAATTCACGTCGTGAGATGGGGACTTCTCGGTCGGAGACGGGCACCTCTTCGGCCTCGATACCCCGCAGGTAGGCATCGATGCCGGCTGCAGCTTGCTTGGCTGTGCCGATGGCGTCGATGACCGAGACCGCCTGGGTGATCGCGTCACCGGCGGCAAAGACCCCCTGCCGGCTGGTCATGTACGTGACCCGGTCGACATTAAAGGTCCCTTCGCGGGTGATGGCCAGATCATGCCCTGCGCCCAGGAACGAGAGGTCGGGGGATTGCCCAATGGCCGGCACAACCATGTCGACGTCGAGCGTGAACTCGCTGCCGGCAATGGGCACGGGACGCCGCCGCCCTGAGGTGTCTGGCTCGCCCAACTTCATCCGGACACACTCCAACGCTGTGACACGGCCCTGCTCGTTGCCCAGAATGCGCACTGGTGAGACCAGGTATTCGATCGGGACGCCCTCGTGCTCTGCTTCCTCAATCTCCTCGGGTAGGGCGGGCATTTCTTCTCGTGTGCGACGGTACAGGATCTGCACCTGGTCCACGCCCAGACGTTTGAGGGAGCGGGCCACGTCCATGGCAGTGTTCCCGCCACCGACAATGGCTACCCTGGTAGCGACGCCGCCCAAGAGATAGCTCAGCACCCTCATCTGCCAGCGGGGATCGTCTGTCTGGTGCGAGAGGTTGACGGCCTTCAGGAGTTCAATGCCCGAGACTACGCCCTTCAGGTCTTCTCCGGGGATGCGTAGGTCGTGGCCGTTGTGTGCGCCTATCCCGAGGAAAATGGCCTCATAGCCTTGCGCAAACAGATCGTCCAGCGTATACTTGCCGTCCGGGCCAATCGGGCTGTTCAGCTGGATCTCCACACCCAGGCGTTCAATCCGGTCGACCTCGCGCCGGATCACTTCGCGTGGCAGGCGGTAGGAGGGGATACCCACGGCCATCATGCCGCCCACCACGGGCAGTGCCTCAAAGATCGTGACCCGGTAGCCGCGCCGCACGAGGTTTTCCGCAACGGCCACGCCTGCCGGTCCGGCGCCGATGACCGCCACCTGTTGGGCGTCTGGTGCCGGGGGTGGGGCCAGCTCCTCTTGGCCGGCTTCCTCCGGGTTCTGCACCTCCCAATCGGCCACAAAACGCTTGAGCAGGCGGATGGACACGGCCTCGTCGATCTCTGCCCGGCGGCAGTTGAGCTCACAAGGATGGGTGCAGATCCGGCCACAGATCCCAGGGAAGGGGATAGCTCGACGGATCAATTGCAGTGCTTCTCGAAGCCGGCCCTGTGCAATCAAGGCCACGTAGCCTTGTACGTGGATGCCGCCCGGACAGGTGTTGGAACAGGGGGCCTTGCCGACCTTGTCGATGACGGCGCAACCTGGTTGAGCGCCTTCTAGAAGATAGATGGCCTTGTGGTCCGTGCCCGACACGGTAACCGGGCATACTTCGATGCAATCCTTGCAGGCGGTGCACTTCTGTAGGTCGACGTAGCGCGGGTGTTGGCGGAGTTCCACGCGAAAGTCGCCGGACTCGCCGCCCGCCCTGCTGATCCGCGTGCTTGTCCACACAGTGACCTTATCATGCTTTGAGACCTCGAGCAGCCTGGTATTGAGCACATGCCGGGGGATAGGGCCAGCGTGGCTGTGGCCCAAGAACGGAGATGACTCCACCAGGTGGACTTGGATGCCCGAGTGGGCCAGGTCCAGTGCGGCCTGGATACCAGCAACCGTGCCGCCGACTATGAGTGCGCCTTTGCTCACGTTCTCCCTCCAGTTGGAGTGGCAAGGTGGTCAGCATCGCCCCCGGGACGCAGCAGGACGATGCTAGCTCCGGTCTAGTACCTCTATCCCCTTGCGGTAGCCCTCGTCAAAGGCCTTCATGTTCACATCGATGGTTTTCGGTGGCACCGACTCGGCCACGGATTGGCGCATGGCGTCTTGACTGACGGCACCGGCTATCGCCGTCCAAAAGCCCAGCATGACTGTATTGGCCGCCCGGTTGTTGCCCAGTTTCTCTGCGATACGCGTGGCTGGTAGGCCGTACGTTGTGATATCCTGCCGGTGATCCTCGGCCAACTCCACCAGCCCGTCGTCAATCAGCAGCACACCGTTTGGCGCCAGGAAGGAGAGGTATTTGGCATAGGCGCCCTGCGACATGATGATCATGGTAGATGGTTGGATGAGGTGGGGGTGGTGAATAGGATCGCTGCCGAGAACCACCTGCGAGCCAGCCGCGCCGCCCCGGGCCTCTGGACCGTAGCTCTGGGTGAAGCAGACCTCCAAACCGTCATAGATGGCCGCCGCCTGGCCGATGATCTTGCCGGCGCTGATGATGCCCTGCCCGCCAAATCCACCCAGTTGCACTTCTGTCCGCGGCACGTGGCTGGAGCTTTTGGGCAAATGGGGCCGGTCATCGAGCGCTTTTTTCTCGACCTGCCACCACTTGTCGGCCCTGGCTGCCAGGTGGTCCAGGGCCTCCTGCAAGTCTGGCCTGACTTCCTGAAGGAACTTGCCCTCGACGATCTCGGTGATCAACCCCTTCTCGTCGACCTTGACGCCGGCATCCTTGGGATGCGTGTCGTGGGTGATGCGGCCGGCCGCTTTGTAGTATTTCATGACTTCCAGGCCCCGTCGCCGCAGGTGCTCCGGGTCCATGCCCCGCCCCTCGGGGTTCCATCGCGCATAGGCGGTGGAGCACGGGGCGATCACCTCGACAAAGCTAAAGCCAGGATGCTCCATCGCCTCACGTAATGTCCACTCCAGCCGGCGAGCGTGAAGGACGGTCCAGCGGGCCACAAAGGAGGCGCCGCTGGCTGCCGCCAGGTACGGCAGATTGAAAGGATACTCAAAGTTACCATACTGGGCCGTTACGGCTCGGGCTTCGTGAGGCGTCGTCGGTCCCGCCTGCCCGCCGGTCATACCGTAGTTAAAGTTGTTGACGCAAATGACCGTGATGTCCAGGTTTCGGCGTGCCGCGTGGATGAGGTGGTTGCCGCCAATGCCGGCCATGTCCCCGTCGCCCGAGATGACGATGACCTTCATCTCGGGATTGGCCAGCTTGAGACCCGTCGCAAAGGGGATGGCCCGCCCGTGGGTCGTGTGGAAAGAGTCGAGCCGGACGTAGCCGGCAATCCGGCCAGTGCAGCCGATGCCAGACACGACGGCTACCTTGTCCATGTCCCAGCCCCGTTCTCGCTCCAGCCACTGCAGGGCGGCGATAAAGGTCGTCAGGGCTGTGCCCAGGCCGCAGCCCTGGCACCAGATATGGGGCAGTCGCTCGCCCCGTAGCAGGTCATCCATGGGGTGCAAGCCGGTCACCCAGTCGCTGCGATCCGGTGGTTCGTAGCCCATCATGTGTAGGCGTTCACTGCGTCGCATTCCCTTTTCAGGCATGTCCTATTCCTCCAGTGTCTCGACCGGCTCGTGGCTGCGCGACCCCACTGCCTCCACGGGCCGGCCGGCTGCCTGGCGGATAACGTTCAGGACCTGTTCAGGCTCCAGGATGTCGCCTCCGGGGCGATTGGCGCCTAGAACGAGAGCCTGGCCCGCAGCGCAGCGTTCCACCTCCCGGATGATCTGGCCCATGTTGAGCTCTGGCACGACGAACGCCCTTATGCCCTTGGCCAGCTCTCGGATCCGCTCGTCGGGGAAAGGCCAGACGGTAATGAGCCGCAGGTAACCGACCTTGATCCCCTCCCTGCGTGCAAGCTCGATGGGCCAGAGGGAGGTGCGAGCCGAGATCCCATAGGACACCACCACGACCTCTGCGTCCTCTAGGTCCTGCTCCTCCGTCTGGATGATCTCATCGCGATGGGCGCGGATCTTGTTGATCAAGCGGTGGACGTTCCAGTCCTGCGTCCGGGCATTCATTCCGGGATAGCCACGCTCGTCGTGGGTCAGGCCGGTGACGTGGATGCGGTATCCCTGGCCGACGGCAACCATAGGCGAGACGTAGCCGTTTCCGCCCGTGCCGTCGCGGAAAACGCGGAACAGATCCGGCTCTACATCGCCTTTACGGACCTCAGGGCGGTGGACAATCTCGACCTCATCAGGGGAGGGGATGACCACTTTTTCGGTCATGTGCCCCACCTCGGCATCGCCCATGACCAGGACGGGTGTGCGAAACTTCTCGGCGAGGTTGAAGGCGCGAATGGTCAGGTCGAAGAGCTCCTGGGGGGAGGTAGGCGCGAGGGCAATGATCTCATAGTCTCCGTGAGAACCCCAGCGCGCTTGCATCATGTCCTGCTGGCCGACCAGCGTCGGCAATCCGGTCGACGGCCCGCCACGCTGCACGTTGATCAGGACGCAAGGCGTCTCGAGCATGATACCCAGCCCCAGGTTCTCCATCATCAGGGAAAAACCGGGCCCGCTGGTGGCGGTCATCGACTTGATACCTGCCCACGATGCACCCAGAATGGCGTTCATGGAGGCCAACTCATCCTCCATCTGGATGTAGACCCCGCCCACCTGTGGCAGCCGGACGGACATACGCTCAGCTATCTCGGTTGCCGGGGTGATGGGATAGCCGGCGAAGAAGCGGCAGCCGGCCAGGAGGGCACCCTCTGCAGCGGCGTGATCCCCCAACATAAAGTGTTCGCCTGTCAACAAGCCTCGTTGCTCGTTCATTACTTGGCCTCGGTTCTGCGGATCGTGTCCACCTCGTCGGGCGGGTATGTGCCCCCATTCTCTACATAGATTGCAAAGTCGGGACAGAGCAGGGCGCAAAGGCCGCAGTTCACGCAGTGGGAATCATCGATGAGTTCAGGAGGGTGGTACCCTTTGGGATTGGTGTGCTTGGACATGACGAGCACGCGTTGGGGGCAAAACTCGACGCAGAAGCCACAGCCCTTGCACCGTTCCTCGATGATGTGGACGATGCCGCGCGGGACTTGGACGCGGTCGCGATCCAGGGGTTGTCTCCAGTAAGTCACTGTGCCTCCTTACGTCCTCACTGAATCCACGGCTGGTACTCCATCGGCACTGATAGGCCACAGGTACGCTGAAAGGCTAGGTTCAGCCCAGTATAACAAGGAGCATAGGATATGTCAAGAAATCTGCACAGACATATTACCCTGAGACAAACAAAGCCAGCCGTTCTCGTATGCCTGACCTGGCTGGCTGGCGATTGTCTCCGTCAGGCTAGCTCTGCGACCAGATCTGCGATCTCGGCTGGATGCCGCGCCACGCGGACGCCGACGGCCTCAAAGGCGGCAATCTTTTCCCCAGCGGTGCCCTCGCCACCCTCGATGATGGCACCCGCGTGTCCCATTCGTTTGCCTGGGGGGGCGGTCTGGCCGGCAACAAAGGCGGTCACGGGCTTGCTCATGTGACGGGCGATGAAGGCTGCTGCTCGTTGCTCATCGGTGCCGCCAATCTCGCCAATCAGCACGACCTGGGTCGTCTGGGGATCGTCCTCGAATAGCCTCAGGACGTCGATAAAGTCCGTGCCGATGATCGGATCACCGCCTATCCCCACCGCAGTCGACTGCCCAAGCCCTCGTTCTGAGAGGGCGTGGACGACCTCGTAGGTGAGCGTGCCGCTGCGCGAGACGACTCCGATGGAGCCAGGTCTATGGATGTGTCCGGGCATGATGCCCACCTTGGCCTGCTCAGGGGTGATGATGCCCGGGCAGTTGGGCCCAATGAGACGGACATCCATGCAGTCCAGATGGGCCCGAACCTTGATCATGTCGAGGACCGGGATGCCTTCTGTGATGCACACAACGACCCTGATGCCGGAATCTGCTGCCTCCAACATCGCATCGGAGGCAAATCGGGCCGGCACATAGATGATCGAGCAGTTGGCCTCGGTGGCTTCTACGGCCTCGCGCACCGTATCAAAGACTGGGACGCCGGCTACCCAGCCGCCGCCTTTTCCCGGAGTGACGCCGGCCACGACATTGGTCCCATATTCCAACATCTGGCGGGTATGAAACTCTCCCTCGCGGCCTGTGATCCCCTGAACGACGAGACGTGTCTTTCTGCCAACCAGGATGCTCATCCCTACACCTCCCCTCGTGCCGCGGCAACGGCCTTCTGCGCGGCCTCGGCCAGCGTGGGCGCAGTCATCATTTCGGCTTCCGCCAGAATCCTGCGGCCTTCCTCTTCGTTGGTCCCTACCAGGCGGGCGACCATGGGCACGTCGCTACCTATCTCATCCAAGGCGGCCAGGATGCCCCTGGCCACCTCGTCACAGCGCGTGATCCCGCCAAAGATGTTGAACAGCACCGCCTTGACGTTTGCATCAGACAGGATGATCCGGAGAGCAGCTGCAACCTTCTCGGACTGGGCACCCCCACCAATGTCCAGGAAATTGGCAGGCTCCCCTCCATTCAGTTTGATGATATCCATTGTGGCCATGGCCAGGCCTGCTCCGTTGACCATACAACCGATCTCGCCGTCCAACTTGACATAGCTCAGCCCATGCCTGCGGGCTTCCTGCTCTTCTAGCGTCTCGGTGTCGGCATCGCGCATCTCGGCCAATTCAAAGTGGCGGAATAGGGCATTGTCGTCAAGCAGAACCTTGCCGTCTACGGCCAGGAGCTTGCCCTGGCCTGTGACCACCAGCGGATTGATCTCGGCTAGCGAGGCATCAGACTCGACGAAGGCCTGGTACAGCCCCTGGGCTATCTTGACGAAATCCCTCACCAGGTCCTTGGGCAAGCCAATGCCGAAGGCCAGCTCGCGTCCCTGGTAGGTCTGCAGGCCGAGAAAGGGGTCGATGGTGACCCGGACGATCCGTTCGGGCGTGGCTCGGGCTACCTCCTCAATCTCCACACCGCCCTCAGCCGAGGCCATCATCACCGGCCGGCGCTGAGCTCGATCGATCACGATGCCGAGATAGATCTCGGTGGCGATATCGGCTGCCTCGTCGACCAACACCTTCTTGACGGTCAAGCCCTTAATGTTCATGCCGAGTATCTGGTCCGCGACTTCCTCGGCTTCGTCGGGGTCGCTGGCCAGGCGGATGCCGCCAGCCTTGCCCCGTCCCCCAACCAGCACTTGCGACTTGATGACGACGCGTTGGTCCAATCGAGCCGCAATCCGGCGGGCTTCTTCGGGTGTGGTTGCCACGTCGCCACGCGGGATCGGCACGCCGTAGCGGGCAAAGAGCCGCTTGGATTGGTACTCGTGCAGTTTCAATTTTGCCTCCTGTGGTCAGGTCTCAAAAAAACACGGAGCCAGGCACGGCGCCAGCCCTACGGCTGTGCGCCATCGCTGGCTCCTATCCGGTAGGCAACAAGCCCACCGCATACAGATGAGCTGCTCATGGATGGTCCGCCCCTTTGCGTTGACTTCTGCGGGGATTATAACATGCGGCGGCAGGGGAGGCAAGGTGGTAGGGCAGGTTGGCGGGGGGATGGCGCTTGGAAGGGTTTGGTCGCGCCGGAGAGTTCTAGCGTTGGCTGGCGAACGGGAAAAAGACCTGTGCGTCTACCCAGGTGTAGGCCTCCAGCACATGGGATTCTCCCCATCCGTCACTGATGATTGCGCGGTTCAGAACATAGCTCGCCGCAGCGGAAGGCTCTGGAACAACGAGGATCTTGAGCGTCACCGATCCACCAGGGGCGATCGTCCCGTTCCAGGACACCAAATCGGCCGAGTCTGTCAGAGTGCCCGTGCTTGCCCAGGCCGAGCCTGGGATATACTCTGTGTTCAAGGGGACCGGGTCGCTCAGGCTGGCCTGGGCTGCCCGGGTGCCATTGTTGGAAAGTTGGAGTGTATACACCAGCGCCTCACGGGGGACGGTTGTCCTGGGACTGGCGAGCATGGTCGAGGGCGAGAGGCTGGGCGCGTTTACCCGGGTGGTGGCTATGCGGTCAACGGCCAAATCGCTCTCGTCGGCAAGGTGAGCCACGTTGCGGATGGTTGTCCCCTCGTGGATTCGT
>JAMJFU010000087.1 GCA_023544525.1 Anaerolineae bacterium | reverse complement strand
GTACTTGATACACCCCGCGAGGCGCAAAGCCCCTCGCCGACATATGGATCCCACGTGGCGTTGACTGCCACGGTGCCGCTGTAGAGGATGCTCGAATCCTGGGAATCAGAGATCTGCACGGTCATGATGTCTCGGCCGTTGTTGTAGTATTGGGTATTCCGCTCATTACCTACGTAGCCGTAACCTGTGTGGTACCAATTGTTGGAGCCCGAGTAGCCACAGTGGCCGGCGGTGACGAACTGCTCGTCCGATCCGACCTGGATGTGAAATCCCATCGTGCATTGTCCTATTACCCCAGGACTCTTTGTATGGTAGATCACAATGCCTCCGCGCATGGGACTTGTGCAGTTCTCGCGGTCGGTACAGGCTGACTCTTGCGGCCGCTCGCCAACCGCAACGAACACGGGTAGATCGATGGCAGCGCCAACCCCGGCTGCCAGTTTCTCTGCTTCTTCGAGGTTGACTGGGTCCACGTCGATACGAATGGCGTTCGCCGGTGTGTCTACGACAACGGCGTAGGCCTCAGGGCCGCCAATGGCTGTCCAGGCTGCTCTTGCCCTGGGAAGCGCTTCGCGAAGTTGGGCTTGGGTGTACTCGACGAGCTCCACTTTTGTTCGGCGGCCGGCGGGTGCCAGGGAGAGAATCTCAGCCTGAGCCAGGTCGTCAGCGGCGGTCAGGAGAATGACGAGTTCACCTCCTGCCTGGTGGTCGAAGAAGGCGCCTGCAAAGGTGGGGAGGCTCTCTACGAACGGCAATACTGCTTCATGGGCTGCAGCGGCAAAGGCGAATCGGGCCTGGACCTCTTCGGCTTCCGTCTCTGTCAACGGGATCCCAAAGCGATCCGTTCCCTCGTCCCCCGGGGACCCTCGAAGGGCCGATACCAACGCCAGGTCAGCGTCGAGCCCAAGCGCAGCACGGGTCTCCACGTCCCCACGGATGTCGCCGCCCAACTCCAGCATCTCTGCTGTAGGCCGGCGAAACCCGGCTCGGTCCTCAACGGTCACGCTCTCCGACTGGGCCGACACTGCAAACCCCATGGTGAAGAGAAGAGCGAGAACGACGACAGACCATATGATTCTGTCTCTTGATCTCATGAGCAATACCTCCTTGCTTCTCGGATACTCACCGGTCTCCCCCGGTGGCATGTTCAGTCTACCATAGCCTTGGAGGTTTGTTATCCTGGAAATCCACCATTTACCTCTGGTGGTTTTCCACCAGAAAGGCCCATCTCTTCGGCCAGACCATGCCGCCAGATCCACGTCACGGCTTCGGCCCGTGAAGCGACCCCCAGTTTGCCTAACAGATTCCCAACGTGCGTCTCCACCGTGTGCTCGCTGATGACCAAAGCCTTGGCGATCTGCTTGTTACTCTGTCCAGTGGCTATCAGCGCCAATGCTTCCCGTTCCCGCTCGGTCAAACTCTCCCAACGCTTGCCCACCTCCTCCCGCCAGTGGCGGGCCCGGGCCAGTTGCTCCTCGGTGAAGAGTACCTCGCCCCGCGCCACGCGGCGCACGGCCTCCACGATCCTCTCTGGCGCCTCTTCTTTGACTACAAAGCCCGCTGCCCCGGCCGCGACCATCCTGGCCAGGTAGGCGTTCACGTCGTGGGCCGTCAGCGCCAGCACTGCCGTCTGCGGGCTGTGGGCGCGCACCCAGGCCACCGTCTCTGCCGGCGGCGGGCCGGGCATGCGCAGGTCGAGCAATAGTACCTGGGAATGCAGGTCGGCCGTCATCTGTTGTGCTTCATCTCCTTCCCCAGCCTCGCCTACGACCTCGATGTCGGGGGCTTTTTCCAGGATGGCGCGGATGCCGGCCCGCATCGCCGGGTGGTCGTCGGCCAGCAGCACGCGGATCACCTTGCGCTTCTTGCTCACGGTGTGCCTTCCTCTTGTGCCTCCACGGGCAGCCAGACCTGCACCGTCGTCCCCTCCCCGGGTTGGGAGCGCACCTCCAGCCGCCCTCCCAGGCGTTCCAATCGCTCGGCCATCCCCAGCAACCCAAAGTGCCCCCCGTAGGCCAACGCCGACAGCCGCCGGGGCACCCGAAAGCCCCGGCCTTCGTCGGCGACCGTCAGGGCGATCCCCTCCTCCTTGCGGGTGATCGCCAGCCACGCTCGTTCCGTACCGCTGTGCCGGCTTACGTTGGTCAACGCTTCCTGCGCGGCGCGGAACAGCGTCACCGCCGCCTCGTCGGACAGATGCTCCACCTCGCCCTGGGCATGGAAGGCGACGGTCAGGCCGTAATCATCCTCGTATTCGATGGCCAGGGCACGCAATGCCTCACGCAGGCCCAACTCATCCAGCGTGCCGGGACGCAGGCGGGCGTACAGCCGCCGCAGGACGTTGACCTGCTCGACCACTGCCTGCCGCAGTGCGGCCATTTCCGGCGCGTGCTCCCCGCTTTCCGCCCCCAGGGCCGCCAGGCGGAGGCTGATGACCAACAGGTCCTGGATGGGTCCGTCGTGCAGCGACCAGCCCAACTGCCGCCGCTCCTCCTCGCGGGCCAGGAGAAGTTGTCCGTGGGCGTGTGCCAATTCCGCCCGGCTGCCACGCAGGGCGTCGGCCAGACGCACGTTTTCAGCAGCCAGCGCTGCCTGATGGGCCACGCTGCGCAGGATACGCCGGTCCTGTCCATCCAGCAGGTCACCTCCCAAACGGGGTCCCAGCAACAGCACGCCCAGCAACTCGCCTTCGCGAGCCAACGGCAGCCAGGTTTCGACGGCGGCGCTGCTCAGCCAGGCCGTTTCCGCCGGGCACTGGGATCCGCCCGCGAGCAACGAGCGCAACGACACCGCGGCGATGGGGTCCCTTCGCCTGGTCAGTGCGCGGGCCAGGGTACCCTCTCCCGGCAACGCAGTGTGCGCCTCTACGACCAGGGTAGACGGCGGTTCCAGGTGCAGAGCCCCTTCCTCGTCGTCCTCGCGGGCCAGCAGCAGCGCTGCGCCCTCGAAAGGCATCAACTCCGGGAGCCGTTCCACCAGCAGCCGCCGTAGCGTGGGACGGTCGAGGGTGTGCGCCAGTTGCTCGCCCAGGGCCGAGACGATACCCGCATAGTCGTAGTGGACGTCAAAGAGTACCCGGTCGGTCCAGCGCCGGGCAGCGCGTGCCAGGGGCCACAGAGCCAGCCCGGCCCCCAGTGCCAGGACGACGGGCAGCCAGGGAGGCAGGTCTGGTTCCAGACGTCGTACGGCCAGCCCGTAGGCACTCGCCAGCAGGATGGCGACGGAGAAGGCTGCCAGCAGGCGGGCGACGGCCCGGTCCCAGTGGCTCAGGCGAGCCCGGACCAGGGTATAGCCGTAGGCCAATGGCATTATCAGCAGGAAGGGAAAGGTGTACTGGTAGGGCCACCAATGCTGGCCGGTGAGCAGGTCAGGTAGGAGTGCCAACAGCAAGAACGGCGCCAGCCCGAGGACGGCGCCAGCGATCAACAGGCGGGCGTGGCGCCGGGCGCGGGGGTAATTTCCCCGAACGATCGTGGCCAACAGGACGATCTGGACCACCAGGGAGAGACCCAGGACCAGGCGGAGTCCCCATTGCAGGCCGGGATACCAGGGCTGCCAGCGCCACGTCGCCCAGCCAGGCAGCAGGAAGAATATGCTTACCAGGCCAGCCAGGGTGTAGGCGGATCCCAGCACCCGGCGCACCACCGGTCTGTCCCGTATCTGCGGGAAGCGGGTGTGAAAATGGAGGCTCAACGCGGCCACCCAGACCAGGGAGATGCTGAACAGGTGTGAGGCAAAGGGGATCTTGAACGTCGAAAGCGTGCCGGCAACCAGGGCGCCGGTCACGGCCAGGCACACGAGGACAAAGAGCGCGGCCGGGGGCTGCCGCTGGGAGAGCAGGTAGGTCGCCAGGCCGATAATGCCAAAGCCCAACCCTATGCCCATAGGGATCATCCGGTCGAGCAAGATTGAGGCGGGCGGTCGCTCCAGGGTGAGCGACACGCTTTGTGCCTCTCCGTCCCCGTATACAGTTAACGACAGCGTCTCGCCGGCCCGCTTGCCGCCGGTCGCCGAGGGCAAAGCTGTCGGAAGGAGACCATCGACGGCCAGGATTTGGTCCCCGACGTGCAAGCCCGCCCGCGCAGCAGGGCCGCCGGCCGTGATCTCGGTGACCTGCCCGGAGGGCGCATCCCAGTCCATGCCATCCTCGGGCTGGACGATGGCCACAGCGACACCGGCACTCAAACCCAACAAGAACAACACGTGGAGGATGAGCAACAGGTACGTGGCCGTTCGCTCCTGCTGATACGCTTTCCATGCCTTCGGAATCACGGTTGCATCTCCTGCGGAGCCAGAGCAATGCGCCGCACCAGTCCGACCAGCGCCTGGCGAGCCTCAGAGTCGGCCAACCGCTCCAATGCCGCTTCCGCCAGGCGGCGCTTCTCCTCAGCCGCCAGGATCATCGCCAGCGGCACATCCAATCGGACCAGCAGTGACCGCGCCGCTTCTTCGGCCGCGGGGTCATCGGGCGCGCGTCGCACCAACGCCACCAGGCGGGCGCGCTGGTCCGCGCGCCTAGCGGCAAGTGCCTCGGCGTACAGCAACGGCCAGGTGCGTTTGCCGCTGGCCAGGTCACTCCTCCCCCGGGGACGCCAGATGCCGTTAAAGTCATCGGCCAGTTGCAGCATCGAGCCCAGGTGATGGCCATAGTCGGTCAGTGCCTGGACTTGGGCTGGCCATACCCCGCGCCTCTCCCCTGCGCCGGCGAGTTCGCCCTGCATGAGGAGCGCCCCAGCCCGTGTGGCCAGGGCAAAGGGGCCACCACTGCGCCGGGCGACGGCGGCTTGGTAGTCCGCCAACGACCACTTTGCCCCGCTCTTCAGTCGAGTATGTTGGCCAGCGGCAGCCCGCAGACCAGCGTGGGCGAACTCTGCTTGCAACACCAGCGCCACGTCAGGTGGAATGCATCCAGGAGATGTCTCCCCTGGTTCTGGAGACTCTACAACCAGGATCGCTTGAGCCAGGAAGACCAGGCTTACCCCGGCGTTGAGCAGGCTGGTCACGGGTTCGTCCGGGAGCAGCGCGCTGGGACGGCCATCGGCAGCGTCGTTCAACAGCTTGCCGGCCAGGTGCAATGCGCGCCAGGCGGCAGCGACCCCTACGGCCTGCTGCCAATCGTGCCCACCCACTGCAGCATAGCTCCATACCGGCAGAAGCGCCAGTGGGAGTGCGTCGTCCTGAGTCCGGGCCGCGCAACACAGTTGCTCCAGCGTGGCCGGTAGCTCTCCTTTGGATTCAATGGTGAAGAGGCGAGTGAGGATCAGGTCATAGAGCGCGTCCAGTGCAGAACGCGTCTGCTGGGGAGCGATCACCCCGATATGACAAGTTCTGGCGGTACACCATCCCAGTCTGGTATCTCTTCTGCAACAGTCACGAGGACTTCTTCCGGCGAACGGCTCAGCAGTGCGCGCAGGGGACCTGCCAGGGCCTGAGCCGTCTCCGGACTTTGCAGTTTCCAGCGGTTTAGTGCAGCCGTGGGATCGTCCTGTAGCGCGCGGCAGAACTGGGGGTCAGTCCGGTACAGCCGGCGCATTTCCCGGATCATTTGCACGTTCATTTCTGTACTCTCCGTGAACTTGGCGAGCGATAATATGGTATCACAAATGCCGTGTGATTGCAAGGCAGCTGTCCGGTGAGGTAGGGCGAGCGCATTCACCGTGCGAAGACCCCGCCGCTGTGGCCAGTGACCCGTTTCGATGCACTTGCACACGCCGAGTTGCCTGCAGGTCGCTGTCCGGGTCTACCTGGCTCCGGCATAGCGTCGCCAGGCTCACGTGTGCCGGGAAGACGGGGCTGACCGCGTCGTTAGCCACCCGCGGTAGTGCTGCCTCAACAAGCCCTGGATTGGTGCCTCCACTGTCAGCAGACTCCAGGATGGGAAGGGCGCCGTCGGCAGCGCTGTCCAGGAAGTAGGCTGTGCAGTGGAACAGGTGCCAGGCGGCCGCTACGGGGATGACGCTGGTCGGATCGCCATCGGTGGCTTCACAGGCCAGCAATGGCAGGCGTAGAAATGCCGGGTGGGCGCTGATACGCTCGCTCACCCAGCGTATCGTCGCCTTCGAGCCTTCAAGATCGCCGGCGCTCTGGCGATAAATTTGGGTGAGGAGACCGGAGATGGCTACGGCAAAGGCATCAAAAACCCTGTCGGGCATCACTCATGGCTCAGTCCAAGCGGGAAGGCAAGGTTCCATGGCCCAGCGCCAGGGGGTGTCGAGATCGTCGGGGTCGTCACCCAGGAGCTGTTGGAGCAACGACTCGGCAGGCAGGGCTAGCTGAGAGCGCAGGTGATTGAGGATCGATCGTTGAGCGTCATCCAGCACGAAGCCACAGCCAGCCAGGGTTGCCTGCGGGTCGGCAGCAAAGGCGGTGCGAAAGTCCGTTTCTTGCGCCAGTCGAAAGGCCAGAGATTCCAAGGAAGACATTGACACCTCCTCTGATTCGGGGTACTTGCGAGACCGGTCAGTGCCAGGCCCGACGAGATTTTCAGATTGCGCATCCAGTGTATCACAGAATAGGCAGCCTGTCATGAGGCCCTGGTCATGTTTTTCTCGCCACCATCTATGACTTTGACCCTATACTGGCTCGGTTCGTCGAATTCTCTTGCTCAGTCTCGGCTTTTTCGATGCAGCAGTCCGCAAGGGTCGTGCTTCTCTCCGTCCTTTGCTGGCTCAATAACAGCCGCTACCGCGGCGGGGTAGGCGGACTGAGGGCTCACCTCAGTCACATCAAACCGCAAAGGAGATGGAGATGAGCACGCATAACCTGCCCCAGAAGTCTGAGTTGATTATCAACAGCCGCAAAGCAGCCTACTGCGCCCGCCGACGCCTCAACGGTGGAGGCGACATCCTGACACCGCAGGACATGGAAGACCTCATACAGGCCGCCGCCCTGGCCTACTGGAAGCACCATCGAGAAGGCCGTCCCATCCCGTTCTGCTTCGTCTGCGCGAGGCAAGCCGCCGAGAAGTACTTTTACCGCAGAATCGTTGGCCGGAACCCCCGCAGCCCGCTCTCCCTGGACGCCCCTTTGCACGATGGCGGCGATTCACCCCACGAGTGGCTGGCTCCCTCCACACTAACCGACGACGGCACTCTGCGCCTTGACTGGCTCTCCGACGAGGTGCTGGAGGGTGTGCTCTTTGAGGCGCGCGTGGCGGCCGGCTTCTCCAACCGCTGTCTGAGCCGTACCAAGGACACCATCCAGACCGACAAACGCATCATCCGCCTGGCTGCCAATGGCTACACCAACGCCAGCATCGCCGAGTTGATGGGCACCACCGAAGGCACGATCCGCAACCGCCGACAGCGGATCCGCCGCCTGCTGGAACACCTGCTCCCTCCAGATGCCTTCGTCGACTATGACCGCAGCGGCGGCAACCACCAGCGTGCCTGCGAGATCCAGTCAGCCTACCCGGACCGAAGGAAGCCAGAACCCGCGGGGTGATCATCGACTCTACACACTCCACGCCACGCCAAAGAAGCCAGTCCCGACCTGGGGCTGGCTTCTTTTTTGTCGTCCGTTTCTCGCACACTCGAGGTCAGGGTGCTACTGATTAAGAAGGACCTCTTGCCGTTCGGGGCACCGTCGCCGTCTTGCCTACAGGCTTTCTCAGTCCGAACCATCTGGCCAGTCGCCAGGTCCATTTCAACTCGGTTGTCTCCTGGCCGTGCAGGCCCAATAGCCACAACCACCACGCCCGCTGCCGGACACTCAGTTGGAACGTGAGTAGCGCCGTCGCCCAGCAGGCCAGCGTCACCAAGCCCACCACGGCTTCCCCTTCACGGATCGCTGTGCCCAGGTACCAGGCTCCTATGACGACCAGGACCGCGCCGATGGTATAGCCAAAGGGCACATACAGCCAGCGGCTCTTCTGAAAGGTCAGCCACACCTCGGCTGGAGGTCGTACTCCTTGCCGGTCCCACAGGTGCATCAGTTGCTCCTCCAGCTCGCCGGGTTCGCCGCGGAGCAGCCACACGAAGGGAAGGACCAACAGATTTGCAAGCCGAAAGCGCCAGGGGATCTGCCCTGGGCCATTGGGCAGGGCCTTTGCCCGCCGCCCCACCGCCCGCAACCACTGGACCTCCTCAGCCCCTGATCGGATCCGATCGTGCGATCCCTCGGATGTCTGGATGTCTATGAGCCGGAAGAGGGGCATCAGACGGTAGCGCTCCTCCCCGCCATAGGCCTGCTGGATCATCTCCTGCCAGGGCTGCGGCTCATGGCTCACCCGCTCGATCAGACCTCGATCCTCCAGGCGGCTGATGCGCAACACAGCCTGGGGCAGCTCCTGGTCCCACACAGCCGCGGCAAAGCCGGTGCCAAAGGTGGATGCCTCCCGTGAGATTCGAAGCAAGCTGGATAGTGCTTCCTGATCTGCCAGCGACAGCCGCTCCCAGCTCTTCTGGATCCAGCCTGCCAACTCGCTGAAATCGTCCGGATCGAGGTTGCCCTCCAACACCAGCGCTTCAACGGTTTGCCAGCTCACCGCGTCAGCTTCACCGGCATACAGACGCAACGCAGCCGGGTGCCAGCGCAGGAGTTCTCCCACGTGCTGCCTGGCTCGCTCTTCCTCGGGAAGCAGATCCTGGGATCGCCAGTGGTTCAGTAGCGCCGCCCCCTCCGATTCCTCCAGTCCACTGACTGCCTTCCAGAGAACGAGTTCCGACGTGGGTTCCCACCGCTCTTCGAGGGCGCGGGCCACGATGCGCCGGTCCTGGCAGGTGATCAGGATCCGCATCTGGGGACCGACGTCCAGCAACGACGCTAGGTCTTCCGCCTGTTGTGGGTCATCGAGGACTAACAGGGCCAGCCGGCCCTCTTGTTGAGCCCACTGCTGCCGGAAGGCTTGCTGCAGGTCGGCTACTGTTTCGTGTCCGCCAACGGGCAACCCGGCCTGCTCACAGGCACGCCACAGGGCCCGCTCGCGATCCTCCTCGCTGGCTAGGGGAATGAACAGGGCGCCGTCGCGGAAGAACCAGCTTACCTGCTCATCGCGCAGCAGGCAGGCAGCCGTCGTCGTCTTGCCAACTCCTGGCCCGCCGTGCAGGACGACGATCTGGTGCAGGGGCACTCGGTATTCGCGGGGTGTGAGCAGCGCCCCCTTGACCTGGTGGGCCAGGCCGGTGGGCACGTAGTAGGCTGGCAAGCTGGGCAGGAACCC
The DNA here is from genome assembly GCA_023544525.1 of Anaerolineae bacterium. Lineage (GTDB taxonomy): Bacteria > Chloroflexota > Anaerolineae > JAAYZQ01 > JAAYZQ01 > JAMJFU01. Next base: position 4,020 of record JAMJFU010000087.1, on the reverse strand, counting down.
TTGCGACAGCCCTTTCGCCTCCTCACTGGACCTGGCCTGCCGGAGCCACGCCAGGAACTCGCGCACCTTGGCGTCGATCTCGGCGGCAAAAATGCGCTGCACAAGGTCAGCAAGGGACTGGGTCGTCAGCCCCATCAGCCAGGCCAGGTCGCTGGCCTGGGCCAGATCATCGAAACAGCCCTCAGCATAGAGGTGGAAGAGGGTCCTGCCAACGTTCTCCAGGTCAGGTGTCCGTTCACCGGAGGCCCAACGGGCCAGCGAACGGTCACTCAGCCCCAGCCTCCTGGCGAGCAAGGGCCGTGTCTTGTTTCTCAGCTCCCACAGGCTAAAGGCCTGGATAGCCCATTCTTGAGGCCGATGGTCCGGTGTGACAGGTTGTAGCGTCAGGTTCTTTCTCCTCACCCGGTAGGTCTTGCAGTTGGCCCCCAAGGGACAGTGCCGGGCCGCCAGGGTCCGGTAGACCTCCACCAGGGTCCACAGGCGGCTCTCTGGGGTCCAAACTCGTCCGTTCAGGGTCCGAATTGACCCATTGACGGGGCCGCATCCCTCCAGCTATACTGGACGCATCGAACGCTTGGCCAAGCGGAGTGTCCAGATGGCCGTTCGCAGAATGATAAATCCCAGCCTATCATTTGTCAAGTTGGGCCACTGGACCGAGCAGCGCTGCTCTCCAAACCATCGTGGAGGGCGAGGAGATATGAATCGTTTGAACGACAGCGAAGCCCTGGACACCTTCCGGCAGACAGTCGCCCGCATCGCGCGGCGGCTGCTGGAAGAAGGCGAAAAACAGCAGGTACAACAGCAGGAGAAGGGAAAACCATGTCACTCGGACGCCTGATCACCCCGGCCCGCGAACTCGAAGCCGAGATCCGGCAGCACGTCATCGAGGTCCGCGACTACCTGGCCACCTGCGGGTACCGCGAGGTGGTGGTCTTCAAGGAATCACGCAATGGCCTGGTCTATTGCGCCCTGTGGGAGCTGGTCGATGTGCCGGCCCATACCAGCCTGGCCCTCGGCTACGGCCGGGTGTCACAGGACGTGCAGAGCAAGGGCCACAGCCTGTCCACGCAGGTGCGCCACGAGCTGGATCTGGCTGCCCAGCGTGGCCACGTCCTGCGCTACATCTATGTCGACGCCGGCGTCACTGGCCGCGACGACCGGCGGCCGGCCTTTTCGCGCATGATGCGCCGGGCGGTTCAGGGCGACGTCGCGGCGGTTTACTGCTACGACATCCACCGCTTCTACCGCAATCTGCACGGATTGACCACCCAGGTTAGCAGGCTGCACGAAAACGGCGTGGCGCTGATCTCGACCGCCGACCGGAACACCGACTTCAGCACCGGCGACGGCAAGTTGTTGATGTACATCAAGGGCATCATCGGTGAGCGCTATCTGGACGACCTGTCCAGAACCACCCGCGACAACAAGCTCTCGCGGGCGATGAAAGGCTACTCCAACGCCTCCTGGCCGCCCCTGGGCTACTGCCGGGGCAACTGCCTCGACTGTACTGACCCCAACGGAGAGGGGTACTGCCCCCGCTTCCGGGGTCCTGAGTTGTGGCGGGAGCTGGGAGACGATCCGCAGGTGTTCGTGCCTCATCCCGTCGAACAGGTAGCCGTGCAACTGGCAGTGGACTGGTACGCCACCGGTCGCTACAGCGATACCGACATCACTCGGCTACTGAACGACTACCGCCACGAAACCGAAGAAGGCGTGTATGTGGCCTTGCGGCCCAAAGGCCAGCCGGGCCGGGTGGCGGCAAAGCGCAAGTTCCGCAAGGACAGCGTCCGCGACCTGCTGCTCAACCCCTTCTACGCCGGCTTTGCCGTCTACCGCGAGATGAGAAAGAGCAAAGGTCTGCGCTCCCAGGGAGGAAAGCGGCACAATCCTTACGGCGAGACCCGCGATGCGGTGAACGGGAAAGGGACCGCTTCCAGCAATATGATCCTCTTCCCCGGTCAGCACCTGCCCATCATCGATCCCGAGCTGTTTGAGCATTGCCTGCAGGTCCGGGGCGCGAGAGGATACCGGCCCCATAACGTGGACAAAGGAGCCGAGCGCGTGTACCCATTGACGGGGATAGTCCGTTGTGATCGGTGTGGCGAGGTATGGCGGGGTACCGCCGCAGGGGGCAACGTCCGCTACTATGAGGACGTTGGCCGTGCCCAGGGCATTTCCGACTGCCCGGTACGCTCAGTCCGGGCGGAGGCACTGGAGGAGCCGGTCTTTGCCCACGTGCAGCAGCTCCAGATCCCGGAGGCGTGGTACCCCAGCATCCTGGCCTACCTCCGGGATAGCGAGGAGGGCCGCACGCGCCGCCGCCAGTTGAGATCCGTGGAGTCTCAACTGCGGGTGTTGCAGGAGGAGCGCCGCCGTGAGCAAATCTCCAACAGCGACTATGTCCAGACTCGGCGGCGGCTGGAGGGCCAGGTGCGGCAGCTCCGGCAGTTCGAGGCTGAGGGGCAAGGCCAGTACTCGGCTCTCCTGGGCGACTTTGCCCGGCTGTGGGCCGCAGCCACATCGCTGGAGCGCAAGACGCTCCTGCGCTGTGTCTTTCTGGACGTGCACGTCCGGGATGGGGAGGTCACCGGCTACAGTCCTCGTGACCCCTTTCTCCCGCTCTTTGCGGCGATGTGAGCCCTACGATTCCTGGGCTGCGCGCACTGCGGCGTCCACCAGGGCGCGCACCGCCTGGCACACCTCGCGGCGCCGGGCCAAAGGCGAGAGGTGGTTGAGGTACAAGGCCAGATCGGCCACCTCGGGCGCCAGCGCGGCAGGGTCCACCAGGGAACGGTCGAAGAAGTGCAGGGGGTCGTAGCCAGCGCGGGTCAGGATCTCGTTGGGGTTGACGCCGAAATGGTCGGCCACCGCAAGGGAGCGGTACTCCGCAGGGCGATGCACGACTCACGGGTAGGGCGGTTCTGTTTCTTGACGTAGCGCAAGAACGCGCCATGGTCCAAGCCGGAGCGCAGTGCGGCTTCACGGTAGCTCTCGTTGCGCTCCCGTCGCAGCCGATCCAGGTAGTCGGCCAGGGCAGCACGGTCGTAGAGCTTTCCGCCTTTGCCAGGATGGCTCATAATTCCTCCTGAATCTGGCAGTCTGAGTGACAGTCTGCCACTTTGCACCTTGACAACCGGTTGATAGGTGGGCTACACTACCTCCATCTAAACGTGGAGGTGTCCCATGAATGCAGCCGGATATATGCGGGCATCCACCGACGAGCAGGTCAACGAGGGCCACTCGCTGGATGCCCAAGAGCATGCCATCGTCGAGTTCTGCCGGGCGCGGGGCTGGACGCTGATCGAGATCTATGTCGATCCGGGCCTGTCGGGCGCCCTCGTCGACCGCCCATCCCTGCAGCGATTGCTTCAGGATGCGGCCAAGGGCAAGTTTGACGTCCTGGTGGTTCATGCCATCGATCGTTTCTACCGGGACCTGCAGGGTTTGCTTTCGGCCTTCCGGCAACTGCAGGACCTTGGGGTGTCCTTCATCTCTATCACCGAGAACCTGGACTTTACCACCCCCTGGGGCAAGCTGGCTCTGGCGGTATTGGGTACCCTGGCCGAGATCTATCTGGACAAGCTGCGCATCGAGACCAGCAAGGGCAAGAAAGCCCGTGCCCGCAAGGGCCTGTCCAACGGCATGCCGCCCCTGGGATACTGCCGGGGCAACTGCGCCGCCTGCACCGACCCCAACGGCGAGGGCTACTGCCCCCGCTTCGGGCAACCCAGCCTCAGCCCGGCCGGTCCAGCCGACCCGTGGGTGGCCCATCCCATCGAGCAGGCGGCGGTGCAGTTGGCTTTCAGCCACTACGCCACTGGTGAGTACTCGGACGGGCAGATAGCGCGGTTGCTCAACGAGCACTGCAACGGCAGCGGTATCGGGTTCCAGACCAAGGGTCGGCGCGGTCGTTGCGAACCGGGCCAGTTCAACAAGGACAGCGTCCGCGACCTGCTGCAGAACGTCCACTACACCGGCCAGGTGGCCTACTACGGCCCCACTACCGGCGACAAGCGCAAG
>JAMJFU010000086.1 GCA_023544525.1 Anaerolineae bacterium | reverse complement strand
GGCACAACCACCCCGAGCAAGCTCGGGACTCCCCAGCCGCCACCCTCGGCACAACTACCCCGAGCGAGCTCGGGACTCCTCAGCCGCCGCATGGATCCCCCCGGCTTTTCGGGGCGCCAGCTCGCTGGGGCCGGGCGTGCGCCCCTACTCATCCTGGTCAAGATAGTCAGCCAGCCCCAGCCGCCGCAGGGTGGCAGGGGTGGGAATGCCGTCAGGCGACCAGCCGCGCAGCTGATAGTAGCGATCGAGCATCGCCTCAAAATCATAGATCTCTGCATGGCCCATGGGCTCCGGGGACTGCCGCAGACTGCCCGTCTCCGGATCGCGCTCAAAGCCAAAGAGGGGCACCGCCTCCTCGAGGAAGCGGGCCGGCAAGCGGTCGTCGGCACGGGACAGCCCCTCGCGCACGTTGTAGAGGCGCTCCAGGTTGACGATGCGTTCGCCGGCCTCGAGCAGGTCGTCGCCGGTCACCGCTTCACCCCAGACCGCCGCCAGGCCGGGAGCCACGTCGCCGGGCAGCAGGCTATACTCCTCGGTCGTGCTGAACTTGCAGATGCCCAGCGCATCGGTCACAGCACAAAAGTGCTCACCATATACCACCATGTCGGCCTTGTACCGCTCGTTATCGGTCTCCATCAGCTCGGGCACGATCTCGGCCGGAAAGATCTGCTGGGCAATGTCCCAGGCGCCACCCAGGTCGATGGCTGGCAGGGCGTAGAGGTGGTCGGCCCCTCGATTGCTGGTCCCATGGCCCAGGCCAAAGCCCTTGGCCACCCGCGGCTCTTGCCTGGGCAGCTCCATCCCCTTGACGTGCAGGGCATACCGTCCGGCCCCGGCGTGCCCCCGGGCAGAATCGATCTGCTGGGCGGCACGCCGCACCCCCTCGGCCAGCAGAGCGCCGGTTCCCTGCCTGCGGGCGATGCGCTCTATCAGCCCCAGCAGCGTATCCACATCCCCCCAGGCCAGCGACAGCTCCGGATCGTCGAGCAAGCCCTTCTCGTGCAGCTCCATGGCAAAGGCCACCGCCACCCCCGTCGAGATGGTGTCCAGGCCGTACAGGTTGCACAGGTGGTTGGCATAGATGATGGCCTCTGGATCGTCGATCCAGCACATGGGTCCCAGGGCGTTCGTCGTCTCGTACTCCGGCCCGCCGATCTCGGCGGCGTAGGGACCCTCGCTCACCCGCGACTTGCGCGCGCAGCGGATGGGGCAGGCGTAGCAGCCCTTGTGCTCTACCAGATAGCGGTCCAGGGCAGCGGCATCCACCTGCCCGATAAAGGGCACCTGGGCCAGCTGGTGGTTCTTGGCCGGCTGGTCGCCGCTCAGGTTCTTGGGCTCCATGAGCACCAGGGTGCCAAAGCGGCGCAGGCCGTCGAGGCGTGGATCGCCATTCAGCCTGGCCGTAGCGGTTTTGGCCGCAGCGCGCAGCGCGGGCGGGATGCCGGGCCGGGCACTGGCTCGCACGTGGATCGCTTTGAGGTGCTTGCTGCCCATAACCGCGCCCGGACCGCCACGGGCCGCCGCGCGGTTGTGGTCGTTGATGATGGCCGCGATGCGCACCAGGTTCTCGCCCGCCGGGCCGATGCAGGCCAGCCGGCCGTCCCTGGCCTCCGGACCCAGCAGGGCCTGGTGGACCGCCTCAGTGGTCTGGCCCCACAGGCCTGGTGCTGCCTCGATGCGGATCTCACCGTCCTCGATGCGCAAGACAGAGGGCTGTGGCGCCCGGCCGGTGATGAGGACGGCATCATAGCCAGCGTGGCGCAGCTCGGCGGCGAAAAAGCCGCCGCTGTTGGCATAGCCATAGACGCCGGTCAGCGGCGACTTGAAGGTTACGTGCAGCCGGGCCGAAGTCGGCCAGGGCGTGCCGGCCAGCGGGCCGGCGGTGAAGATCAGATAGTTCTCGGGCGACAACGGCTCCACGCCGGGGCCAACCAACTCGAACAGGAGCTTGGCGCCCAGCCCCCGCCCACCCACAAACTGGCGGAGGGCTTCGGGCGCCGTCTCGACGATCTCGACGCCGGATGTAGAGAGATCAACGGTTGCCGTCTTCATAGTCCAGCTACCCTCGGTGCCTTTGGGGCTTGACGATCGAGCAGCGGCGTAGCGACATCGACCTAGCCCCCAGGCAGGTAGCGGCTCAGATCCACCACGTTGTAGCGTACGCGCTCCTCGTAGCCGCGCCGCTCCTTTTTCGCGGTGGCGTCCACGCCGATCTTGGTGTGCACGCCGCGCCCGTTGGCCGTCGGATCCATCTCGTGGCCCTGGGCGCCCGGCACGTAAAAGACATCATGGCTCCAGTCCACGCGGGTGGTCAGCGCCCACATCACGTCCGCTGGATCATAGATGTCCACGTCGGGATCCACGACGATGCACCACTTGATGTTGACGTGGGCGGCAAAGGCGGCCAGGGCAACATTTTTGGGCTCGCCGGGATTGCACTTGTCGATGGCCACGATGGCCGTAAAGCCGCTGGCGTAGGGCGGGATGTGCAGGCCGGTCACCGTGCGGGCCACGTGCTGCACATGGTTGAGCAACAGTGGCTCGCGGGGCAGGACATTGCCCAGATAGAGGTGCTCGTTCCAACCAGGGATGAGGGTTTGGAAGACAGGCTCATCGCGCCAACAGACGGCGGTCACGTAAAAGACCGGGCTTTGCCAGAGCTCGCCAAAGTACCCGTGGAACTCGGCGAGAGGGCCCTCATCCTGGCGCTCGTGGGCGGCCAGGTAGCCTTCGATGACAATCTCGGCTTCGGCGGGGATGTCCACGTCCACGGTCATCCCCCGCGAAACGGCGATGCCCTGGCCCCGGATGGCGCCAGCGATCAGCAGTTCGTCGTCGTCGTAGCGCGCCCCAGCGGCGATCATGATCGCTGGATCCAGGCCGATGGCCACGGCCACTTGCAGGGGCTCGTCGTTGGCCTCCTGCACGTCCAGGAACTCGCGCAGATGGCGCCATTCGTTGATGTTGAAGCCAAACTGGCACGGGCCCTTGACCTGCATGCGGTTGAAGGACAGGTTGCCCCGGCCGCTGACCGGGTCGTTGCTGATGGCCACGCCTCCGGTGATGAACGGCCCTCCGTCGCCCACGGCGTGGGTGGGGATGGGCAGCTGGCGCACATCGACCTCGTCGCCGGTGACGACGTTGGCCTTCCAAGCGGCCCCTTCGACGCGGACCGGCGGGATGCCGTTGGCCGGCTCCAGAGCGTGGCGCATCACCTCGACCACCTTGGCGCGCTCGCAGCCCAGGGCCAGCGCCGCCCGTGCCTGGCTGGCCACAGCCGAGCTAAAGATCGGCCACTGGCTGCCGCGCACCACCTCAAAGAGCGGAGCCGGGCGCCGGCGCCTCTCCAGGGCTGCAGCGATATCAGCGAGCTCATATTCGAGGTCCACCGGCCTCTTGATCCGCACCAACTGGCCGGCAGACTCCAGGCTGCTGATAAATGAGCGCAAGTCGTGAATCATGGGCATCCTAGTCCCCTCGTCAACGTCCCTCATTCTAGCACAGATGATAAGGCGCTGTCAATTGCTGATTAACGTGAATTTACGGACTGAAGTGCTACTTAACACAGCGCGCTTCGCAGGCGCCACGTGGCTGGGCTGCGCAGCCCCGTGCTGGCCGGACCTCATTGGCGAATCGCCGGTCATCGCGCCCCTAGCAGGGCCGCGGCCTCGTCCACGGTCGCGTCCTCGTGCAGGATGGCTGCCACCGCAGCGGTCATCCCCGCCGGATCGTCGGCCTGGAAGATGTTGCGGCCAATGGCCACCCCTGCCGCCCCGGCATCCACGGCCGCCTTGATGTCGGCCAGCATGGCCCGCTCGTTGCCCCGCTTGGCCCCGCCCAGGATCACGACCGGCACGTAGCAGGCCTGGATCACCGGCTCGAAGCCGGCGGCATAGGGCGTCTTGACCAGGTCGGCGCCCAGCTCAGCCGCGACGCGCACCGCCAGGGCGATATTCTCCAGGGTGCGCCACTCGGGCGGGCTGTCGAAACCGCCCGGCACCATCTCGGCCATGACCGGCAGGCCCCAGGGGTGGGCCTGCCCGACCACCCGGGCGATGTTCTCCAACGAAGCAGATTCATGAGCCCCGCCCGGGAAGCCGTTGAGGGCCACCGCGTCGGCCCCCAGGCGCAGGGCGTCCTCAACACGATAGAGCAGCGAGGGTGGGCCGCCTGACGCGCCCAGGCTGGTGGCGCCGCCGTCCAGGCGCAGGATCAGGCCCAGGGGTGCCAGCTGGCGCGCGAACTGCCGGGCGACACCATAGGATGTCAGTACCGCGTCGGCCCCGCCGGCTGCGATCTTGGCCAGGGTCTCTGCCGGGTTCTCCAACCCCGGGCAGGGGCCGTCCAGCAGGCCGTGGTCCATGGCCACGATCAGCGCCCGGCCCGAAGGGCGAAAGATCCTGCTGAGCCTTCGATTCGATGACATCGTACCCTCCATCATGGCAATTAAAGTGCCGGCCACCCGGCAGGTGCCTGGCAGCTCGTGGCTAGACCCTGACCCCGGCCCGCTCGAACAGGCGCGCACAGGCCGCCCTGGCCTCTGCCAGAAGCGCCTTCTCGTCCACGCACAGGATCTGGCGGTCGCGCATCAAGATCCGGCCGTCGACGATGACCGTATCCACCTCGCCCGCGCTGGCGTTGTAGACCAGGGCCGACGGTATCCGATGGACAGGCATGGCCCGCGGCGTATCCAGGTCTACCAGGACGACGTCGGCTTTTTTGCCGGCCTGCAGCGACCCGATCAGGCCGGCCTGCCCAAAGGCAGCAGCCCCACCGCGGCAGGCCATCCACAATACGTCCTCCGGGAGGAGGACCATCGCGTCCAGGCTGGAGACCTTGTGCAGCAGCGCCGTGGTCTTGAGCACCTCCAGCATGTCCTGGCTATTGTTGCTGCCCGGCCCATCCGTGGCCAATGCCACCGGGATGCCCAGGGCGCGCATCTGGGGCACCGGCGCGGCGCCGGAGGCCAGGTACATGTTGCTGACCGGGCAGTGGACGATCACCGCCCCGTTCCGGGCGACCGTCTCGATCTCACCCTCGTCCAGCCAGACGCTGTGCACCAACTGCACGTCCGGGCCGAGGATGCCCAGCCCGGCCAACCACTCCACGTGGCGGCTGCCCCGCTTCTCCAGGTTGATGTCCACCTCGGCCCGGGTCTCGGCGATGTGGATATGGGTGCCCACGCCCCACTCCCGGGCCAGGGCGTAGGTGCGGCGCATGGTCTCATCAGAGCAGCCCCAGGGGATGAGCGGCCCGAACTCGACGCGGATGCGGCCACCAGCCTGGCCCTGCCACGTCTCAAAGAGGCGGGTCGTCTCGGCCACGATCTGCTCCGGTGTCTCCATGAAAGCCGGATGATAGTCCATGTCAGCCCAGCCCCGGGCCAGCAGCAGCCGGGCGCCTGTGTCCACCGCCGCCCGGCACACACCATCGTCGTTGGCCAGGTCGGTGTGCACGTACTGGTGGTCTATCACCGCCGTGGCACCGCCCCGCAGGTTCTCGACCAGGCCCACCATCGCCGCCAGGTAGGCCTCCTCCCCGGTCAGGGCCTGGGCCACGGGCCAGATGGCCGCTGCCAGCCAGTCGAGCAGCGGCTTGTCGTCGGCCAGCCCGCGGATGAAGGTCTGGAAGAGGTGGGTGTGGCCGTTGACCATGCCGGGCATGACCGCCATGTGGCTGGCGTCCAGGATCGTGCCCGCCCGGTCGCGCACCGTAGCCGGCGCCTGCCCGGCCCCGACCCCGGCAATCCGATCCGCCTCGATGAGCAGGTAGCCCGGGTCCAGGACCTGCTGGCGGTCATCCACGGTGACGACAGTGCCGTTCTCGATGAGGATGCAATCCTGTGTCATTGGCTTACTTCTCCCGCATGCCTGCCTGCCTCGATGGTGGACCGCTGCGTAGCATCCGCAGGCGGCCATCGCGCCGGGCGCCAGCGCCCTCCGTCGCGCCGCCGTGGGCGCGCAGGTGGGCGATCAGCAGATCGCGCACCAAGAGATCCGTGTCGGCGTAGGGCGAACCCAGCACGTCCACGCCGGGCAGGTCGAGCTGCCGGGCGACGTAGCGTTCCCACGGGGCAGCGGCCTCCCGTACAAAGCTGGTGCAGGCCAGGACAAAGACGCGATCCGGTTGGCGGTCCAGGGGCTGCCCGTCCACGGTGACCTCTATGGCCCGGGCCGCGCGACGGCTCTCCCCCAGTTGGACCGTGTAGCGCACCTGGCGGCTGAACTGCAAAAAACCACGCTCGACGTGGGGCTCGCCCGGCCGGTCGGCACGCCGGGCGTTGTCATGCAACAGGCCTGCCAGTTGCTGTCCCGTGAGCCTGTAAAGCCGGACGGTGTCAGCGTAGGGCATCAGGTTGAACCAGTCGCCAAAGGTTAGCTCGCCGCCCACGGGCAGGCCGCAGCAGATGCTGGAGGCATCGATGGCGGCCAGATCGACCTCGTGGCCAGCGGCCCGGCAGCGGTCCACCAGCGCATCGGAGATCAGGTTGGCCAGCGCCGACTCGCCGGCGGCGAACCCGGCATGGAGGGCCTCGGTCATCAGATCGGGATGGTCCGCCACGCGGCCCAGTCGCCGGCCCAACAGCGGCTGCGCCTGTGCCAGCAGCGGCTGAACCTGCTCGCGCTCAAACGCCTCGTCCAGGGGCAGGTCCGCAGTGGGCGTCAGATGGACGCCGGTGACGCACGCTTCTTTGCCGACGACGATGTCCACCTGGCCCAGAAAGCGCCCCATCGCACCGGCCTGGACGATCGGGATGCCGTTCACCAGGTTGGCAGCACCCAGGCTCGCTTCGTTCAGGGCGTCGTGGGTGTGACCACCCACGATGAGGTGGACACTGCGTGCAGGCAGCCCGGCTGCCAGCTCCACGTCGCCCGTGTCGCGCAGGCTGGCGTTGATAGCCGCCAGGCTGTGGCCCAGGTGGCTGAGGACGACCAGCACGTCGCACCTGGGGCGCAGGGCCGGCAACAGGTTTTGGAGGGCGATGAGCGGATGGCTGAGCTCGAGGTCCGGAGAATGCCTGACCTCCGCGCGGGTCGTCAAGCCGATGAGGCCTATCCGCACGTCCTTGATCACCAGGATGGCAGCCGGATAGACCCGCCCGGCCAGCGCGGCAGCGTGCACATTGGCCGACAACAGGGGAAACTTGGCCTCGCGGCCTATGGCCCGGGCCAGGGCTGCAGGCCCGCCATCGAGGTCGTGGTTGCCCAGCACGCCGGCATCGACACCCGCGGCCGAGTAGAGGCGATAGCCGGCATGGATGCTGGGCTGGAGCGCCAGCAATTCGCCCAGGGCGCCGCCGGCCAGATCGTCGCCGCCCGACAGGAACAACACCCCGAGGCGCGGATCCTCCTGGCTGGCACGCCGTAGTTCTCTCACACGTCCCACCATGCGCGAAAACACTGCGCGCGCAAAGGTTGCGTCACTGCCACGAGGCATGCTGCGGGTCACATGGCCGTGAAGATCATTAAAATGCAGGATGCACAGGCGATGGCGCCGCGGTGATCCCGCCCCTGCGACGAGGGCGGGCGGGGGCGGGAACTCGACCCCGTCGGCTGGTACGATCTCGGCGACCGGCGCCGCCGCAGGGTTACCCACCAGCAGAAAGAGCCGGGCTTCCTCGGCCCCGTTCGGGTTGGGCACGCCGTGCACCAGGCGCAGCGTTCCGGGAGTGGCTTCAGTGCAGCTCACGATTGCCTCTTCTCACGCGATCCGGGCCAGCATGCTGGCAGTCACTTCGTACAGGGGCGGCTCGCCGGCAAAGTGGCGGCGCAGCTCCTCCACCGCCATCTCACCCAGGCGGCCGCAATCCTCGATGCAGCCCGCCAGGTGCGGCGTGACGACCACGTTGTCCAGGCTGCGCAGCGGGCTGCCGGCAGCGGGCGGCTCGGGATCGGTCACGTCCAGGAAGGCGAAAAAGCGGCCCTGGCGCAGCTCGTCGACGAGGGCCGGCTCGTCAATGAGGGTGCCCCGCGCGGTGTTGATGAGCAGGGCATCGTCTTTCATCAGCGCCAGTCGCCGGGCATCCAGCATATGGTGGGTCTCTGGCTTGGCCGGGGCGTGCAAAGAGACGACGTCCGCCTGGCGCAGCAGGTCGTCCAGCCCGGCCTTGGTCACGCCCAGGCGCGCGGCCTCCTCCGGCGAGACGTAGGGGTCGTAGAGCAGGACCCGTGGCCCAAAGGGCCGCAACAGCTCGATCACGTGCCGGCCGACGTGGCTGGCGCCGATGATGCCCACGCGTTTGCCATGCAGCTCCCGCGACGGCCAGTAGGGGCTTTGGCGCCAGCCCCCCTGGCGCACGTGCTGGCCCAGGGGCCAGATGCGCTTCAGGCCGACGATCATCAGGCCCACGGTGGTCACGGCCACGTCCCGGGCCAGGGCCGGGGCTGCCGTGGTGACACGGATGCCCCGCTGCCAGAGGGCTTCGGAGACAAAGCGGCTGACGCTGCTGCCCATGTGGGCCATGATCTGGAGACGGGGCGCGGCTTCGATCACCTCGGCGTCCAGCCGGGCCACCCCCCAACTGGTGAGGCAGCCGTCGGTGGCCTGCAGCAGGGCCAGCAGGTCCTCTTTCCTCGCCGGCTCCTGGCCTGGATGGTGGAGGATCTCGGCAAAACTGGCCAACGCATCCCAGGCGGCCTGGCTCATCATGCGCTCGTAGTGCGCCTGGCCGATGGTGATGGCTACGACGGGCTTGGTCATTGGCGTTCACCCATTGCTTTCTGCACCACTCACATTTGCTCAAGCCAGGTCCGTGACCTGGCGGTTTCTATCCATCTCGGTACGTACAACGCGGGTCACGGACCCGCTAAGAGCAAGGTAGGCGGCGAACCATTGGTCATACAGTGACATCCTGGCCTGATCCGGCTCGATCTGCCGCGCCGGCTGCTGAAAGCGCGCCTGGCCAGCGGCCATCGTCTCAAAGGCGCCGGTGCCCAGACCGGCCAGGATGGCCGCGCCCACAGCCGGCCAGTGGCTACCTTGTGGCAGCGAAAGGGGCACACCCGTGACGTCGGCCACGATGGTTGGCCACAGCGGGCTCGACGCCGCCCCGCCGACCATCCACATCTGCTCGACCGGCATGCCCGCCTGCCGGATCGGCTCCAGCGCCCAGCGTAGCTCGTAGGCGGCCCCTTCCATGATCGCGCGGGCCATGTCGGCGCGGCTGTGATCCAGTCGCAGGCCCCACAGCGCGCCGCGTTGATCGCCGGCCGGTGCGCTGTGACCACCGGTGAGGGGCAGGGCAAAAAGGCCATTGCCCCCCGGCCTGGTCTGCGCCAACTCGGCGTCCAGCGCGGCAAAGGCTGAAGCGCGAGATTCGGCGCCTGCCCCGGGCCAGCAGCGTTGCAGCAGCCATTCCAGCGAGGCGCCCAACCCACCCAATGATTGTGAGGCGGTCCACCGCTGGGAGCCCGGCCCACGCGGTGGTACTGGAAGGAAGTTCAGGTCCAGGCTCGGCGGCAGCAGGGCCACGTCGGGCGTGCCGGTCACCCCGGTGATCACCCAGGCGGTGCCGCAGCCCAGCAGGACCTTGCCCGGCGAGGTCACCGCCAGGCCCAGGGCTGTGCAGCCCTGGTCGTGCCCACCGTTGACGACCACCGTCTCGGAGGCCAGGCCGGTCAGGCGGCTAACTTCCGGCGTAACAGGCCCGACGACGGTCCCTGAGGGCAGGATGGGCGAGAGCTGCCCCGGTTCGATGCCTGCCAGGGCGCACAACTCCTCGCTCCACGCGCCGGTGGCCACATCCAGCAGCTGCATCCCGCCGCCGTTGGAGGGATTGGTGCAAAAGCGTCCGGTCAGGCGCTGGACCAGGAAGTCGTTGGCCGAGAGAAAGCGCCTGGCAGCGGCAAAGGCTTGGGGCTGGTATTGGCGAAGCCAGGCAATGGCCGGCAAGCACAGGCCAGGATAGAGGTGCCAGCCACTGATGGCCCGCACCTTGGCCTCAAGGCCCTGTGCCTTCCAGCGCTCGACCAGCCCCGCGCTGCGGCCATCCAGCCAGGTAATGATGGGCGAGACCGGGGTGCCGTCGCGGCGCGCCGGGAGTAGCGAACCGCTCTGGGCGGCGAGGGCCATGGCCCGGACCTGTGCCAGATCCCCGGCACGGCCGGTGACTGTGCGCAAGACGCCAAGCAGTGCCTGCCACAGCGCTTCCGGGTCCTGCTCAACCCAGCCGGGTTGGGGCGTACGCAGCCGGTAGCTTTGCTCTGCCGTAGCCAGCTCTGCCCCCGACAGGTCGTACAGAACCGCCTTGGTTGAGGTGGTGCCGATGTCCAGGCCCAGGATCGCGTCGCCCATCGACAGATACCGGCATGAGCAGGGGGCCCTACCCCTGGCCCTAGCCCTTAACCGCGCCTTCGACCATGGCCATGAAAAAGGCACGCCGGGCAAAGAGAAAGATGACGACCATCGGCAGGGCCAGGAGGATGCAGGCGGCAGCTATGACCTGCAGGTTGATAATGTTCGCCCCCAGAAAATCATAGAGGCCAAACATGACCGGTTTGAGCTCGTTCCTGGAGACGAGCAGGTAGCCGGCCAGGAACTCGTTCCAGACGTTGACAAAGGTTAACAAAAAGATGGCCGTCAGGCCGGGCAGGGCGGCCGGCATGGTGACATGCCTCAGCGCGCCAATGGGCGACGCGCCGTCGATGAGCGCCGCCTCCTCCAGGTCACGGGGAATGGTGTCAAAGAAGCCCTTGGCGATCCAGACGCTGAGCGGCAGGAAGAAGCCCAGGTAGACGACGATGAGAAAGACCCGGTCGTTGAAGGGAAAGGGCGACTTGCGCAGGATCACGCCCATCTGATACAGGGCCAGGATGTTGGTCAGCAGTGGAACGCCAGTGATGGCCAGGATGGCGGCCATCAGCAGGCCACGTCCCCGGAAACGATAGCGCGAGAAGGCAAAACCGGACATGCCGGCCAAGATCGTCACCCCGACCGCCGTGACCGAGGCATAGAGCAGGGTGTTGGGGATGTAGATGCGGAACATCTTGCCTGCCAGCCTGAAGCCGAGCAGCGAGTCAGAGGGCTCGGGCGCCAACACGCGCTCATAGCCTTCGACGGCCCAACGGCACGCACCCCAATCAAACGGGTCGGTCGCCGTGTCGCAGGGAAAGAGCACGGGTGGCTTGCGGATGGTATCCTGTTGATCCTTGAAGGAGATGACTACCGTGAGGGCAATGGGTGCCATCGCCACCAGAAGGATCAAGATCATGATGCCGTTGAACAGCAGGCTGCTCCAGGTCTTGCGGGACGGCGAGCGTAGCCTGGCCATGCTATGCAGTCCTTTCATCCACACGGGTGAGGCGCATCGTCCCGGCGATCAGCAGCCAGTTGACGACGGCGATCATCAGGGCCAGGGCTGCAGCCTGGCCAAAGCGGAGCCGGGTCCAGCCCAGCGTATAGAGGTGGTAGCTCAAGACGTGGGTCGTGGTGCCCGGCCCCCCTCCGGTCAGGCTAAAGACCATGCCCACCCCATTCATACCGCCCAGCATCAGGCTAAAGAGGGCGACGACCATGGTCGGCAGGATCAGGGGCACGGTGATGTGGCGCGTGATCTTCCAGCCATCCGCCCCGTCGATGCGGGCGCTCTCGGTGACCTCACTCGGAATGGTTTGCAGGGCAGCCAGGAGCAGGAGGGTGATGAAGGGCAAGCCACGCCAGGCAGCGGCCAAGATGAGGTAGATCATGGCCGGCGACGGCGGAAAAGGGAACTCTCCGATCCAGGGACTGGGCCGCGAGGCGGTCAGGATCGACAGGCCCCTGGGGGGAAAGAGATTGGGGTCACCCAGGATGCCAGACAACACGCCATAGTCAGGGATGACCAGCAGGCGGAAGACAATGCCGGCCAGGATATCAGCGAGGATCCAGGGGATGAAGAGCAGCGTCAGGTAGAAGCCAGACAGGAGCAGCTTGCGGCTCAGGATCTGGGCAACGACATAGCCCAGGATCAGCGTTATGACCACGTAGCCGATGAGAAAGACAACCGTATGGCCCACTGACTCACGAAACAGGCTGGTGCCAAAGATCCGCCGGAAGTTGTCGAACCCCACGGCGACCCAGCCCTGTGGCTCCCGCTCGTGAGCGCTCAGCCATACGGTATAGAGGGCGGGATAAACCTGGACGATGAGCAGGACGACGATGGTGGGCGCGATCAGCCAAAAGGGCAGCCACTTGTAGGTGCGGCTGCTCTTTTTTCGACGCCTCAAGGTCTGGGCCATATCTGGTTCCCAACCTTTCCCGGATCAGGGTGGGCAGGACGCTTGCCGGTGCCTTGCCGGGCCAGCAGCATCACGTGCGATGGCAGTCGACAGGGTGACGAGGTCGGGATTTCACCGCGGACTTTTTCGTCACCCTGTCGTCCGGTTGATCAGATCTCAGACGCGCCAGGCACAGGACCTAGTTGTTGGCGTTGTACTCGTCCTGGGCCTTTTGCAGCTCGGTGGCGATGTCGAGCGTAGGATCTTCCTTGACCAGCTTGTAGATTACGTTGGCGATCACGGGCTTGGCGTCGCTCGCCCGAGGCAAGGTACCATGCCAGGGACGGCAAGCACTGGCTTCGGCCACTGCGAAGGCCTGCTGGTAGAACTCGGTCTGGAAGGCCTCGTCTTCAAAGGCCGACCTGAGTGATGGGATGGCAGATGCGGCCCGCTGAACCCAGTCGACGTTCTGTTCCAGGTCGCCCATGATCCAGTTGATATAGTCATAGGCGGCCTCTACATTCTTGGCACCGGTAGGAATGGACAGAGCCGAGACGGACAGGTTGCAGCCCGGCTTCTGGCCCTCGGCCGCGACAAAAGGCCTCAGGACCACGTCACCAGCATCGATGGCGTCGAGCATATCCTCTTCTGTCTCCTTGCTGTACTGGGTGCCATCCGGTGCGGTCAGCGGCCGGATGTAGCGGTAGCCGTACAGGCCGGTGGGGATGGAGGCCGCCGAGGCGTCCTTGAAGGCCTCCTCCTCCTGGAAGCCGCCGGCAAAGACCACCTCGGGGACATATCCGTTCACTGCCAGCTCGCGCATGAACTCGACGGCCGCGATATTCTCGGGCGTGTTGAGCAGCATGTTGCCCTGCCCATCGTCGTAGGTGCCGCCAAAGCCCGAGATCATGGTCCACACCGCGCGATTCGTGGCATCGCCGTCAAAGTCGGTCGAGCCAAAGTAGGTCATGATGTCGATGCCCTCGGCATCCAGCCGCTCGGCCTCGG
>JAMJFU010000085.1:4497-13253 GCA_023544525.1 Anaerolineae bacterium | reverse complement strand
AGGAAGCGAGGCTGGTAGATGCGGCCAAAGAGGGTGCTGAGGTTTTCAGCGGTCTTGTAGCCCGAGATGTGGACGAACCAGGTGTCGGGGTACTCCTCGGCGACGGTGGCGGTGGGATCCATGAAGCCGAAGGAGGTGGTCAGGATGAGGTCGTAGCCCTTTTCGGCAAAGTCACGGATGACGCGTTCGGCGTCGGGGCCTTCGGGGACGTTCTCGATGTACGCCGTCTCGACCTTGTCACCGAAGTGTTCCTCGAGAGCCAGGCGTCCCTCATCGTGGGCATAGGTCCAGCCCAGGTCGCCGATGGGTGCCACATACACAAATGCGACCCTGAGCGTCTCCTTGGGGGGACTGGTCGGTTGGGCGGCCTCCGTAGGTGCCGACGTCGCCTCCGGCTCGGAGGTGGCCCCGCAGGCGGCCAACACCATACTGACAATCACCAGGCCAATGAGCAGCCACTTCACGTTCTTGGACAACATTGTCTCCTCCTTGTGCTTGGTTTGCACACGATCCTGTGTTGTTTTGGATCAACCAGCTCTTTCGTAACCTGACTACCTGGGGACGGGATCCCGTGCTCGCTAGTGGCGCATCCGGCCGCGGCGAGACCGAGGTCCTCGCTTTCGTTGGCGACCATTATACTCCAAAAGCATCCAGACAGCAAGGAGCGCAGCAGGAAAGGTCTTGCATGAAATGGTTGAGAATCGCTGGATTGCCGTGAATCAGAGCGCGACGTGGGGCACTTCTCTCGTAGGGAGCATCACGTGCAGCGCGATCCGTTCTCTGGCGCACTCCAAGCCCCATGGGGAAGGAGACAGGATCCCATCAGGGTAGGTGCTGGCATGTTGGGGAGCGGAACAGCGCTCCGCACTTTGCAGGTCAGAAGCGGGATTCGGCGATCTGCAGGAGCCGCTCAAACACATTGACCAACTCTGGGTTTGCGGCGAGTTCGGAGCTGCGCTGCTGGCGTGCCTTCTCCACCAGGTCGAGGCTCTGTCGCAGATCCTCACCGGGCATCTCTACCTGCTGGGCCACGATCAGTCCCCCAAGAAGAAGGGGCAGGTAGAGAAACTCGGGGGATAAGGTGCCGCCACGCTCTACCCGGTCGGCTACCAGGTCGGCTACGGCCACCTGCTCCTCCAGAGTCCACAGGTCTCTCTTCAGCAGTTGGCGCAGCAGGCCAAAACTGAGGGAGATGGCCAGGCGGGCGATGCGGGCATAGTCAGCGCGGGCGATGAGGAACACCGGATCGTCCACCTCGAGTTCATAGCGGTAGGCCAGTACGTAGGCCGGCACGAGGATGGCGTCCTGCCAGTTAGGCCGTTTCAGAAAGTACTCGACGGCAAAGGTCAGCACCTTTGCCGCAAAGATCGCCTCGCCGATGTGGGGCTTGATGCCAGCGTCGCGGAGTCGTTCCTGGCTCTCCTCCAGGAACACGCGGTAGAGTTCCTCCCGTATCACCTTGGGCAGGAGATAGAGCCGCTGGTCATTGACATAATGGCGGGCTTTGCCCTGGACTGGCAAGTCCGCGAGCGTCCAGTGCGAAACGTAGGTCGGAGTCAGGTCTGGCTGCTGGCCCGGTTGAGGCGCGCCCTGCACCGTCAGTGAGAGCTGCTGCTCCGCGCAAGTCTGGGCCACATAACCCAGGCCCAGAATGCGCGCCAGGTCCATGCCGGTGCTGAAGGTCAGGAGCGAATCGCCCAGCAACCCCTGCTTCTTTTGGCCACGCACATAGAGGCCACGCATATCCTGCTTGACGCCAAGGGCCACCACCAGGGCATGTTCGCCCGCTGCAGTGTCTGGACTCGTGGCGATGGGGATCGTGACCTCGCCGACCTCGCCGGCCTCGAGGGGGACCTCTGTGCGCTTCTGGATCAAGGACATGGTGGGTTTGGGCTGGTCAGGGAGCTCGATGGTCAGGGTGGCTACGACCGGGACGTCCCAACAGCTCTGCAGCCAGGCGCGGAGGGCGGATGGCTCGCCAGGAGCGATGGTGTCCGGCTGCAGAGTCAGGAGGTAGTGGACCCCATTGACATCGTACCGCCGCCGGGCCTCCACAATGTCACCCAGGACATCAGGGTATTCGGTGCTCATTGTCCCTCCTGGCAGTCGCTGCTGGGGCCAGTATAACCCGTCGAGTCCATCTTGTCAAACGTGGCAAAGCACGGACGTACAGCTCCTGCAGGTCGAAGGTAGGGCGATACCAAAGCAGCGCCGGGCCCGATCAGATTTTCGATGTTCTCCTCGGCTTGACCGGAGCACCGGGCGTGAGTATAATAGACTCTACAATTCTCCAAGCCAATTCCCGGACCGTTTCTACACGGAGAGGGGGTGACAGATGACGGCGCTAACCAAACAAGCACATTCCTCCGGACATCAAGCATCATCGCGTTCCCGCGCCAGAGTTGTCGTTCACCCGGCCCAACCTTCCGTGATGCTGCCAAGGACTTGACTCTGACCCAGCAGGCAGAAGTCATGCCGGGCGTGCAGAGATTCGGTTTCAAGATGCGTGCACTAGTCCTTGAGACGCACCTCATGTGCATGTAACACCGATATTCAGCAATCTCGTGCAGGTGAGCCGAGATCGCACACGCGCACCCTCAGCCACCCTGCCCGGCGCGTCGAAAAGCCGCTAGAATGCCGAAGAACTCAGGGCAGCAGCCCAAAGCGCTTCGGCGCGATGGGAACTGCGGACCAGCGGGCCGGAGGCCACACCCCGAAAGCCCATTGCCCGTGCCTTTTCGCCATAGGCTGTGAACTCGTCGGGGGAAACGTAGCGGGCGACCGGGAGTTGGTGCTCGGTTGGCTGCAGGTATTGGCCCAGAGTGAGCAGGTCACAGCCGACCCCCCGCAAGTCGTGGAGAGCCTGGATCACCTCCGCCGTGCGTTCGCCCAGCCCGAGCATGAGGCCCGACTTGGTGACCACGGCCGGGCGCAAAGCCTTGGCCCGGGCCAACAGAGCCAGCGAGCGACGATAGTCGGCCCCAGGCCGCACAGTGCGATACAGTCGCGGCACGGTCTCGACGTTGTGGTTGAGCACGTCAGGCTGCGCGTCCAGTATCGCTCGCAGGGCTGTCTCAGAACCGCCCAGGTCAGGGATGAGGACTTCGACGGTGACGCCAGGTAGGCGTGAGCGCAGGGCCTGGACGGCGGCCGCAAAGTGACCGGCCCCGCCGTCGGACAGGTCATCACGGGTGACTGAGGTGAGGACCGCATGGCGGAGACCCAGGCGGGCCGCGGCTTCGGCTACCCGCTGCGGCTCATTCGGGTCCGGCGGAGCAGGCCGCCCGTGGCTGATGGCGCAGAAACGGCAACCTCGTGTACACTGATCGCCGAGGATCAGAAAGGTGGCGGTGCCGCGCCCAAAGCACTCGGCCAGATTGGGGCAACGCGCCTCCTGGCAGACCGTGTGCAGTGCCAGCCCGTCCAGCAGGTCCGCCATGCGGGCCACTGCCGCTTCCGATTCGGGCGAAACGCGTCGCCACAGCCAGCGGGGTTGGCCGCCCCGGTCTTCCTCCTCGTCGGGCGTATCGCCCCGCGCGCCGTTCAGCGGCAGCGTTTCGGAGTCGGCCCAGATCACCTGGCAGTCGAATACCTGGCCAAAAGCCGCCACGAACTGCCGGCTCACCGCCTCAAGCTCGACTGCCCGGCCCAGTTCGTGGGCCATCGACGTCACACCGTGCTCGGCGATGCCACAGGGGACCAGCAGGCGAAAGTGGGCCATGTTTGGTGCCACGTTGAGCGCCAGGCCGTGGCGCGTGATCCCCTGCCGCACGGCCAGCCCGATGGCCGCGATCTTGCTCCCGCTGAGCCACACGCCGGGATGTGCCTCCTCCCGGCCGGCCGTCAGGCCATAGCCCGCCAGCACCCGGATGACGACCTCCTCGAGGCGCCAGAGGTAGGCATGCAGGTCGTCGTCGGGCAGTTTGAGGATAGGGTAGGCCACCAGCTGCCCGGGGCCGTGATAGGTGGCCCGCCCGCCGCGATCGGTGGGCAGCACACGGACGCCTTCCCCCTGGAGCAAGGCGGCCGGGGCCAGGATGTCCTGCCAGCCGCCCCCCCGCCCGACGGTGATGACGGAGGGGTGCTGGACCAGGAGCAATGTGTCGCCGATGGCCTCCTGCACCCGCGCAGCCGCCAGATCCTCCTGCAGACGACAGGCGGTTTCGTACTCCAATGTACCCAGTTGATAGACAGATAAGATGTTCCTCAGTCCAACCCTCCACTAGACGGCCAAAGCCGTCCCTACGAGCCTTCTCAGGCGAGCTCTCGTACCGGACCGCCAGGGGCAGTTGTTCTTTCCGTGGTGGCCTGCTTACGGTGCTGGGATCCCGGGCTACCTTGCGAGGTGCTGGGCCAGCTATTCGCCAGCAAGATCCGGTGCGGCTTCCCTGCGAGGGAATGGCACAGGACAGGCGTTGGAGACGGCGATGACCATGACGACCTCGCCCTGCTCAGTGGCACGGACAAAGGCTTCGCGCAGGCCTGCAAAGATGGCTTCATCGTCGCCGGTGACCAGACTGCTCATGGCACCCGGCTGCACATCCAGCCCATGCTCTTGGAGGACCTGGAGCACCGTGTCGATCGCCGGCGCAAGGGACGGTTGCCGCAAGGGATAGATGCTGATCTGGGCGGCAATTCCAATCATCTGTTTCCCTCCTCCGCACGTCACTGTAGCTCGATCTCCATGCCGATAAAGGCACCCCACGGCAGTGGCAGGGCTGTGGGCCAGAGCGGCCACAGCGTGGTCCGCCAGTGCAGTGTGACCCGCTTGCCTGCTGCAGCACGGTGCACCAGGCGGACCAGCTCGCCGGGCGTGTAAAAGCGCGCTGCACCCCACACAGGGCCGCCCTGGCACCGTAGCCGGCGACCGAGGACGCTGTGACGGTTCAACACACCCAGGATCACCCCCTGCCGCGCGACCCGCAGCGCTTCAGCCAGGGCTTGGGCCGGACTGGGCACGAATTCCAGGGTGGTGACCAGGGCGACCAGGTCAAAGCCACTGCCAGGAAAGGGCAGGGCCAACCCGTCGCCGCATACACAGGGTGGGCTGCCGAGACGGGCTGCCTCGACGAGCATGGGCTGCGAGAGGTCCAACCCGGTGACCCGCAGCCCACTCTCTTGGAACCAGCGGCTGAAGTGGCCGGTGCCGCAGCCCACCTCCAGGAGGGTGCTCGCCTGTGGAAAGCGGGTCAGCAGTTGCTGCAGGAGCGCCTTTTCCAGGAGGTCGGCCCTGCGGCCCGTGGTCCGGTACCAGTCCTCGTAGCCCTCCACGAGGGCCGGATCGACGAAGGGGTTGCCCGGCATGTCGCTCCCTTCAGGATGGCCGAGAGGCGCTTAAGCTCAGCTCAAGGACTCCGGATACCCGGGGATCGCGGCCAGCTCTGACAGGCTCCGGATCCGGACACAGTCGGCCTTGGGCCAACGGTCGTGCCGGTCGATCAGGATGGCTGGCAGGCCCACGGCCCGGGCGCCGCGGATGTCGTCGTCCACGTGGTCGCCGACGTACAGGATTTCCTCCCTTGGCACGCCCGCCCTCTCGATGGCCAACTCGAAAATGGCCGGGTCCGGCTTTTCCAGACCGACCAGGCTCGAGACGACGGAAAAGGCAAAGTAGCCATGGATGCCGTGTAGCTTCAGCGTGTCCTCAAGATGAGGAGGAAAGTTGGACAAGATGCCCAACCGCTTACCTTGGGCGCGCAGCTGCATGAGGGTCTCTTTGACATCGCTGAAGAGCGGCATAAAGCCCTCTCGCACGATAAACCGCTCGTAGAGGGCCTCTGCCTGCCGACCTGCGTCCCGCTGAACGCCCAGGCCCTCCAGCATAAGCCGGTACAGCCCGGTCATTGTCTGCCGGTACTGCTCGCCGCTGCTGGCCCGCCGAAAACCCGAAGCCTGGCGAGCAACCCACTCCTGCATCAGCCCCTGAAAGACCCGGCTGACCTGATCAGTGGTGATCGGGTGTCCCAGATCTCGACATGCCGCTGCAAACCGCTTCTCAAACCCGAGGGGATCCTCGTAGCCCAACAGGGTGCCATTAACGTCAAAGATGATGACCTGATACGGGCCCGCAGCGCCTGACCCCTCCCTACCCCGCATGCGCCTACCACTTGGGCATGTGCAACGAACGCTTTTTCACGTCCATAGCGGCATCCACCAGCGCCTCACCGATCGAAGGATGCCGCGGGATAAAGTCCATCAGCTCTTGGATGGTCGCTTCAGCCAGCATAGCCACGGCCACGGCGTTGATCAGATCCACGGCACCCGGCGCCACCAGGTGCGCGCCCAGAATCTTGCCGTACTTCTTGCAGGCGATCACCTTAAGCTCGCCGGCCGTCTCGTCCAGGATCATGGCGTAGGGATTGATCGCAACCGGCACTTTGCCTACTTCGTACTCGATCCCCTGCGCCTCAGCTTCCTCCTCGGTCAGGCCCACCCACGCTACCTGCGGTCGGGTGAACGCACAATGCGGCAGGATGTCGTACCTCATGCGGCTGGCCAGCCCCATGGCGTTCTCGGCGGCGACGATCCCCTCAGAATTGGCCTTGTGGGACCACATCGCGCCCGCCGTGACGTCGCCAATGGCATAGATGCCGGGCACGCTCGTCGCCATCCGTTCGTCGACCAGTACCGACGCGCCCTCCATCTCGATGCCCACCTGCCGCAAGCCCAGGCCGGCCGAGTTGGACAGGCGGCGTGCAGCCAGCAGCTTGTCAACCACGACCTCCCGCTCGCTCCCGGCCAGCAGCACCTTCAGGGAGCCGTCATCCTCCTGGCGGATCCCCTCGACGTCAGCACGTCGCTGGATGGTGATGCCCGTGTCGTGGAGCCGCTTGGCCAGCCGCTGGGCGCAGCCCCGGTCGGCCTGGGGCAGTAGCTGGTCTCCGCTATGTATCAGCGTCACGGCGCTGCCCATGGCATGGAAGTACTGCGCCAGCTCCACGTCCCATGGCTGGCTACTGATGACAGCAACCCGCCCCGGGATTTCGCGCAACTGGATGGCCTCCTCCGTGCCGAAGACCCCCGGCAGGTCGGCACCCTCCAGCGGCAACTGGGCGGGCGCGGAGCCGGTGGCCACGATCACGTTGCGCGCCGGGATCCGCTGCTGCTCCAACGATGAGCCTGGGAGGGGGTCGACCTGCACCATGTCCCGCGCCACCAGCTTGCCGCGCCCCTCGATCAGGGTCACGCCATAGTCGACCATCTGCTGCTCGGTACCCAGCCGCAGGCTATCCACGATCAGGTCCTTGCGCTCGTGGAGTGCCTCCATGTCCACCTTGGGCTCGTCCATCTGGATGCCGAATCGCGCCGCCTTGCGCGCCAAGTCGACGTGGCCGGCCACCGTCAGCAAGAAGGTGAGGGGGATGCAGGCCGTATTCATGCAGTTCCCGCCATAATGCGTGCTCTCGACCACCGTCACCTTGCCACCGAGTTGGGCCGCGCGGATGGCCGCGGCGAACCCCCCTGCACCCCCGCCGATGATCACGACATCCTGCATCTCGGCCATGGGCTATGCCTCCCGATGGGCAAAGAGCAGGGCCGGGTGCTCCAGGAACTGAACCAGCGTCTGCAGGAATTGAGCGCCGGGGGCACCGTCGACAATGCGGTGATCCACCGTCAAGCTCAGCGTCATCTTGTCCCGGGCCACGACCTGGCCCTCGACCAGCGCCAGCTCTTGCACGATGCGACCTACGCCCAGGATGGCCACCTCGGGCGGGTTGATGATCGGCGTGAAGGCATCGATGCCAAACGTGCCCAGGTTGGTGATAGTGATGGCGCCGCCGGTGACCTCGTCCACATTGAGGTTATTCTCCCGGGCCCGCTGCGCCAGATCCTTCACCCTGTCGCCGATCTCCAGCAAGTTCAGCTCATCGGCCTTGCGCACCACCGGGACGATGAGCCCATCCTCCAGCGCCACGGCCACACCCACGTTGTATTCGGTGGGCAGCACAATCTCGTCCCCCTCCAGCCTGGCCCCCAGCATGGGATGCTCCTTCAACGCCAGGACCACGGCCCGTACCAGCAGGTCGGTGTATGAGGGCTTGCGTCCCCAGCGCACGCCCAAGGCCTCGCGCGTGGACCGCAGCTCGGTGACGTCGGCTGTGGTGGCCATGGCCACCTGGGCCATGGTCTGCAAGCTGTCGACCATCTGCTCGGCGATCGCCTGCCGCATGCCGAC
Organism: Anaerolineae bacterium; assembly: GCA_023544525.1. Lineage (GTDB taxonomy): Bacteria > Chloroflexota > Anaerolineae > JAAYZQ01 > JAAYZQ01 > JAMJFU01. The sequence goes on along the minus strand of JAMJFU010000085.1, from coordinate 5,077 downwards.
AAAGGGGATCCGTTCGCGTGGCGGTGCAGCCGGCACCTCCCCCTCCTCAAGGATGTGTAAAATGTCCTCTTCTGTAATGCGCCCGCCAGGGCCGGTGCCTTGGATCTCGGCCAGATCCAGGCCCTCTTCTTCCGCCATGCGACGGGCCAGCGGCGAGGCCACGATGCGCGATTGCTCGTCGTGGTAACGCATTACATCATCTTCAGAGATGCGGCGGCCCGTTGGGGTGACCTTGGAGATGTCCACCCCCAGTTCCTTGGCCAGCCGCCTGGCCGCAGGCGACGAAGGGACCCGTTCCTCTTCGGCCGGCGCCTCTTTCTTAGCCTCTTTGGCCTCGGGCGCAGGCGGCTCGGGTGCCTCCGCGGCTTCCTCCGAAGGTGCCTCCTCCGGCGAAGGCGCCTCGATCTCCTCTTCGGGGATCTCTTCTCCGGGTTGGGTGACCCAGCCAATCACCTCTCCGATCCCGCGCACATCCTTGGGCTTTGCGACGTGCCTCAGGATGCCCTCGGCTGGCGCTTCCACCTCATAGGTGATCTTTTTGCTCATGACGACGACAACAGCCTCTCCGGCCTTTACTTCT
>JAMJFU010000085.1:0-4487 GCA_023544525.1 Anaerolineae bacterium | reverse complement strand
CCGTCATCCTTGAGCCACTTGACAACAGTTCCATCACTCATAGCCATGCCCAACTTGGGCATGATTACCTTCGTGGCCATTGCGCTCTCCTCGGCGGCTATAGTTCTCTTCTCCACGCCCTCAGCACGTGGTCCATGTCGACCCACACGGTGACGGCTGCGGTGGCGATGTAGGCCTCATCTGAGGTGTCGCCCAGCTCCGGCTGGTACACAGCCCTGGCCACCATGCCTCCCTCCACGACTTCTATCTTCTTCTGGCCAAAAGGCAGGGCCGCCAGCACGGCTTCCTTGTCGACCTGATCCGCGTGCGGGCAGGCGACCAGCACGTCGACAACCATCTGGTTTACCTCATCAAGCCTGGCGATCTCCAGCAGGCCGGTCAGGCAGCTCCGGGACACCGCATCCTTAACCGCCTTGCGCGCGGCATTGGTGGGATCCTGGCCGTGCTGATCCAGGCCCATGCCCACTTCCATGATGAACTTTTTTAGCTTCATAGCGGCTTGCCTTCAGCCTAACCGCCAAACAGTGCGTCGCCGCTCTTGAAATCCAGGCCGGGGTGGTTGTCAAAGCGCACGACGCCCACGGCGGCCTTGTCGCCCACGGCTTCGGCAATGCGGGCCGCACCCACATGGCCAAAGCCGCCGCACAGCTCGATGGCGACGATGCCCTCGGCCACCAGGCCCTGGCAGACCTCCACCGCCTGGGCATAGTCGTTGACTGCCACCGCCGTCAGCTCGACATGGGGCGTGATCACCGTCTGGCGATGGACCTCAGAGTCCACTTCCGGCGCAACAAAGACGAACGCAGCTTTCAGTGCCATAGGTTGTTCCTCCTGGACTTGTTTCTCTCACAAACCGTATTGTTCGCGGACGAGGGGAGCGAGCCCCAGTTCCTCCAGTTTGGCCAGCGGCGCCTGCATCGTCACTGTGACCACGCCGGGCAGGCGCCCAATCTCCACGGCTCCTGTGAGGGTCACCCGGTTCAGGATCTCCTCCTGGGACATATCCAGGAGCCTGGCCAGGCGTGCCACGCCATTGTCCGTGGCATCGTTCAGGTTTGCCCCCGTGCCCAGCATCTGGATCGGGGCAGCCTCTTCCAGGAACGATTGCCCAAAGCGCTCTGCCAGGCCTTTCGCGGCTGCCCTCTCGCCTTCCGTCAGTGGACGCGCCAGGGGAGGCAGGTCCTCTGCCAGAGGCAGGAGGATAGGCCCCTCAAGGGCCAAACCCTTCAGAAGATTCACCTGCACGGTTGCCCTGGCCGAGACGTCGGTCGTGTGGCCGGCTATCTCCCCATCGCCCTGCATGGCATGGGCGTCGCCCAGGTAGACGCCGCCTCCGGGCACCTTGACCGGGCAGACCAGGATGGCTCCGGCACGCACCGAATCGACGTCCATGTGGCCATCGGTACGGCTCTCCAGCTTTTCCCTGGGAATGCCATATTGGTGTGGGGCATCGATCAGAAACTCGCCAAAGTCGCCGGCGTTGTGCGAGTCAGGCATGTCGATGGCCGGCGTCGTGCCGACGTTGCCCAGGAAAGGGCGCATACGGGTGGGCACACCGGCAACGTCGGCCGGGCAGAGGGCCACGATGGGATTCTGGGTGCTGTTCTTCGGCAAAGCCATAATCTTGGCGGCGTCGGTTGCCAGCCGCTCGGCCGCTTCTGGCCCGAGCGTCACAGCGATCTGCCGTTCCCCGTCAAAAACGATGGTATAGCCATTGCTCACGCGGAAGGGGCTGACCTCAGCCCCACATACCGCGCAGCGGATCGCCTCTGGACCGGTTCCCTCTACCCGCGTCGGAGGACTCTCTGTACCACACTCGGGGCAGTGACGAGCGACGAAAGGATCGCCCGTGTACCGGCCTTCGACGGCTGACATGGTACCCGAAGCAGTGGCCGTAGAGGTCACCTCGATCTGTTGGATGCGGAGGATCAAAGAATCCCCCGGTTCCGCGCCCTCCACAGCTACCGGGCTGGTCACCTCGTGGCCTCCGCGGAACGAGGGCGTGATCATGGGCCCCCAACAGCCAGGGGCGGTCTCGGCGACGATGGTGCCGCCGTCGGCCAGCGGGCCGAGCATGGGAATGCTGGGACCCACCAATCCCTCGGTGAAGGTAGAGACATGTAGAGTTTTCAACGCTTCAGAGCTCATCAAGCCACCTCCTTCCATCTTCTCTCAGGGCACCTTATCCGCACTTGCCTGGGATTCCGTGCCGTCCTTGAAGAGTAACCCCGGATCGTGGAGTACGCCGCGCTCGCTGGCCTCGTAAATGCACCGCTGCACGTCCACGACGCACGGACCGTGGTCGACCAAGCGCACCGTCACCTGCTGCTCCTCGAACACCTCGATCTGCCGCTCACCATCCACGGCAACCGTACAGGCGGCGCGCTCCAGGGCCACCTCGTCCCCTATGGACAGCAGGCGATGGTCCTCGATGTCTATGGGAATGATCAGACCAGGTCCTATAGGAGCGATCACCCGGCCATCGCCCGCCCCCAGTCGGATGTGCATCCCGTGCGGGTCGAGAGGGCCGATGGGCCGAAGCACGCCGCCAATGGACGACATGCCCAGGCTGTCCGGTTCGGCCCGCGCCAGCACCATCTCGCGGATGCGCCGCGGATCCCACAGAGCCCGGCTGCCGATAAACAGGTCGGTGCTGGCCACCACGTCCACCAGCGCGATCTCCGTCAGCTCCCCATCCACGTATACGTCCAATCGTTTGGCTGTGTAAGAGACGCTCTCCAGATCCACCAGCCGCTCGGACACGAGGCCTGCGGCCAGCCCTGCCACCGTGCTTTCCAGCATACAGGGGAACACGTTGTTCGTACCCGTGGAGATAGCCACCAGCGGCACATCCCCACAGCCCTTGGCCACAGCCCGGTTGGTGCCGTCACCGCCCAGGGTGATAATGCAACCCACGCCCTCCTCACAGAAGCGCTTGGCGGCTTCGGTCGAATCCCGATCATCAGCCCACATATTCATGCGCAATTCGGTAGCTTCCAGCGAGAGGTGCAGATCGTCCAGGGCTCGCTCGACCAGGCCATAGTAGTCGGGCATATAGAGCACCCGACGGACTCGAACAGCATCGAGCGCCAGGAGCGCGCGTTTTAGGATGTGGGCCTTTTCGTGGTTGTCAAAGACCGACGCGTGAGTGACCAGGCGGCGTATGTCCTTGCCCGATGCCGGATTGGCTATGATGCCGACTGTTGACATGTTCTGCTCCCAGTTGGGCGGACTGCGTCGCTCTGCAAGGAGCAAACCGGCCTCCCGCGTTGCTGGCGTCCTAGATTTCTGCCGACCCGACAGGCCCGGCATCGGGCCTGTCGGGTCCTTGGATTGCTACATCAGGGACTGCACCGTCGAGACAATCCGGTCTACACTGGGCAGATAGGTGTCCTCCAGCACCGGGCTGAAGGGCACCGGAGAGTGTGGCGCTGTGATCATCTTGGGTGGTGCGTCCAGGTAGTCGAAAGCTTCCCCGGCCACCAGTGCCACCACATCGGTGGCTACGCTGCAGCGAGGGGTATCCTCGTCCAGCGCCACCAAGCGGTGGGTCTTTCGCACCGAGGCCAGAATCGCCTCGTTGTCCATCGGCGAGATGCTGCGCAGGTCCAATACCTCGACGTCGGCACTGTCGGCGGATAGCTTTTCTGCGGCGTCCAGCGCCAGGTGCACCATGCGTCCCAGGGTGACGATCGTGACGTCCTTGCCCTCGCGCTTCACGTCTGCCTGTCCGAGGGGAACGGTGTAGCTCTCCTCAGGTACCTCACCCTCTATATCATAAAGCAGCTTGTGTTCGAAGAAAAAGACCGGGTCGTCGTCGCGGATGGCGGCGATCAGCAGGCCCTTGGCATCGTAGGGCGTGGACGGCACCACCACCTTCAGACCCGGGATGTGGGCAAAGATGGAGTAGAAGGACTCCGAGTGCTGGGCTGCTGCCCGGAACCCGGCGCCGATCATGCTGCGTATCACCATTGGCACCTTGGCCTTGCCGCCGAACATGTAGCGTAGTTTGGCCCCCTGGTTGTGGATCTGGTCGAAGCAGACGCCCATGAAGTCGATGAACATCAGCTCCGCGATGGGCCGCAGCCCGGTCGAGGCCGCGCCGACTGCTGCCCCGATGAAGGCCGACTCGCTGATGGGGGTATCAAGGACCCGGGAACCGCCAAACTCGGGGCGGAGGCCATGGGTCACACCCAAGACGCCGCCCCACGCTTCCTTGTCCTCGCCTTCCATGTGCTCCAACGCTGCTCCGCCTGCTACGTCCTCCCCCATGAGGATGACCGTCGGGTCCCGCCGCATCTCCAGCCGCATGGCTTCATTGATTGCATTCCGAAAAGACAGTGTGCGTGCCATCGTTTCCTCCTCCTAAGGGTATTGGACGTAGACGTCCGTCGTAACTTCCGCCGGATCCGGCAGGGGACTCTCGACGGCAAACTCGACCGCCGCCTCTACAGCTGCGTGCGTCCTGGCGTCGATCTCGGCCAGTT
>JAMJFU010000084.1 GCA_023544525.1 Anaerolineae bacterium | reverse complement strand
GGTGTGATTCCCATTTCACGGCGCCCAACGCGATCAGGCTTCCCAGGCGTAGTGTCGATGGTACGTCGTCGGACGTGCCGCGGACCTGGCTGCTTGGGCTTGCACCGCCCGGCAGGTCCATTTCGCCGGATTCCGCTTGCGGCGACTGGTCGCGCCATGAGTCAATCAGCATGCCGGCGAGAGTAATCGTGCGTGACATTGGACACCTCCCATATCGTCGGTGCTGTGCACCCAAACCTAATGGGTGCGGATTGGCTTGGTTGGCCAGTGACTATCATTTGTTGTAACTCGTGTAGCCCGTGCACCCAGTGAGTCCGGGTGACATGCTGCCCTACGTGGGGTCGCTTGTCACCCGGACTGCTTCCTGCTGTCCAGTTGGGCCACCCGGACCACGGTATCTGCCGGACAGCGCGAAAGGCCGTCAGCGCCCGCGGAAGAGCAGCTTGAAGACTGCCAGCAGGATGACCGCGCCCAACAGCGACCACAGCACAGATACTATGTCAAAACTGGACGCGGTGAAGATACCCTTGCCAAACAGAAAGCCGGCCAACAAGGCGCCCACGAGACCGACGACGATATCGACCAGCAGGCCGCCTCGCGTGCGCATGATCATGCTGGCCACCCAGCCAATGATCGCCCCCACGATGATGGTTACAATCAGGTTAATCATTGTTTTCTCTCCTTTCTCAGTATTTGGGATGCTTGACCGAAATCACTTTTTCTTTTTTCCCTTCTTTTTGTCCTTCTTTTTTCCGCCCTTGCCCTTCTTTCCTTTGTCTTTCTTGGCTTTCTTCTCTTCTTCCTCGACTGCAACCTTCTCTTCGTCTGTTTCGGTCATGTCTCTCTCCTTTTCACTCTTGATAAGGGACATCAACTCGTTCTGCCTGTGAGAGGATCGAACTAACGGGAGCGCCGTGAGATTCACTTCAGGCGCCTGCGCCCGCCTCGGCCTGCAACTCCTGGCGCACCTGCTCCAGCGCTTGCGGGAGCTTGTCAAACTCCGTGGACTTGTCGAAAAAGAAATCCGCGCCGGCTTCCTCGCATTTCTTTCGGTACTGGGGGTGGGCAAAGTTGGTTAGCATGATGACTTGCGGGGCCGGCGTCATCTTTTTCACCTCGCGCAGCACCTTGATGCCATTGCCCCCCGGCATGCGAATGTCGAGGATCACGGCGTGCGGCCGTGTCTGGCGAATGGCGGCCAAGGACCCAGGCACATCTTCGGCCTGCCCCACCACATCCACCTGTGGCAAGTCCAACGCCATGGTGACCAGGCGTTCCCGTATAGTGGCTGAATCGTCGCTAATGAAAACCTTGAGCTTGTCCATCACTCAAGAGTATACACGCTCGGCGCGCTCGGGTCTACCGGTGGAAACCTTATTCCTTTGTAGGCAGCAGGCTCACTGGCGTGTCGGTGTTTGTCCTACACCATCCCGGCGGGAGGTGCATAGGAGAGGAGGAGCGAGGGGGGGGAAGATCAGTCAATCAAGTGGTTTCGAATGGCATAGTGAATCAACTCGGCGTTGGTGGTCAGATTCATCTTTTGCAGGAGGCGCGCCCGGTAGGTGCTGACGGTCTTGGGACTGAGGTAGAGCTCCGCGGCAATCTCTGTGACAGAGTTGCCGGCCGCTATCAGGCGCAGCACCTGGAACTCTCGGTCGGACAACGTCTCGTGGGGTAGCTTATTGGAATCGGCCCCTATCTCAAGGGCCAGCTTCTCGGCCAGGAACGAGCTGACGTATCGCCCACCGCTCACCACTTTGCGGATGGCCTTGACCAGTTCGTCGGCCGCGCTGTCCTTGGTCAGATAGCCAGAGGCGCCGGCTTTCAGGACACGCAACGCATATTGGTCTTCCGAATACATGCTCAACACCAACACCGGCAGTTTGGGCCGCTCGGACCGGAGTTGCTTGAGAATATCCAGCCCACTGCGGTCAGGCATCGAGATGTCGAGAACAACCACATCCCACGTTTCGGCCCGAACCCTGTCCAGGACCTCCTGGCCGTTGGTCGCCTCGCCGGCGAGCAGCATCTCGGGCGTGTCTCCCAGAATCTGTTTCAACCCTTGCCGCACAACCGCATGGTCGTCGGCGATGAGGACTCGTATCATAGCGCCTCCTGCCCCTTGACGAGCGGCAGCCTGATCACCAGCGTGGTTCCCTGGTCGGGTGCGCCCTGGATGTCAAAGTCGCCGGAGCGCAGCAGGACCCGCTCCCGCATGCCCAGCAAGCCAAAGGACTTGGATCCATTCACTTCGCTTGCCGTGATGCCGCGCCCATTGTCTTGGACACGGAGGCGGACGTAGCCCTGTTCCTCGTCCAGCGAAACCTCCACCCGGGTGGCCGAGGCGTGGCGCGCCACGTTGGTCAGGGTCTCCTGCAAGATGCGAAAGAGGACGGTGGTTTCCTCGGCGTTCAACGCCACCTCCTCCAGACTCGAAGTGAATCGGCAGCGAATGCCGCTGCGCTTTTGGAACTCTTGCAACTGCCACTCCATCGCCGGCACCAGTCCCAGGTCATCCAGCATGCCCGGACGCAACTCGGTGGCGATGCGGCGTACATCCCGAATGGTCGTGTCCACCAGGTCCGTCATGTCTCGGAATTTCTGCAACAGATCCTTCTGTTTGGGAGCCGTGTGCTTTTGCAGCCAGGCCAGATCCATCTTCAGGCCAGTCAGGGCCTGGCCCAACTCGTCGTGTATCTCGCGGGCCATACGGGCCCGGTCTTCTTCGCGTCTGGTTTGCTCGTGCTGGGCCAGGAGGAGCAACTGCGCCCGTGAGCTCTCGAGCTGGGCAACAGCCGCTTCCAGGTCGGCGGTGCGCTGCACCACACGTTCTTCCAGTTCGGCGTTCAGTTGTTGCGCCTCGGCGTACAGCCGCGCATTGTCCACCGCCAGCGCGGCGCGGCGGGCCAGCTCTTCGGCCAGGGCCAGGTCGGCCTCAGTGTACCGGCGCCCGGACTCGGCCGACACCACCAGGGTGATCGTGCCGAGCGTGTGGCCCCGCGTCACGAGGGGCACGATCATCGCCGACTTGACGCCCAGCGACCGCACGAGCTCGATCTGCTCGGCGTCCCGGGCGATGGCGGCGAGCAATTCATCCGATGCCTCCGGATAGAATCCCGGCCGGCCGCTGCGCAGCACATAGGCCGCTCCTGGCGGCGTGTCCGGGTCAGAGTGCTCCCGCTCCAGGGGTACTGGGGTCCGCTCCAGGGGTACTGGGGTCCGCCCCAGGGGTACTGGGGTCCGCCCCAGAGGTACTGGGGTCCGCCGCAGCAGGCCGTTGGCCTGTGCGCGTTTTTGCGGGTCCGCGTGTGCTACGGCCACGGGCCGGCTCGTCTCGTCTTCTTCGGCGATGTGCACCACGCACCAGTCGGCCAAGAGCGGCACCAGCACCTGGGCGATGTTGGCCAATCGGCTGGTAGCGTCGAGGGAGGCGGCCAGCACCGGTCCAGCCTCGGCCAGCAGGCGCTGCGAACGTTCGACCTGCTTGCGCTCGGTGACGTCGGTGCTGATTTCCACAATGGCCGGGGGAGCGCCGTGATCTGGCTGCCACATGGCCCAGCGGCTGGCCACCACCACCGGCGTGCCGTCTCGCCGAGTGTGGACGAGCTCACCTTCCCAGTGGCCCGCACGCAGAACTTTGGCTTCGATCTCTTCCCACGGTTGTGGAAACTGGGTGTGTAACAGCGCGTGGGCCTGTTGGCCCAGGGCCTCGTCGCTTGCCCAGCCAAAGAGCTTTTCGGCGCCACGGTTCCAGAAAATGATCACGCCCTGCTCGTCGCGCAGGATGATGGCGTCAAGCACCAGGTCCAGGAGGTGTGCCTGTTCGGCCAAGACGTGGGTATGATCCTTCGAGGTATTCACATCCAACCCTCCCAACAAGGTGCAGCCGGAATCATTCTGAGTGGAAGTATAGCACGCGGCCAGACCAGTTGTCAAACGGAGCACAACCCGGCTCGGGAAAGAGGAGCCGGCGCATCCCCAGGGCCTTGCCCGGTTCCTCGTTTTCAGAGCGACAACGACAAACCCGGCTTCTCGATCTACCCACGAGAAGCCGGGTCGATCCCACTAGCATCAATCCCGGATTGGCGCCGCCCGACCCTCTACGCTATGGGCGCCAGCGAACGCCGCCGGTCAACCAACCACAGCCAGGCCGCAGCGAGCAGCGACAGCGCCAGGATCAGGCCCCAGAGTACTGGGATCAGGCCCCAGAGTACTGGGGTCAGCAGCCTCACCCACCTGCTGAGAGCCAGCGCCCAACTCGCCAGCAGGCTTGTGCGGACGGCCGGCTGTTCCGCGATTTGGGTGAGCGCCTGGCCAGCTGCCTGGCGGACCGCCAACGACGGGTCACGCGCCTGTGCGCGCTCCAACGCGGCGCGGGCCTGCGGAGCCGCCAGTTCGCCCAGAGCCCAGACCGTCCGCGCCCGCACGGCCGAGTCCGGATCCCCCAGCGCCTGCATCAATGCCGCGGTCGCCGATGGTGACCCGATCCAACCCAGCGCCTCGGCGGCGTTGCCGCGGGCCGGTGCGTCCGGACTGCTGGCCAGCATCTGCTGGAGCGGTGCCACGGCGGACTCGCCCATCGCCTCGAGGGCGCTCAGGGCGGTGTGCCGCCGCGTGCTCATCTGCGCGTCGGCCAGGGCGGTCAGCAGCGCCTGCGTCGCTTCCGGGCTGCCGATGCGCCCCAACGCCTCAGCGGCAACGCTGGCCATCGCCGGGTCACCCCGCAACAGCATCGCGCTCAAGGGCTCCACCGCCGCTCCGGCGCGCATCATGCCCAGCGCCGTGGCAGCACTGTGCTGCGATTGGGGAATGGGCCTCTGCAGCGCCAGCAGCAGCTCGCTCGTCGTCCGTGGATCGGCGATGCGGCCCAGGGCCTCGCCCGCAGCCTGGCTGACAGCCGGGCTCGGGTCGATCACCGCCGCCAGCAGCGAGCCGCTTGCTTCCTGCGCGCGAGCCAGCCCCAGGACGCGAGCCGCGGTGGCGCGCGACTGGACATCACCCGTGCTCTGCTGTAAAGTGGCCAACGCTCCTGCCACGTCGGGCGCGTAGCTCTGCAGGCCATCGGCGGCCACCGACCAGACGTTGAGCGGCTGGTCTGATGTTGCCAACAGGGCCGAAGCCGGTTGGGCCCGCGGGAACGAAGGGCCGGCCAGCGGCTGCCACGACTGGCCGCTGTCGAGCGTCACAAAGGTGCCCATCGCAGCCGAATGGAGTTGCGTGCCGCCCACCAGGGAGCTCACGGCGGCATACAGCACGCCGGCCTCCTGGGGATCGACCTGAAGAGCTGTGATAGACAGGTACACGCCGGCCGCCTCGCCCAGCCCGGCCGAAGCCGGCTGCCAGGTCTGGCCTGCGTCGACGCTGCGGAAGAGGCCATTCGCCGGCGTGCCCACGAACAACGTTCGGGCATCGGCCGCGGCCAGGGCCGAGATACCGCCCGCTACGGGTTGCGTCTGGCCCCACGACTGGCCGCCATCGTCGGTATAGAACAGGGCGGCGGGCGTGGCGGCAAAGAGACGGCCGCCCACCAGTGCCAGGTGGCTCACCGACTTTGAGGCCAGATCCTGCTGCCCGGCCGCGATCGGCTCGATCGCACCCCCGGCCGCCTGGCGGTAGATGCCGTGGCCAGCGGTGCCAAAGTACAGGTCACCCTGGCCGTCCCAGGCCAGGCTCAGCACGGGCAATAACTCCCCGGTCACCTGCTTCCAGCTATCCCCCCGATCCTCCGATCTGAACACCGGCCCATTGGACAGGGAAACAGCCACCCGGTTCGCTCCATCCCCGGCCCAGGCCAGCGGCGTGCCCTGGGCGGGCAGCGCCAGCGGCTCCCAGCTAAGGCCATGGTCGGTGCTGCGGAACAGCAGGGCCTGAGGCGCGCCGCTGGGTTGCCAGGCGGCGTACAGGACGGGTGTGACCGGCGCCAGCGCGGAAGCGTCCGGCTCGGTTAGGCTGCTCCATGCCCACGCCGTCGTCAATCCGGCGGTGACGATCAATATACTCAACCCCCAGCGTAGGGTACGGCTCAATCTGTGCTTGCCTTGCATGAGGCACCTCGATCCTTTTCTAGAAACACTCCGTTGGTTTGCCCTGGCAGGCTACAGCCGTGGCCTTTTGCCAGGGGCCTTTGCGCTGTTCTTGGGGCGTCGCACTCCCCCCCGACAGCGGCAGGGCATTACATGGATAGTATAGACGATTGGCACGCCGCAGTCTGTCGGTTGAAGCCTGAGCTCTGTGTAGGCGGCAGGCTCGCTGCCCTGTAGCTGATTGTCCTACATCCTATAGGCCCTTTTGGCCAGCGCCCAGAGGAGACCGGCCCGAATCGCGCCGGGTGAGGGCTCGCGCCAAGCAGAAGACGTGCGGGAAGATCATAAGGAATCTGCCACCCGTCAAACGACCGAGTGGCAGATTCCTGGCGTTCCAGCACTACAAAGACGCCATCCGCGGCAACAGACCGTGTCTAATCGCCACAGCTCGAGCGGTCTACAGTACCCCAAGGAGCCTCAAAATGAGGAGAATGACAGCGATGACGATCAGCGCGTGAACAAGGTTGCCAGTTTTGGGGAAGCTGGAACTGAATCTCGGACCGAAAAAACCGAGCAACCACAGCACGACCAGAATGATAATGATAGTCCACATGAGATTTCTCCTTTTCTATGGTATTGCCGAGTGATAGGGTCAAATGAGCCCGTGCTCTGCCTGTTCCGGCTATTCCTTGCTTTCCTTCTCCGAAATGAACCGAGTCACCGTGGTGCCGCAGTGCGGGCAGGCACCCTTGGCCATCGGCCGGCCCTTTGACGTCTTGACGACAGTACCCTGCTTGATTGTCCGCTTCGTGCGGCACTTGACGCAATAACCTTCGAATTCCATTGTGCACCCCCCTCTTTTCTATTCTTCTCTGGCTCTGACCTGCCCGGCGAGCCATCGCCTGGCAGCTACTTGCCTGCACTTGGCTCGTCGCTGCGAACCCCTAAGATACGAGTTCGAGATCCGATTCTACTCCAGGCTGTCCATCACTCATGATTGTACACACGTGGCACGCCAGAGTCTGTCGGTGAAAGTCCGATTCCTTTGTCAGTAGCAGGCTTTCTCGCCTGTCGGTCTTTGTCCTACATCACCCCCGCGCCACTCTTCTAGCGCGTCAGCGCGGGGATTGCTGCGAGGCAGATGTTTGAACGTGTCCGCCGCTTTGTCCCTGGACGCTAGACCTTCCGGCAGGTTGAGGAGGGTTTTGAGATAGTTCAGGGCTGTCATGATGCCAACTACCACTGCAAGGAAAAGCAGGAGGCCAACGCGAACCAGAAGGAGCCGCCTCATTCTCAGTCCCTCCCGGGCAAATGGGAAAGAACAGGCTTGATTTCCAGGCTATTAGCGGTTATAATGGCCACATGGAAAACGCCCTGCGACGTTGCAGCATCCGGGGCAACGGCCAGACCCACCCGGACGGTCCGCTACGACGTAGTGGGGATTGCGAGTCCACTTACCACCAGCAACAGCTCCAGGGCTGCTTTGCCGTCCGGGATGTGACGAGACCGGAGATTCAGGTCGCCGTGGGGGTGGAGGCCCTCACGAGCCAACTTCAGGGTGGGGTTAACCTGCGCGGCGCCGACCTACGCGGGGCTGTTCTGCGCGGAGCCAGCCTATCCGGGGCTGACCTGAGCGAGGCCAACCTCGAAGGGGCCTTCTAGAACGATGAAACCCGATGGCCCGACGGCTTTGACCCGGATGCAACTGGCGCTACGCGTATCGCTTGACGATGAGGCAACCCACCAGTGGAGCCGACCTGAGCGAGGCCGATCTGGACGGGGCCGCCTTGAGCAAGGGCAATCTGCGCCATGCCATTCTGACCGACGAGCGACTGGCCCAGGGTGACCAGGCGATCCGGATCGACTTGGCCCACGTCAAGATGCTGGTGGCTGCCTTGATGGACGCGGCGGCGGAACTGGTCGAGGTGCAGGTCCTGGGCGGGAAGGTGGCCTGGTCCACCCTGGATTCTGACATGCCCAAGCGAAAGGAGCGACACGATGGACGCAGAAGAGCTCATTGAGCGATATCAAGCAGGCGAGCGTGACTTTACAGTGGCTGACCTGAGCGCGGCCGACCTGCGCCAGGCCCGGCTATTTCAGGCCAAGCTGTACAGGGCCAACCTGGAAGGAGCCCTACTAGGCGCAGCGGTCCTGAGTGGGGCCGACCTGGAAGGGGCCAACCTGGCCATGGCCGACTTGCAGGGAGCCGACCTGCGAGGAGCCCGGCTGCACGCAGCGGTCCTGAGTGGAGCCGACCTGCGCGCGGCCAACCTGGGCGAAGCCCACCTGTTCGGGACCAAGCTGGACAATGCCGACCTCCAGGGAGCGGACCTGCGCGCGGCCCTGCTGCGTGCGGCCGATCTAAGTGGGGCCGACCTGCGGGAGGTCAACCTGGGCAAGGCCAACCTCTTCGGGGCGAGCCTGAAAGGAGCCTTGCTGGACGGGGCCGTTTTGAGCGGCGCCGACCTGAGCTGGTCCAACTTGAGCGAATCCGACCTGTCTCCTGAACAGCTAGCCCAGGCCAGGACCCTCGATGGAGCAACCATGCCCGACGGCACCAAACACGAATGAACGGCGATCTGTGGCAGGTGCGAGACCTCCCCGGTGGCTTGGCCCTGGAGGTGCGACCATGCCCGAGCTGACCGACCTGGAGGCCCTGCGAACCGGTCGATATGTGCGGTTGTGCTGGCCGAATAATACATCCGTTCTCGAATCAGCCGTGGCCGATGTGCTTTTCCAGCCAGGACACCAACCCCTGGAGCAGAACAGCCCGCTTTGGCGTGCTTGAGGACCTATTTCTTGTACCAGGGTATTCCCAGCCTGGCAGGTGCGCAAAACAGACGCCCAATCGCTTGTCCCGCCTGTAAAGACCTCTGGTGAGGTGGATCATCCTCGTGGGTTTGCCGATCCCGAGTGACGGTTGTGCAGCGGATCGGCAGTTTGGCGACGAACGTAGTATAATGTTTCCGGATTGAAGAGGAACCTGGGCAGCTTTTCCAGGCTCGTTGAGCCTCGCTGCCAAGAAACCTGTGATAACCCCCTGAGCATGGATTTCGCTTAACGGGAGGTGCTGTGGATCTGGAGCAATTACTAAGGGCATCGAGCCGGACCTTTGCCCCCGGAATTGAGGGCTTGCCGGGCAAATTGGGATGGGCGATGACGGTTGCCTATCTTTTGCTCAGGGTATCGGACTATCTCGAAGACAATCGTGAGATGCCAGGCCAGCAAAAGGTAGAGTTGCTGTGTCTGTGGGATCAGGTCTTAGCCGGAGAGGTGGCCCTGTCTCTGTGGACCGAACAGGTGAGCTTTCCCGACGAGATGACGCCCGATGCGCTGGTGGCTCAACATGCGGTGCGGGTTGTGGACGCCTTGCAGCAGTTGCCCACAGAGGTGTACGTGCCCATCGTCAAGCATGTGCGTGACTCGACGCAGGGCATGGCCCGCTGGGTTGCCCGCGGCCCCCTGGTGCTGACCGAAGCCGACCTGGACGACTATATGCACGAGGTGGCCGGGCGTGTGGGCTATCTGGTCACCGACCTCTTTGCCTGGTATTCGCATTCTATTCGTCGACGCATGGGCCGGCTGATGCCGCTGGCGCGTGAGTGTGGGCTGGCCCTCCAGACGGTGAACGTCGTGCGGGGACTGCGCGACGATTACGAGCGGGGTTGGATTTTCGTGCCAGAGAGCTTTTGCGCCCGGGCCGGCATCGCGCGGGAAGCGCTCTTTGATCCCGCCTGTCAGCAGCAGGCGATGCAGGTGGTCGACATGTTGGCCGACAAGGCGGAACGTCACCTGCAGGCAGCGATGACCTATTTCAAAATGATGCCGCCCTGGCAGCACGGCATCCGGCTTTCCTGTCTCTTTCCCCTGCTGCTGGCCCGGCGGACACTGGCCGTCAGTCGTCGCAGTTGCCGCGTGCTGGAGAGCAAGGCCAAGGTCGGGCGCGATGAGGTGGTACAGATCATGCGAGATTCGACGATGTGGGGCTGGTCCAACTGGTGGGTGGAGCGCTATGCCCGGCGCCTCGCTGTGGCTCCGGCCGGCTGAGGATGGAGGATTGCCCTACGTGAGAAAGACAACAGACCCATCCAAGATGGGTCTGTGTACATAATCTAGGGCGGATGACGGGGATGACATGCTCCGATGCCGCCTCGGTCTATCCGCCCTCTTGTCGACTCTGTCCCCTCGGGGTACAATATCCTTGGGATTGGGGCGCGATATTCGCAATCGGGAGGTCTGAGGCATGGCCAAAACAGGAACGGTACCAGGCGTGAACCTGCCTGCCATCAGCACCGTCCTGGCTCGACAGGGCGACGTCGTGGCAGCGTACCTGTTCGGCTCCCTGGCCCGCGGCCAGGCAGGCCCCCTCAGCGACATCGATATCGCCGCTCTCCTGACGCCGGCGCTGGAAGAGCAAGCAGCGGTTGAGCGCCAGTTGGATCTGATGGTTGCCCTGGACGCCCTGGATCCGCGGGAGATGCAGGTCACCCTCCTCAACCACGCCCCGCCGGCCCTGGCCTACCAGGTCCTTCGCGACGGGATCCTATTCTACGAGCGCAGCCAGCCACAGCGGATCGGCTTTGAGGTGCGGGCCATGCAACGCTACTTTGACGTCCAGCCGATGCTCGATTTCCACGCGCAGGTCTTGATGCAGCAGATCCAGGAGGTGGGCCTTGCTCGACGAAGGGACCGTGATACGAGAGCGCTTGAAGCTGCTGAGCGAATACAGCAACGACTTGAGGCAATGGCAGGCCGTTGACCTGGACGCTTTTGCCCAGGCCATCGTGCGCTATCTGCAGTCCTAAGCGCTTCGTCCCCCCTCGTGGGCTGCCAACCCTGGACCAATGAGGTTCGGCAATCACCTGCTCTGAGACCCTGCCTTACGTCCCCAGAATCAAGGGCATGACGAGGAAGGTGATGGCGTTGGCCAGGCCGTGGGCCAGGGTCACGCCCAGCAGCGAGCGGGTGCGAAGTACGAGCCAGGCAAAGAAGACCCCCACCCACAAGGCAAAAAGGAACCCGGCCGGCGAACGCTGGCCAAGCTGCAGCGAGGCAAAGAGCAGCGAGCTATACCAGAGGCCCCAGCGGCCCAGGCGGTCTACGCTGGCGCGCAGGAGGAGGCCGCGGAAGATCAGCTCCTCCAGCAGGCCGCTGGAGAGGAGGAGGATGAGTGCCGGCGGCCAGGCCTCGGCCCAGCTCAGGGGCGGCGGGCGCAGGATGAGGTACTGCAGGGGGCCGAAGAGCAGGCCGGTCAGCGCTACGGCGGTCTGGCGCGGCAGGCCATGCAGGTTGAGGCCGAGCGTGGACCAGGAATAGCCCAGCGCCCGTCGCGCTACGCAGACGGCGGCAAAGAGGGGCAGGCTGATGGCCAGGTAGCGGTAGGTGAGGGGGAACTCGGGGAAGGAGAGCCAGAGGCTGACGATGCGGATGAGCGGGGCAAAGGCCAGGCATACCAGGAGGGCCCGCCCCTCGGCCCGGGCGGCCCAGGATGCATGCCACAGCATGGCCAGCAGCAGGAGGCAGTGCAGGATCATGCCCGGGCGAGGATTGGCCAGGGCTGCCAGGAGCTCGGCGGTGGCGACGAGGGCCAGGTAAAAAAGTGGCACCAGGAACCAGCGGCCGGGATCGCGCAGGGCCGGAGCCAAGGGAAGCCCCATCAAGCTAGCGAGCCACTGCATGGAAACCGGCGGCCCTGCCCACAATACTGGAACCTCGAGGGCGCGTGCTCGTGGCCCAATACCTCACCAAGGTGAAGATGATATGACAGGTTCGTACACACTGAGTGGCGGCTTGGCGCCCTGGATGGATTCGCAATGACACGCATAAGAATGGATTTGATGGAGTACTGGCTAGTAGACACGCAAGTGCAGGGACCGGTACGGTTGGGCCAGGCCGGCCCGGAATAGGAGCAGCAGGATCCCCGTCGACCTGGCAGGTAGGGCCGATAGGTCGACGGGCGCCTGGACGGCAGCACCGGCAGCGACTGTGACGTCATGTGACCCGAGCAGCAGCCGGCGCTCTGGCGTCTCGGCTACGACGAGCAGCTTGTACTCCATTTGGCGGCCTTCCTGATTCCGGATGCCATACTGGATGGCGGCAGCGAGCCCGCCGGTACCCCCGTAGCCGACGGGAAGGTGGCCGTCTTCTGCCAGTACATAGAACTCGGTGTAGCCGGGTGTTTGCCTGGGGGTGACGATGGCGTACAGGGTCGAACCCAGAAGGACCACGGCGGCCAGAGCCACGAGCGCGTGCCAGCCGGTGAGGCGCTGGCGGAGGGTGGGCCAGCACGAGGATGGCCGCGCCGGGCTGCCTCGGCGGCGCAAGTAGCCGGAAGTGGCCAGGACCCCGTTCAGCATGGCCACCAAAACGATGGCTCGATGGGGCTGGTAGCCCCACACATAGCTCAACAGGAGCAGCAGGCCACCGACCAGCACGAAGCTACAGGGCAGGATCAGGCCCAGCGACCAGATGCCCGGAAGCCAGCCGCCAGCCGGCCACAGGAAGCGGGCCAGGAGGTAGCCTGGTAGCAGGAATAGCATCAGGAGGCCGGAGGCGACGCGCAGAGCTGGCCAGCGCACCTCCAGCACAAGCACCGCGCTGACCACCACGACGGCTAACAGGCAGAAGAGCTCGAGACCCGGCCTCACCGGCCTGTGCATCGGGTCACACCTCCTTCCCAGGGCCCGACTGGCCGTGGGCACAGACCTGTGCATAAAAAGCCTCAAGCTGGGCCATGACGACCTGCATGTCGTAGAGTGCGGCAAAACGGGCACGGCAGGCCTGGCCCATGGTCCACTGCAGGTGGGGCGAGCCGAGGAGGGCCAGCGCCGCCTCGGCCAGGGCACCGGCGTCGCCGGCCGGAAAGAGGGTACCAGAAACCCCATCCTCCATGAGCTCGGGGAAGGGCCCTGCAGCGGAGGCAAGTGCCGGCGTGCCGCAGGCCATGGCCTCCAGCACCGCCATGGGGCAGATCTCGTAGAATGAGGGTGCCAGCAGGGCGCAACTACCGGCCAGCAGTGTCAGGACCTGCCGGTGCGGCAACCTGCCCAGGAGCCTGACCCGGCCCGGGTAGCGGCCGGCCAGGGCGGAGAGGATCCTGCCCGCGCGTGGATCGGCGAGGGGCCCGGCGAAGGTGATGGTTGCACCGGGGTCCGCGTCGAGGATGAGAGGCGTGGCCCGGGCCAGGACGGTGACGCCTTTGGGCACGCTGCAGCGGCCGACGAAGGCCAACGTCTTGCCCCGGGCGGGCGGAGGTCCGGCTGCCCGGCCATCCAGGTGTAGGCCGTTGTGAATGACCGACAGGCGCCGCTCCGGGGGGCCGAG
>JAMJFU010000083.1 GCA_023544525.1 Anaerolineae bacterium | reverse complement strand
CATGCAGGGCCTGCTCCAGGAGTTCTCGGCCTGCATCCGCTGCCACAACTGCATGATCAACTGCCCCATCTGCTACTGCCGCGAATGCATCTTTCGCACGCCCACCTTCGAGCACGAGTCCCAGCTCTACTACCAGTGGGCCGAGCGCAAGGGCACGGTGCGCATGTTGCCCGACACCCTGCTCTTCCACCTGACCCGTCTCAACCACATGGTGACCAGTTGCGTGGGTTGTGGCCTGTGCACCGATGCCTGCCCGGCAGACATCCCGGTGGCGACCGTCTTCCGGGCCGTGGGCCAGAACGCGCAGGCGATTTTCGACTACCATCCGGGCCGCAGCCTCGACGAGGCAGCGCCGGTGCAGGAGTTTCGGGAGGATGAACTAACGAGCATGGGCGAAAGGCCAGGGCGGTAGAGAGGTAGCATATGGATAGCGAAAGCAAACAACCAGCCGCACTGATCATCGGCGCAGGCATCGCCGGTATCCAGGCCGCACTGGACATCGCCGATGCCGGTTTTAAGGTCTATCTGGTCGAGCGGCAGCCAAGCATCGGCGGGCATATGTCACAATTGGACAAGACATTCCCTACGCTGGACTGCTCGGCCTGCATCATGACGCCCAAGATGGTGGATGTGGCCCGCCACCCGAATATCGAGATGCTGACCTACTCCGAGGTCGATTGGGTCGAGGGCAACGCAGGCCATTTCCGGGCTCGCATCCGCAAAAAGGCCCGCAGCGTCGACGTAGATGCGTGCACCGGCTGCGGCATCTGCGCCACGCATTGCCCGATCCGAAATGAGGCTTATCTGCCATTTCGCCAGAAGCAGGAGGCCTGAACATGCTCGAGACTGCGACCCTGGAACAGATCCTGGAACGCCATGAGCGCGACCCGGCCAACATCATTGCCATTCTCCAGGATATCCAGACCGAAGTGAACTGGTTGCCCGAAGAGGACCTGCGCTACGTGTGTGCCGAACTGGAGATTCCGCCGTCCAAGATGATGGCCCTGGCCACGTTCTACAGGGCCTTCAGCCTCAAGCCACGGGGCAAGCACATTGTGCAAGCCTGCCTGGGTACGGCCTGTCACGTGCGGGGCGCTGTGCGTATCCTTGGCGCCATCGAGCGCGATCTGGGCATCGAAGGTGGCCAGACCGACGAGGATCTGCAGTGGACGCTCGAAACGGTTGGCTGCCTGGGGGCCTGTGCCCTGGGGCCGATCGTCGTCGTCGACGGTGAGTACCATGGCCAGATGACCTCGGCCAAGGCTACCCGGGTCCTACAGCGCATCAAGAAAGCAGAGGGCAATGGTTCTGGGGCGTAGGACGTACTCCCCAGGCCCTGTGCGCAGAGGACGAGACGGAGGAGCACAGGCCTTGTTGCACGGCAGAGAAATGCACGTCGCTTGTCCAGTGAGCAACGATCGAGGTGCCAGCGCATGAATCAGGAGAGAATATCGAGTCCGGAGGGCCTGGCTCTCTTACGGCAACAGCTACAGAGCCGGCGAACCGCGGACAAACCATGCATCACAGTCTGCTCCGGGACCGGTTGCCAGGCCTACGGCTGCCAAGCGGTCACGGCCGCCTTTCGCGAGGAACTGGAGAAGCGGGATCTCTCGGATCAGGTAGACATCCTCACGACGGGCTGCCATGGTTTCTGTGAGCGCGGCCCGGTGGTCGTGCTCCAGCCTCAGGGCATCTTCTACGAGCGAATGAAGCTCAAAGACGTGGCCGAGGTGGTCGAGGAGACGATCGCCAAGGGCGAGGTCATCGACAGGCTGCTCTACCAAGATCCCAGGACCGGCGAAAAGATCGTCCACGAGCGCGATGTACCCTTCTACAAGCTGCAGCAGCGCGAGATCCTGTCCATGAACGGCATGATCGATCCCACCAGCATTGAGGACTATATCGCCGTGGACGGGTACAGCGCCCTGGTCAAGGCCTTGCACGAGATGACGCCCGACGAGATTGTGGACGCCATCAAACAGTCGGGGCTGCGGGGCCGCGGCGGGGCCGGTTTCCCTACCGGACGCAAGTGGGAGGGCTGCCGCCGGGCTGAGGGGGAGATCAAGTATGTCATCTGCAACGCCGACGAGGGCGACCCGGGGGCATACATGGATCGCAGCGTGATGGAGGGCAACCCTCACAGCGTGATCGAGGGCATGATCATCGCCGCCTATGCCATCGGCGGCCATCGCAGACATGGGCTCGAAGGCTACATCTATGTCCGCAACGAATACCCCTTGGCTGTGAAGAATGCCGGGCTGGCCCTGGAAACAGCGCGGTCCTACGGCCTCTTGGGTGAGGACATCGCTGGCAGCGGCTTTAACTTTGACATCCAGATCCGGCGTGGAGGCGGCGCCTTTGTGTGCGGCGAATCCAGCGCCCTCATGCAGTCGTTGCAGGGTAACGTCGGCGAGCCACAGGCCAAGTACGTCCGCTCTGTGGAGAAAGGCCTGTGGAACCAGCCGACAACGCTCAACAACGTCGAGACCCTGGCCAATGTGCCGCTGATCATCCGCCGGGGCTGGGAGTGGTATGCCGGCATCGGCACGGAAGGCAGCAAGGGCACCAAGATCTTTTCGCTGGTGGGCAAGATCAACAACACCGGCCTCGTCGAGGTGCCGATGGGTGTAACCCTGCGCGAGATCATCTTTGACATTGGTGGGGGCATCCCCGATAGCAAGGAGTTCAAGGCGGTGCAGACCGGCGGGCCTTCGGGTGGCTGCCTGCCCGAGAACATGCTCGACCTCCCTGTCGATTTCGACGAACTGGCCAAGGTCGGCTCGATGATGGGTTCGGGCGGCATGATCGTTATGGACGAGGGTACCTGCATGGTGGACATTGCCCGCTACTTCCTCGACTTTCTCAAGGAAGAATCGTGCGGCAAGTGCGTGCCCTGCCGCGAGGGCATCGCCCGCAGCCTGGAGATCCTGAACCGCATCTGCCAGGGCAAGGGCCGGCCGGAGGATATCGATCTGCTGGAGGAGCTGTCCGAGACCGTACAGGGCTTTTCACTCTGTGCGTTGGGGCAGACGGCGCCGAACCCGGTCCTCTCGACCCTCAAGTACTTCCGTCACGAGTACGAGGCGCACATCTTTGAAGAGCGCTGCCCGGCGGGTGTCTGCAAGGCGCTGATCGAGTATTGGATCGACCCGGAGCTGTGTACCGGATGCGGTGCGTGCACCCGCGTGTGCCCCCAGGAGGCGATCACGGGCGAGAAGAAGACGCCTCACACGGTAACCCGCTCAGAGTGCATCAAGTGCGGCGCCTGTTACGATGTCTGCCGTTTTGAAGCCATCACCATCCGTTCTGCAGGCGTCAAGGCGGCGCCCGCGGTAGAGGCGGTGGAGGCACCATGATGAACGACTGGATCAAGATTACGATCGACGGACACGAGACCATGGTTCGGCAGGACACCACGATCCTAAAGGCTGCGACTGACCTGGGCATCGAGATCCCGACCTTATGCCACCATCCTGTCCTGGAGCCCTACGGCGCCTGCCGGCTGTGCACCGTGGAGGTCCTGCAAAAAGGCAGGTCGCGGCTGGTAACCTCGTGCAATTATCCCATCCGCAACGAGATCGAGGTCCAGACCGCTTCTGAGCAGGTGTTGCGTGGCCGCAAGATGATCATCGAGCTGCTCTGGGCCCGTTGCCCGGAGGCCAGGGTCCTGGAGACGTTGGCCAGAAGTTACGGCATCACGAAGCCACGCTTTGAGCCGCGCGAGGGCGAGCTGTGTTATCTGTGTGGGCTGTGTGTGCGCATGTGCAACGAGATCGTTGGCGCCAAGGCGATTAGCCTCATACAGCGCGGCGTGGAGCGGGAGGTCGGTACGCCCTTCTACCAGTTCTCCGAGGCTTGCATCGCCTGCGGGGCTTGCGAGTTCATCTGTCCCACCGGGGCCATCAAGGTCACCGACGTGACCGACAAGGAGCCGCGCCCGCTGCTGCTCGATTTCGACATGGGGCTGCGGGGCCGGGGGAACATCTACATTCCATTCCCCCAGGCGGTGCCCAACGTGCCGGTCATCGACCGCGAGCATTGCCTGCACTTCCAGGCCGATGCCTGCGGCGTGTGCCAGGCCGTCTGCCCGCCAGGGGCCATCGACTACGAGCAGGAAGATGAATTCGTCGATGTGGAGGTGGGCGCTGTGATCGTCGCCACCGGCTTTGACCCCTTTGACGCCACCCACAAACCCGAGTTTGGCTATGGGCGT
The DNA here is from genome assembly GCA_023544525.1 of Anaerolineae bacterium. Taxonomy (GTDB): domain Bacteria; phylum Chloroflexota; class Anaerolineae; order JAAYZQ01; family JAAYZQ01; genus JAMJFU01. The sequence goes on along the minus strand of JAMJFU010000083.1, from coordinate 9,431 downwards.
TACCCGAACGTCATCTCGGGCCTGGAGTTTGAGCGCCTGGCCTCCGCCTCAGGGCCCACACAGGGCAAGATCAGGATCAACGGCAGCGAGCCGAAAGAGATTGTCTTTGTCCACTGCGTCGGCTCACGGGACAAACTGGAGGGTGCCGAGTATTGCTCGCGCATCTGCTGCATGTATACGGCCAAGCAGGCGCACCTGGCCCACGACAAGATCGAGGGGGCCAAGATCACCGTCTTTTACATGGACGTACGGGCCTTTGGCAAGGGCTTTGAGGAGTTCTACGACCGGGTCCGGGCTGAGGGCATCACCTACCGGCGCGGGAACCCGTCAGAGATCTATAAGCGGGCGGACAAGCTCATCGTACGGGCCGAGGATACGCTGCTGGGCCGGACGGTGGAGGTGCCAGCCGACCTGGTGGTGCTGGCAACCGGCGTCCAGCCACGAGAGGATTCCGCTCAAGTAGCGACCATGCTTGGCCTGGAGATGTCGGAGGACGGCTTCTTTGCCGAAGCCCACCCCGAGCTGCGTCCCGTGGACACGCAGCGACAGGGCGTCTACCTGGCTGGCACCTGCCAGAGCCCAAAGGACATCCCCGACACGGTGGCCCAGGCCAAGGCCGCGGCCGCGCGGGCGATTGTGGAGCTGTCCCGAGTAAAGAGAGAACTGCAAACAACTGCGAAACAAGGCGAAGGCAGGGGGTAGCATGAAAGTAAACACCCGGGATTTTGTCCAGGAGTATACGCTGTTGGAGTGCATCCAATGTGGGCGCTGCACCGGCGGCTGCCCGGTCTCGATGAAGACAGCCCTGAATATCCGCAGCATCATCTACGAGGTGCTCATAGAAGACAGTATCGATCCCAGCCTCCTGCCCGTGCTGTGGGATTGCACCAACTGCCTGACCTGCACCATCCGCTGCCCGAAGGACATCAAGCCGGCCGATGTGATCATTGGCCTGCGGGGCTATATCGTCGGCGAAGGCAAGGGGGTGCCACCCCGCGTGCGCGACGCATTGATGAGCGCTTTCACGCGAGGGAACACCCTCGGCTTTGCTACCGAGGGTCGCGAGGACTGGGTCGAGGGGCTCGATTTCGAGGTCGCAAATGTCCTTGATGCCGGCAAGACCGACCTGCTGTTCTACATCGGCTGCACGCCGGCCTACGACCCCCGCGTCCAACCCGTAACCCGTACCCTGGCGACGGTCTTTCAGCGGGCCGGCATCGGGTTTGGCACGATGGGCATGGACGAAATGTGCTGCGGCAACGAGATCCGGCGTATCGGCGAGTCCGAGGGCTTTGCCGATATGGTGGAGGGTGCCCACGAGATGTTTGCCGAGTTCCAGGCACAGCGCATGGTCACTGTCTCGCCCCATTGCTACAACGCGTTCAAGAACGAATACGGCGAGATGCCCTTCCCTGTACTGCACTATACCCAGCTGCTGGCCGACATGCTCGACACGGGCCAGCTGGCGTTCCAGAAGGAGGTCGGCAAGAAGGTCACCTATCACGACCCCTGCTTCCTGGGCAAGCACAACCAGATCTATGAGGAGCCGCGCTACATCCTGGAGCGGCTCCCGGGCGTCGAGTTCCAGGATCTGGACCGCTCGCGGGAGCGGAGCGTGTGCTGCGAGGGTGGCGGTGGACGCATGTGGGCCGAAGGCACCAATATCGAAGAGCGGCTGGCGCACCAACGGGTGCGGGACTCGATCGATATGGGCGCCGAGGTGCTCGCCGTGAGCTGCCCCTTCTGCCTGCTCACCCTGGAGGACGCCGTCAAGATCCTGGGGCTGGAGGACAGGCTGCGGGTGATGGATATCATGGAGCTGGTGGCGCTGGCATTGTGAGTTGCGAACCGTGAAGCGCAGCAATGACCTGGCTGGCACGCTGCGACTCACAGAGCGCGATGTGTGCTTGAGCGTGTTCCCTACTCGATTGAGCGAAATGGACTGAGAGGCACTATGGCATCCAGAATCGGTGTGTACATATGCCATTGCGGGATTAACATCGGCGCGACGGTCGACGTGCGCGAGGTCGCCGCGTACGCCGGGAGCCTGCCCCACGTGGTCGTCGCCCGCGATTACATGTACATGTGCTCCGACCCCGGCCAGGAGATGATCCAGCAAGACGTCCGCGACTATGACCTGAATCGCGTCGTCGTCGCCTCCTGCTCACCGCGCATGCACGAGACCACCTTCCGCACCGTCATCGAGGAGGTAGGGGTCAATCCCTACTACTTTGAGATGGCCAACATCCGTGAGCAGGTTTCCTGGGTGCACAGCACCCGCCAGATCGCCACCGCAAAGGCCAAGGAGTTGGTGGCCGGCACGGTGGCCAAGGCCTCTCTGCTGGAGCCTCTGGAGGAACGCGAGGTAGCGGTCACGCCGGCAGCCGTGGTAATCGGCGGCGGGATCGCCGGACTGGAAGCGGCGCTGGAAATCGCCGACGCGGGCTACAAGGCCTACCTGGTAGAGCGGCAGCCCAGCCTGGGCGGCCGCATGGCCCAGCTCAACAAGACCTTCCCCCGCATGGAGGATGCCGGTGCGCTGGTCGTCTCGGAGATGCAACGGGCCATGGAGCACCCCAACGTGGAGGTGCTGGCCTACAGCGAGGTGGTCGACGTAGAGGGGTACATCGGCAACTTCCAGGTCAAAGTTCGGCGGAAGCCGCGTTTCGTGGATGCAGCCAAATGCACAGCCTGTGGCAAGTGTGCCGAGGCCTGCGTCCTGGCTGGCCAGATTGCCGACGAGTTCCAGCTGGGCATGGCCAAGCGAGCCGCGATCTATCAGGCCTTTCCCGAGGGGCTACCCGCCACCTATACCGTCGACCCGGCCCACTGCCTGCTGATCCAGGAGGGCGAGTGCCAGGCCGGTCCGCCCTGCGCCCTTGCCTGCCCTGAAAACGCCGTCGACTTTGACCAGCAGGAGACCGAGAGCACACTGCAGGTGGGTGCCATCGTCGTCGCCACCGGCTACGATCCCTTCGAGGCAGGCCGCAAGCCCGAATTCGGCTATGGGCAGTATCAGGGCGTTATCACAGCGCTCGAGTTCGAGCGTTTGGCGGCGGCCAATGGGCCAACCGGGGGGCAGATCCTCATTCCAGGCACCCAAAAAGCGCCAGAACACGTCGTCTTTGTCCACTGCGTCGGCTCGCGCGACAAGCAGATAGGCAATGAGTACTGCTCGCGCGTGTGCTGCATGTACACGGCCAAGCAGGCCAACGTGGTCCTCGACCAGTTACCTGACTCCAGGGTCACCGTGTTCTACATGGACGTGCGCGCCTTCACCAAGGGTGGCGAGGAGTTCTACGACCGGGCACGAGCGCGCGGGGCTCGCTACCGGCGGGGGAACCCCTCTGAGATCTTTTGGCGGGGCGACAAACTGGTGATCCGGGCCGAGGATACCCTGCTGCGACGCACCGTGGAGGTCGAAGCCGATATGGCCGTCCTGGCCGTCGGGCTGGAGCCAGGTGCAGCGGGCCAGGGCGTAGCCCAGATGCTAAAGCTCAGCCGCACGGGTGACGGCTTCCTGGCAGAGGCCCATCCCAAGCTGCGGCCCGTCGACACCACCAGCGATGGGATCTTTCTCGCAGGCACCTGCCAGGGACCCAAGGACATCCCAGACACGGTGGCCCAGGCCAAGGCCGCGGCCTCATCCGCCCTCATCCCGCTGTCCATGGGCAAGGCCAAGGTGGAGGCGATTGTCAGCTCCGTGGATCAGGAGCTCTGTGTCGGCTGCGGCTTGTGCGAGGCGGCCTGTACCTATGGTGCCCTCAGCATGCATCCCTGGCGCGGGATCATGACCGTCAATGAGGTGCTGTGCAAAGGCTGCGGTACGTGCTCAGTGGCCTGCCCCTCCAAAGCCATCAAACTGGGTCACTTTACCCAGAAGCAGACCCTGGCCATGTTGGATGCCATCCTGAGTCTGTAGAGGAAAAAGGACGGCGTGGCCCCCCGGCTCGTGCCAGCCGTCACAGAGAGTAGTATCAACTGGAGCGCACAAAACAGATCTAACCGGAAGGAGGTACCATGAACTCTATCGTCTGTCTGAAAGAAGTGCCGGACACCGAGGCCCGCATCGAAGTCCGGGATGGTAAGGTCGTGGAGGAGGGGATCCAATATGTGGTCAATCCCTACGACGAGTTCGCACTGGAAGAAGCCCTGAAGTGGCAGGAGCAAAACGGTGGCAAAGTGACCCTGGTCAGCCTCGGGCCCGAGCGGGCCCGCGAGAGCATCCTGAAGGGCCTGGCCATGGGCGCAGACGAGGTCTATCACCTCTCTGCTGAGGCCTTCCAGAATGGCGATTCTTATGCCACAGCCAAGGCGTTGGCCGCAGCCATCAGCAAACTGGGCGAGTACGATGCCATCTTCTGTGGCAGGCAGGCCGTGGACGACGACAATGCAGCCGTGGGCATCATGCTGGCCGAGATCTTGGACCTGCCCCATGTGTCGGTGGTGAGCAGACTCGAGATCGACATCGACGCCAAAAGCGCCAAGGCCAGGAGGGATATCGAGGGCGGGCAGGAGGTGGTGGAACTCCCATTGCCAGCAGTCATCACCGCCCAGAAGGGGCTGAACGAGCCCCGCTATCCTTCCTTCCGCGGCATCCGCCAGGCGCGGCAGAAGCCCTTTGTGCAGTGGGGCTTGGAGGATGTGGGCCTGGCAGCGGACGAGGTCGGAGCAGCTGGATCCAAGCTCGAGATTGTCGCGGTGCTGCCCCCGCCCGAGCGTCCCGCCGGGCGCATCATTGAAGGCGAGCCCGACGAAGCGGCCCGGAAAGTCGTGCACCTGCTGCGCGACGAGGCAAAGGTCATCTAGGAGGCGATCATGGGAAACAATGTCCTGGTATTTGCGGAACAGCGCGATGGCATCCTGAAAAAGGTCGCCTATGAAATGTTAACTGCCGGCGCCAAGCTGGCTGCCGATCTGGGTGGCAGTGTGGAAGCGGTGCTCGTCGGTTCTGGCCTGGATGGCCTGCCCGACATGCTGGCGCAGTACGGCGCCACCAAAGTATACGTCGCCGACGACCCGGCCCTGGGCCTTTACTCCAGTGAGGCCTATACCGATACCCTGGCCGCCCTGGCTGGCCAGGTCGAGCCGGCGGTGCTCCTGGTGGGGGCCACCGCCATGGGCAGGGACCTGGCACCCCGGCTGGCTGCCTGCCTCGGGGTGGGACTCGCCTCGGACTGCACCGCCCTCGAGATCGACGGGGGGCAGTTGCTGGCCACGCGGCCTATCTTTGCCGGCAAAGCCCTGGCGCAGATCAAGCTGAACAGCAACCCACAGATGGCTACGGTGCGTCCCAACGTATTGGCCGTCCAAGAGCCTGATCCCGGTGCCTCAGCAACGGTAGAACCGATCGGCGCTGTTACGGCTCAGATGCGGGCCCGGGTGGTCGAGATCGCCGGCGCAGGCGAAGGTGAGATCGACGTGGCAGAGGCAGACATCATCGTGTCTGGAGGACGCGGCGTTGGCGGGCCTGACGGCTTTGAGCCTATCCGCCATCTGGCCAAAACCCTCGGCGCGGCAGTGGGTGCTTCCCGTGCAGCGGTCGACGCTGGCTGGATCGAGCATGCGCACCAGGTGGGCCAGACAGGCAAGACGGTGACGCCCAATCTCTACATCGCCTGCGGCATCTCTGGCGCCATCCAGCACCTGGCCGGCATGAAGACCTCCAAAGTCATCGTGGCCGTCAACAAAGATCCTGAGGCTCCCATCTTTAAGCTGGCCAACTATGGCATCGTCGGCGATCTGTTCCAGGTGGTGCCGGCTATGGAGGAAGAGTTCAAGAAGGTCCTGGCCGAGTAACGCCCGTTACCTGCACCCAAAGACCTCCGGGGCTTGGTGAGCCGCTCGCTCGCCAGCCCGGAGGTCTTTTTTGGGGGAGTTGTCTTCTGGGCAGAATTCGATTATAATGTTTGGCAGAGGAGTATGGGGATTCTGGGAAGGTTGTGGCTCATGAAGACCAAAGGGATGCGGTGGTACCGGCTCCTGATCTGGCTGGTCCTGATCCTGACAGTGGCAACGGGTGCCCAGGCGCAGGAGGACAGCCCGCGGCGGGTAGACGTGCTGCAGATCGACGGGCCAGTCACACCCATCATGATCAGCTATATCCAGCGCGGCGTCGAGACGGCTGAACAGGATGGCTCTGAAGCGCTGATCGTCTTGCTGGACACCCCAGGCGGCCAGACCGACCTGATGAGCGACGTCGTGCAGGTGATCCTCGACGCCGAGGTGCCCGTCGTCGTCTATGTCTATCCCCGAGGCGCCTACGCTGCATCGGCGGGAACGCTCATCACCCTGGCGGGCCACGTGGCGGCCATGGCGCCCGGAACGACCATCGGCGCGGCCAGCCCCGTCGGCGGGCAGGGCGAAGACCTGGGTGAGACCCTGGAGACCAAGATCAAAGAGGATCTGAAGGCCCAAGCCCGGGCACTGGCGGGGCGGCGAGGTGAAGAGGCGGTAGCCTGGGCCGAGTCAGCCATCGAGGAGGCAAGGGCCGCTACCGCTCAGGAAGCCCTGGAGATGAACGTCATCGACTTTGTTGCCGACGGCGTCGACGACCTGCTGGCCCAGATGGACGGGTTCCAGGTCCAGCTTGATGGCGAGGAGGTGACCCTCAGGACGGCCGGGGCCGCGACGCGTGAGCTGCCGATGAACTTTGTCGAGCAGGTCCTGCACCTCATCACCAACCCCACGGTCGCCTTCATCCTTCTGACCATCGGGGTCAACGCCATCCTGTTCGAGCTGGCCAGTCCTGGCGGTTACGCCGCTGGCATCGTCGGTGCCATCTGTCTCCTGTTGGCCTTCTATGCGCTGGGTGTGTTGCCCGTCAACTACACCGGTCTCATCTTTATCGCCCTGGCCTTTGTGCTTTTTGTGGTGGACCTCAAGGCTCCAACGCACGGTGTGCTGACCGCAGGGGGCATTGCCTCGCTCGTGGCTGGCGCCTTGCTGTTGTTCAACTCGCCCCTGTATCGCATCTCGCTTTCGGCGGTTGTGTCGGTGGCGGTGGTCACAGGGCTGTTTTTCGCCTTTGCCGTCGCCAAGGTGGTGCAGATCCAACGCAAGCGGCCCACGACGGGCCGGGAAGGCCTCATCGGCCAGAGGGCCCAGGTACGCAGCCGCCTGGATCCGGAAGGCACCGTCTTTCTCCGCGGTGAGCTATGGGCCGCCACCTCTTTGGAAGGCGCAGTGGAGATCGGGGAGATGGTGGTCGTCGAGCACGTGGAAGGCTTCCGCCTCCATGTGAGGCGGGCAGCAGATTAGCAGGGGCCCCACCGGCCCCATGCGCGAAAACGCGGGCTGGCACCCGGATGGCTGCCAGCCCGCGTTGTGCTACATAAGAGCGTCTGCTATTCCCGTTTGCCTGGCACCTGATGGCAGCTACGGCAGCGGGCCTCGTACGATTCGCTGCCCCCGACCAGGATGATGGGATCGTCGTAGGCGGCGGGCTCGCCGTCGATCAGGCGTTGGGTGCGGCTGGCGGGAGCACCACACTCCACACAGATGGCCTGGAGCTTGGTGACCTCTTCCGCCTCGGCCATCAGCAGCGGCATGGGTCCGAAGGGTTCGCCCCGAAAGTCCATGTCGAGCCCGGCGAGGATGATCCGCATGCCGCGAGCAGCCAACTGGTTGCATACCCAGGAGAGCTCCCAATCAAAGAACTGGGCCTCATCCACGGCCACCACTGTAGTGTCAGGCGCAAGGCGCTCGAGGATCTCGCGGGCGTTGCCCACGGGTATCGCCTCCCAGTGCAGGCCATTATGTGAAGAGACCTGCTGCGTGTGGTAGCGTTTGTCCAGGGCCGGCTTGAATACCTGGACCTTCTGTTTCGCAATGCGTGCCCGGCGGACGCGGCGGATCAGCTCCTCCGTCTTGCCGCTGAACATGCTCCCGCAGACAACTTCGATCCACCCGCCATTGTAGCTGTGGCGCATGCGCGTCTCTCCCTGTGAAGTAGCTCGCCATCCAAAGAAAAAGGGGCAAAGCCTTGACTCTGCCCCTTGGCTGCGCTCAAGTGCGCTATCCTTCTTCCTGGCCCGCGATCTCGACCTTTTTCTCCAGGCGTCGCATAAAGCGCTCAACCTGTCCCGCCGTGTCCACGATGCGCTGCTCGCCCGTGAAGAACGGGTGGCAGGCCGAGCAGACATCGGTGCGGACCACTTCCTGGGTCGCTCCCGTCGTCCAGCTATTTCCACAGGCACAGATAACCTGGGCCTCTGGGAAGTATTTGGGGTGAATCTTCTCTTTCATGCTGGGTACCTCTACTCTGTCACCCGCTCCGGATAGACACTGATCTGCTTGCGTCCATTGCGGATGGTCTCGAATTTCACATAGCCGTCGATCGTGGCAAAAATGGTATAGTCGCGCCCCAGGCCGACGTTGTGGCCAGGTCGAAACTGCGTGCCACGCTGGCGCACCAGGATACTGCCCGACGTGACCTCCTGGCCATCGAACCGCTTGACGCCAAGCCGTTTCGAATGACTATCACGCCCGTTGCGAGTGCTGCCACCACCTTTTTTGTGTGCCATCTGGACCTATGCCTTTCTAGCTCACGCCCTACGCAACGATCTCGTCGATGCGTAGCCGGGTATAATGCTGCCGGTGCCCAATCTTGCGGCGATAGCGTTTGCTGGGCCGATATTTGAATATGATCAGCTTTGGCCCCTTGGCCTGGCGCGTCACCGTGGCTTTGACCCTGGCCCCCTCGACCAGCGGCTGCCCGACCTTTGCCTTGCCGCCGTTGGCTACCAGGAGCACTTCGTCCAGCTCAATCGTGTCGCCCACTTCGAGGGGCAGTTTCTCTACATCGATGGTGTCACCGGGGCTGACCCGGTACTGCTTTCCACCTGTCCTGACGACTGCGTACATGAGGGCATACCTCCACCAAACCATGACATCAACAAGCGGTGGGATCCAAGACCCCGCCGCTGTGCTTGCAAAGGCCGATTATACCATCTCCCAGCTATTTGTCAAAATCAAAGTGGAGCTTGGTCCGCTCGATGGCGTGAGGAGCGATCGAGAGGCCCAGGGCATCGAGCACCTCATCGGGGCGGCCTGCACCCTGGGGACTGGCCTGGAGGCGCATCCTCAGGACCGCTTTGCCCTCCTCGCCACGCTCCACCTCGACCTGTTGGATCAAGGGCCGGAGATCGTAGCTCCGCATCCGGCCTTTGTGATGCCGCTGGCGCGGGAGGGTCGGCGCTTCCAGCAGCGCCCGGACGCGGGTCTCGATGCCTTCCAGGGGCTCTGAGGTGCGGACCTCGGCACGGTACCCGGCGGCCCGCATCTGAGACTGGAGCGCCGGGGCGCGCAACCCAACCTCCTCGACACCAAGGACCTCGAGCCCGGGCGGAAGCACAGGGACCAGGCGAGCCAGGACCTCAGCGGGATCCATCGTCACGTCAAGCCACACGTCGAGCAATTCTGCCCGCCCC